>JBKJOM010000306.1:0-15250 GCA_046595775.1 Ramlibacter sp. | reverse complement strand
CCTTTTTGCGACCTTCAGGCAGCGGCACGGTGGCGCTGTCAATCCTGTCGCCAGCCTGTGCCAGCTCCAGGTTGAAGGCAAAAGCCACTTTGCCCTGACTGACCCGTTCACGCAGGTCGTCAAACAGGAAGCTCGCTCCCTTGGCCTTGGCATCGTCGTCACTCAGGCCCTGCACGCCGCCCACCGGCTCAAACACCCATTTTCCAAACTGTTTGGTGCCGGCGGCATTGGTGAACCCGAAAGCATGCACGCCCCAGTAGTTGACGCTGCCAAAGCTGGCGGGCACTGGCTGCGACGCGTAGTACTTGCCCTGCAACAGCACCTCGGGGTTGGCGTCGGCAAAGGCCTTGACCTTGGCTGGGTCCGGCATTTTGGTGGCAGGGTCGGGCTGCAGCGAGGCCAAGCGGCCGAGGAACTGTTGCGGGGAGGATGCGCCGAAGACCGGGGCAGAAATATTGCCCATTTGCCACGACTCGCCATCTGGCAGGTTGAACTGCAGCGCCATGTTGCGCTGGCTCTTGGTGTTGTCGGCCGCCTTGGGGTTGGCGCCACCCACCGAGAAGCGCACGATCACCGGCACCGGGCGGCCACTGAACGCCGACGCGGTCGACAAGGCGCGGCCTTCGGTCGACCCGACAAACTCGCCCACCGCACAGATGCCCTTGGCGCCGGAGCGGCGGTAGCCCTCGAACTTGCCGTTGGTGGCCTCGAAGGCGTCGACCATGCGGGTCGGATCGATGTCACCGCCGCCAGCCGACTGGCCTGTTGCCGGGGTGGACAGTGCGGCCAGTGCAGCGGCGGTGGCAACGGCGGTCAAGATCATCGTTTTCATGGGTTTCCTGTTTGAAAAATCGCTGGGAGGGCCTTGCCCGCGGCGCGGGTCTCCCGTCGGTCGGGCAGGCCACGCAGTCCTTACGCAATGAACATGCGTCGAAGGTCAGGCCGGCACGCCGTGCCTCACATGGCCCGTCAAACGCCCAAAAAAAACCCCAGCAGGCTGTCTGCTGGGGTGGTTTCGACCGGCGGCGCCGCAGCGCCCGGCCCGTCGATCAGAGCTTCTGCTTCTGCATGAAGTCGTCGAAGTTGGCCTCGGTGAACTGGAACCACAGATTGGCATCGCGGCGGAACGACGCGTAATCGTCGTAGACCTTCTTCCAGCGCGGGTTCTTGGCCGAGATCTCGCTGTACAGCGCCATCGATTCCTTGAAGGCCGCCTCCATCAGGTCTTTCGGGAATGGGAACAGCTTGGCGCCGCCAGCCACCAACTGCTTCAGCGCCGAGGAGTTGCGGGCGTCGTACTTGGCCTGCATGTCAACGTGGGCATAGGCCGACGCACATTCGATGATGGCCTTGTACTCGGCCGACAAGCCGGCAAAGGCTTTGTCGTTGATGAACAGGTCCAACTGCGGGCCACCTTCCCACCAGCCCGGGTAGGCGTAGTTCTGGGCCACTTTGTAGAAGCCGAGCTTCTGGTCGTCGTAGGGGCCCACCCACTCGGCCGCGTCGATGGTGCCTTTTTCCAGCGCCTGGTAGATCTCCCCACCAGGGATGTTTTGCGGCACGCCGCCGATGCGCTCGACCACCTTGCCGGCAAAACCGCCGACGCGGAACTTCAGGCCCTTGAAGTCGGCCAGCGACTTGATCGGCTTGCGGAACCAGCCGCCCATCTGCGCGCCGGTATTGCCCATCGGGAAGTTGACGATGTTGTAGCCGGCGTAGAACTCGCGCATCAGCTTCAGGCCGTTGCCCTCATACATCCAGGCCGTCATCTGCCGGCTGTTCAGGCCGAAGGGGATGGAGCAGCCGATGGCGAAGGTTTCATCCTTGCCGAAGAAGTAGTACGGCGCGGTGTTGGCCATCTCGACCGTGCCGTTCTGCACCCCGTCGACCACGCCGAAGGCGGGCATCAGTTCACCGGCGGCATGCACGGAGATGTCGAACTTGCCGCCCGACATCGCCTTGACGGAGTCCGAGAAAATCATGGCCGCACCGAAAATCGTGTCCAGCGACTTCGGAAAGCTCGAAGCCAGGCGCCAGCGGATGGCTGCCTGCGCATGCACTGCCGGGGCGACGCCCGCAGCCAGCACGCCGGCGATACCGGCATTCTTGATAAGTGATCGACGATCCATGGATGGCGCTCCTCGTAAAGGGATTCAAAGACAGAAATGAAACTGCTTCGTCCGATGGACCGGGGAAGCACTCAGGCGTTGATTCTAGGAACGCGCCCACTTAGGTTCTCAGGGGTTTTCCCTTGAGAAGCCTTTTGGATTGTCTAGCGCGTCAGTAATCTTTCAGGAACGAAAGTCCGCGCGCGCCCCTTAGCCGACAACTTTCAATGCAGGGGGCACATGTTGCGCGAGTTCGGGATAGCGCGCGCGAATCGATGCTTCGATGCCAGCGGCGTCCAGCCCCTGCATGGCAAGCAGCTTCGCCGGGTCACCGTGCGGGATGAATTCATCGCGCAGCCCGAGCTGAAGCATCGGCTTGACGACGCCAGCCGCTTGCAATGCCTCGCCCACTGCGCTGCCCGCGCCGCCCATGATCGCGCCCTCTTCCACTGTCACAAAAGCTTCGTGCTTCGCCGCGACCTCCAGCAGCAACTCGACGTCGATCGGCTTGGCCCAGCGCATGTCGACCACTGTCGCGCCGAGCCTCTCCGCCGCGACGAGTGCCGGCTGCAGCATCGTGCCGAATGCGAGGATCGCGATGCCCGAGCCTTCGCGCCGCACGATGCCCTTGCCGTAGGGCAAGGGCTCGAGTCCCGGCTCCATCGCCGCGCCTGGACCGGCGCCGCGCGGATAGCGCACCGCTACCGGATGGTCGCGCAGGAAAGCAGTGGTGAGCAGCTTGCGACACTCGTTTTCATCCGACGGGCATGCGATGCCCATGTTCGGGATGCAACGCAAGTACGGAATGTCGTACGCGCCCGCGTGCGTGGGGCCGTCCGCGCCGACGATGCCCGCGCGGTCGAGCGCGAACACCACCGGCAGGTTCTGCAGCGCGACGTCGTGGATCAACTGGTCATAGCCACGCTGCAGGAAGGTGGAATAGATCGCGACCACCGGCTTCAGGCCCTCGGTGGCCAGGCCCCCGGCGAAGGTGACCGCGTGCTGCTCCGCGATGCCCACATCGAAGTAGCGGGACGGGAAACGCTTCTCGAATTCGACCAGCCCCGAGCCCTCGCGCATCGCGGGCGTGATGCCCATCAGCCGCTCGTCTTTCGCCGCCATGTCGCACAGCCACTGGCCAAACACCTGCGTGAACGTGATCTTGCCGGCAGCGCTCGGCGTCAAGCCCACCGCCGGGTCGAACTTGCCGGGGCCGTGGTAGGCCACCGGGTCCGCTTCGGCGAGTTTGTAGCCCTGGCCCTTCTTGGTGACCACGTGCAGGAACTGCGGACCGGCGAGCCGCTTGATGTTCTCCAGCGTGGGCACCAGCGACTCCAGATCGTGGCCGTCGATCGGGCCGACGTAGTTGAAGCCGAACTTCTCGAACAGCGTGGCGGGCACCACCATGCCCTTGGCGTGTTCCTCGATGCGCTTGGCCAGCTCGAACAACGGCGGTGCGACCTTGAGCACGTTCTTGCCGACGTTCTTGGCGGCCGCATAGAACTGGCCGCTCATCAACTGCGCGAGGTAGCGGTTGAGCGCACCCACCGGCGGGCTGATCGACATGTCGTTGTCATTGAGGATCACCAGGATGTCGCAATCGGCGACGCCTGCGTTATTCAGTGCCTCAAAGGCCATGCCTGCGCTCATTGCACCGTCGCCGATGATCGCCACGGCCTTGCGGTTCTCGCCCTTGCGCTGCGCCGCCACCGCCATGCCCAGCGCCGCGCTGATGCTGGTGGACGAGTGCGCAGTGCCGAAAGCGTCGTACTCGCTCTCGGCGCGCGCCGGGAAGCCCGCCAGGCCACCGAACTGCCGCAACGAACCCATGCGCTCGCGCCGCCCCGTGAGGATCTTGTGCGGGTAGGTCTGGTGGCCCACGTCCCACACCAGCCGGTCGTACGGCGTGTTGAAGACGTAGTGCAGCGCAATGGTCAGTTCCACCGTGCCGAGGTTGGAGCTCAGGTGCCCGCCGGTCTTGGAGACGCTGTCGAGCAGGTACGCACGCAGTTCGTCAGCCAGGGGCTTGAGCTGCGTGCGCGGCAGCTTGCGCAGGTCGGCCGGGTCGTTGATGGTTTCGAGCAGGGTCATGTCAGTTATCGCGGTCGACGACCATGATGGCCAGTCCATGCAGGGCGCGAGTGTCGGTCAATCCACTGGCAGCGAGCGACGCAAGCGCTTCGCCCAGCAACTCGCGGGCATACACGCGCGAACGGTCCAGACCTAGCAGCGACACATAGGTCGGCTTGTTCTGGTCGGCATCCTTGCCGGCGGTTTTTCCCAGCGTCGCCGAATCAGCGGTCACGTCCAGGATGTCGTCCACCACCTGGAACGCAAGGCCCACTGCGGAGCCGTACGCCTGCAGGGCACTGCGGCCCGAGAGAGTCGTCTCGCCACAGGCGGCGCCCATCATCACGCTGCCCTGCAGCAGCGCGCCAGTCTTGCGGCGATGCATCTCTCGCAACTCGTCCTCGGTGAGCGGGCGGCCCACGCTGGCGAGGTCGATGGCCTGGCCCCCGGCCATGCCCGCGTGGCCCGCAGCATTCGCCAGCATGCGGCACAGCGTGGCTTGCACCTGCGGCGGCACGGCGTCGCCACCCGGCACGAGCAACTCGAAGGCCAGTGCCTGCAAGGCGTCGCCCGCGAGCAGCGCCTGGGCCTGGCCGAACTTCACATGCACGGTGGGCTTGCCCCGGCGCAACACGTCGTTGTCCATGCATGGCATGTCGTCGTGCACGAGGGAATAGGCGTGGATCAATTCCACGGCGCAGGCGGCTCGCAGCGCGGCCTCGTCGTTGCCTTGCACGGCTTCGTTCGCGGCGAGCACAAGCAGCGGCCGCAAACGCTTGCCGCCATCGAGCACGGCGTAGCGCATGGCATCGCCCAGGCCCGCAGGCGCATCGTCGACCACCCACGCAGAGAGCGCCGCCTCGACTCGCGCGAGGCGCTCGCCGCTCCAGTCGGCCAGTTCGAACGCGGCAGGTGCCTTCACTCTTGCGTCCACGGCTTGAGCACTCCTTCGTCCAGCACCTTGACCTGGTTCTCCACCGCCTGCAGCTTGTCGCGGCAGAACTGAAGCAGCTCCGCGCCGCGCTGGTATCCCGTGAGCAATTGCTCGAGCGGCAACTGGCCCGATTCGATCAGGCCCACGAGCTGCTCAAGCTCCTCGAGCGCGGCTTCGTAACTGGCGGGGGGTTTGGAAGGGGCCTTGGGCATGGACGGGTACGGCACGAAAACCGTGAATTCTAGGCCGTGACGCCTCTGGGCAGGCTTGATATCAGCCCCAACAGGCACATCTACCCCCCTTGGGTACAATGCCCTTCCTTCCAACCCGGGCATCGGCCCGGTTTTTGTTGCGTTCATTCCTCGCGCCAATCCCTTAAAAAGAAACAGCGCTTCCCTGCCCCTTCATAGGGGGAGTCTCTAGGTCAGGTCACCCATGTCTGATTTAAGTCTTCAGCTACAGCAGGCCGCAAGCCAACTTCCTGTCTCCAGCTATTTCGATCCCTCGCTCTTCCAGCGCGAACAGGATTCCATCTTCAAGCCCGGGCCCCGTTATGTGGGGCACCAGCTTTCCGTGCCGAGTGAAGGCGACTATTACGCACTGCCCCAGGAGGGCGGGGGGCGCGCGCTCCTGCGCACGCCGCGCGGGGTAGAGCTCATCTCGAACGTCTGCCGGCACCGACAGGCCGTGATCCTCAAGGATCGCGGCTCGATACGCGACAACTCCGCTTCCGGGGGCAACATCGTCTGCCCACTGCACCGCTGGACCTACAGCGGCGGGCAAGCCGCGCCTGCCGGCACGCTGCTGGGTGCGCCGCACTTCCCGGAAGACCCGTGCCTGAACCTCAACAACTACGGGTTGCAGGAGTGGAACGGCCTGATGTTCGAGAACAACGGCGTCGATGTCGGGCGGCAACTCGCCCACATGGGCCCGCTGGCGGATCTCGATTTCAGCGGCATGGTGCTCGACCGCGTCGAGATGCACGAGTGCAACTACAACTGGAAAACCTTCATCGAGGTCTACCTCGAGGACTACCACGTCGGCCCCTTCCACCCGGGGCTGGGTAGCATGGTCGACTGCGAGGACCTGCGCTGGGAATTCAAGGACAACTACTCTGTGCAGACCGTGGGTGTCGCCAACCGCCTGGGAAAGGCCGGCAGCCCCACCTACGAGCGCTGGAACAAGGCGCTTCTGGGCTACGGCAACGGCGAGCCGCCCAAGTACGGCGCGATCTGGCTCACCTACTACCCGCACATCATGGTGGAGTGGTACCCGCACGTGCTCACCGTATCGACACTGCACCCGGTGTCCCCGCAGAAGACGATGAACATGGTGGAGTTCTACTACCCCGAGGAAATCACCGCCTTCGAGCGCGAATTCGTCGAGTCGCAACAGGCCGCGTACATGGAAACGTGCGTGGAAGACGACGAGATTGCCGAGCGCATGGACGCGGGGCGCAAGGCCCTGATGAACCGCGGCGACAACGAGGTCGGCCCCTACCAGAGCCCGATGGAAGACGGGATGCAGCACTTCCACGAGTGGTACGGCCAAAAAATGGGCTGACAGCTCCCGAACCCGGACACCCGGACGCGGAGGACGCGAAGGATTCGCAGAGGACGCAAAAGGGAAACCGGGTCACATTCCCCTGATGAAACCTCTGCGTCCTCTGCGAACTGTTGGCGTCGTCGGCGTCCGGATGTTCATGGGTTCATCCAGAAGGGTCGCGTGATGCAAGCCCTCTGGATGGTCGCCGGGGCGTTCTTCTTCGCCACCATGGCGGTGTGCGTGAAGTTCGCGTCGGCGTGGTTCAACCCCGCCGAACTCGTGTTCTATCGCGGGCTGCTGGGCATGTTCTTCATATGGCTGCTCGCGCGCAGCCAGCGCGTCCCGCTCGCGACGCATTACCCCGCGATGCACGCCTGGCGCAGCCTGGTCGGCGTGATCTCGCTGGGCGCGTGGTTCTACGCGATCGCCGCCTTGCCGCTGGCCACTGCGATGACCCTCAACTACATGAGCAGCGTCTGGGTCGCCGCGTTCATCGTGGGCGGTGCGCTGGTTGCCTGGAACCCGCAGCGCGGCGACAAGGCGCCCACCCGGCAAGGCGCGCTCGCCGTCGCCGTGCTGGCGGGCTTCGCCGGCGTGCTGATGATGTTGCGCCCCACGATCGAACAGAACCAGGTGTTCGCGGGCCTGGTGGGCCTCATGTCGGGCCTGACAGCCGCCTTCGCGTACATGCAGGTGATGGCGCTCGGCAAACTCGGCGAGCCGGACACACGCACCGTCTTCTACTTCGCGACGGGCTCCGCGGTAGCGGGTGCCATCGGCATGTTGGTCGCTGGCGTGTCGCCCTGGAACTGGAACCACGCGCTGTGGTTGTTGCCGGTGGGCCTGCTCGCATCACTGGGCCAGTTGTGCATCACCCGGGCCTACAGCCGCGGCGCGACACTGGTCGTGGCCAACCTGCAGTACTCCGGCATCGTGTTCGGCGCGATCTACAGCATTGCGCTGTTCGGCGATGCGATCTCCTGGCTGGGCTGGGCCGGCATGGCGCTGATCGTGGCCAGCGGCATCGGCGCTACGGTGCTGCGCTCGCGCGCGGCCCCCGATGCGCCGGCCGAAGAACACTGAACCGGCCGAAGCGGCGGATAATTTCCGCATGCACAAGATCCTTATATCTGCTCAAGAGCTCATGGCGCTGCAGGCCAGCGGTGCCCGCCAGATGGTTTTCGATTGCAGCTTCGAGCTCACGAACACTGCGGCCGGCGAAGAGGCCTATCGCAAGGCCCACATACCCGGCGCCATCCACGCCGACCTTGACAACGCGTTGAGCGACACGCGCGTGATCGCGCCCGATGGCTCGCAGCATCCGCACGACGACGCCGCATCCGGCGGCCGGCACCCTCTGCCCAGCCGCGAAAAATTCGCGATCTGGCTGTCGAGCGTCGGATTCACCAACGACATGCAGGCCGTGGTTTACGACCGCAACAACAGCAATTACTGCGGGCGCCTGTGGTGGATGCTCAAGTGGGTCGGCCACGATGCAGTGGCAGTGCTCGATGGCGGCCTTTGCGCCTGGCAGGAATCCGGTGGCGAAGTCACGGACCGGCAAGAAGTGGCTCACTTCCAGAGCAACTTTGCGCTGGGCCCCGAGTTGCGCAGGCTCGCAACGACGCAGGAGGTGCTCGCCCACCTCGACAAAGGACAAACGCTGGTCGATGCGCGCTCAGGTCCGCGCTTTCGCGGTGAGGTCGAGCCGTTCGACCCGGTCGCGGGGCACATTCCCGGCGCGCTGAATCGACCGGGCGCCGAGAACCTCACAGCCGAAGGACGGTTCAAGCCCGGCGCACAGCTGCGCACCGAGTTCGAACAACTGCTCGCGGGACGAGACCCCGCCACTGCCGTTCATCACTGCGGCAGCGGCGTCAGTGCGCTGCCCAATCTCATCGCGATGGAAGTCGCAGGGCTGGGGCGGACAGCGCTTTATGCAGGCAGCTGGAGCGAGTGGTGCAGCGACCCCTCGCGTCCTGTCGCCAAGGGCAGCTGAAGCCCTTGGCCCCCGCCTGTAGGGCGTCCTTCGACGGACTCAGCGCTTGCCGCTGCGTTCTGCCTCGGTCTTGCTCGTCTGTTTCATGGCGGCTTCGCTCTCAGTGCCTGGGGCGGGCTTGTCATTGCCACTGCCGGCGCTGCCCGCGTCCTCCGCCTGCATGTCGCTGGCAGGCGTCTTGCGGTTCTGGGGCTCGTCGCTCTGCTGGTTAGAACCGGTAGGCATCTGCATCGCTTTCTCCTATGCTGTGCGTCCACTTTACGCACGGTGCAACACGCTGCTGTCAGTTTGTGCTCCGGCCACCCGTAGGATTGCGCTTTCACTGGAGGGTTACCCATGAGCTACCACCCCGGCAAGTTCACCTGGTTCGAGCACGTTTCCACCGATTCCGGGCGCGCCCGCACTTTCTACGAAGGCCTTTTCGGCTGGAAAGTGCAGAGCTTCCCGATAGGCCCGGAAACCTACGAGATGGTCATGAATGCCGACCAGGGCATCGGCGGCCTGAACAAGGCGCCTGCGGGCCGCCCCAACCACTGGGCCAGCTACCTGTCGGTGGACGACGTGGATGCGCGCTTCGCTGCTGCAGTCGCAGCCGGTGCCAAGCCGTTGATGCCGCCGACGGACGTCGGCGGCGTGGGACGCGGCGCCCTCATCGAGGACCCCACGGGCGCGTTGATGTCGCTCTGGCACAGCGCCGATGGCGACCGTGACGACGCGCAAGCCGTGCCCGCCGGCGACTGGTGCTGGAACGAGCTCACCACGCCGGACCCCGAGCGAGCGCTGGCGTTCTATGAGGGCGTGTTCGGGTACACCCACGACGTGATGGACATGGGACCGGCCGGCAAGTACTACATTGTCAAGAGCCCGGACGGCAAGTCGCGCGGCGGAGTCTGCAAGCCGATGCACCCCGGGCCGGCGCAGTGGATGCCTTACGTCGAAGTCGAAGACGCCGACAAGACGGCGGCGCGCGTTGCGCCACTGGGCGGCCAGTTGACCCTGCCACCGCACGATGTCCCGGGCGTGGGCCGCATCTGCATCCTGGTCGACCCGCTTGGCGCGCAGGTCGGCTTCATCACTTCCGTCGTGGCGGCTTAACGGATTTGCGTTCGCGCCGCGTGGCGCGCTCGTAAGCGGCCATCATCGGCGTCACCGAGAGGCCGTGCACGACGATCGATGTCACCACCACGGACAACGTCAACGCGGTGAGCGGCGCCACCAGGTACGGGGGCAAGCCGTGGTTGGTTGCGTACATCAGGTAGTAGAGCGACCCCACGCCGCGGATCCCGAACCAGCCGATCAGCCAGCGCTGCCCGCTCGAACTGGGCGAATGGAACAAGCCCAGCGCGACGGCGACAGGCCGGATGATGAACAGCAGCATCGGCACGAACCACCACGCCGCGTTCGACCACTGCACCGACCACAGCAACGCACCGATGGCGATAACCACGGCAAGTTCGCCGATGCGTTCGACCTGCTCGTTGAAGCCCAGAACCGCCTGCGCCATGTAGGCCGGTGCGTGGTCGGGATCGACCGCCACCGCATCCGCCACCGACTGGTTCGGGTGCGCCACCGCCGTTTCAACGGTGTGCTGGCTGGCCGGAACGCTTTGCGATTGCTCGAGATGCCTCAACGCGACGCCGGCGGCGAAGACTGCCAGGAAGCCGTTGACATCGATCAGGAGGGCGGCGCCATACGACAGCGCGATCAGGCCCATCGCGAGGAAGTCGTCGAGCCCCACGGCTTCCTTGTGTTCACGCCTCAGGTGAAGGACGAGCCTGCCGACGGCCAGGCCCAACGCCGCGCCTGTGGCGAGGCCCGCGACCGAGGCCCAGACCCCATCGACGAGGAACCAGCGCCAGCCGAGTTCGCCGACCTCGTGCACTCCAAGGAGGCCCAGGCCCAACAACACGAACGGCATCGCGGTGCCATCGTTGAGCCCGCCCTCACCCGTCAATGCAAAGCGCAAGCGGTCGCGATCGGTGGGATGGTTCACTTGCACGTCGGACGCGAGCACCGGGTCCGTCGGCGCAAGAATGCCGCCGAGCAACACGCACGCGCCCAGCGGCAGGCCCAGCAGCAGATAGGCGACTGCCGCGATCACCAGCACCGTGCACACCATGGAGGTCACCGCGAGGCGCAGCGGCAGCACCCAGCGCCGGTCGCGCAGGCCTGGGCTGAGTTTCAGCCCTGCCGTAAAAAGGGAAACCAGCACGACCAGTTCCGCCAGCCTCTCGAGCAAGTGGGTGTGCTCGCGAATGTCGACGCGCAGCAAGTCAAATCCCCAGGGCGACAGCAGGATGCCCACCCCCGCATACAACATGGCAGTGGAAAGCGGCAGGCGCGCGAGCACCGTGCTGCTCAAGGCCATGAAGATCAACAGGAAGCCGGCGATCAGCGCGCCGATAGCAAAGGTCATGGAACAGCATCATCCCCGAACTGACGGGGAGGGGGAAATCAGAGGCAGCCGAGCGCGCCTGCGAGTGCCTTGCGAAAGCCCGCCGACTTGTGCACGTCGCTGTGACCCGCGCCTTCGACGCAGTGGAACTGAGCCGCCGGCGCGGCGGTCCGCAGCGCATGGCTGTGGTGGATGCCGATCAGTTCGTCCTTGTCGCCATGGATCAACATCAGCTGGCCGGTCAGCCGCGCCGCGTGTTCGGCGGTGTGCAGCGGATACCGCAGCACACCGCTCGGCACCCAGGGATAAAGTTCGTCGGCCAGGGCACGCATGCTGCTGTACGGCGAGACGAGCAGCGTGAGGTCTGGGGCGCGTCCCTGCGCGCAGAGTGCCGCACCCAGGCCTGCCGCCAGGGCGGTGCCCAGTGACTGTCCGGAGACGACGATGCGCTTGCCCTGGTACTCGTCGGCATAGGCGGCCCAGACCGAGCCCACATCGGCCCGCAGCTGCACTTCGCTGTCGATCCGGCCCGAACTCTTGCCGTAGCCGCGGTAGTCGAACATCACGACGTCGAAGTTGGCTTCGCGGAATGCGTCGAGGTCGACCAGGCAGTCGCGCAGGTTGCCGGAATTTCCGTGCAGGAAGAAGATCACACCCCTTGGATTGGGCAGCTTGAGCTGCGCCGCGGAGAGGCGCGCACCGGGCACGTCGATCCAGCGCTCGTGCACGTCCGGATCGCTCACCAGTTGTTCCTTCGGGTCGATCGGCGTTGGTTCGAACAGCAGGCGTTCCTGGCGGAACCAGAGATAGCCAATGGCGGCCGTGTAAAACGCGCCCACCGCCGCCAGCACTCCTAGGGAGAACAGTGCATAGACCATGTTGCTCTCCCGCTTCATCTTTACTGCTTTGTCGATTCCGGGTTCAGGCCGCCGGGGAATACGAAGCCAGCATGCCAGTCGTTGACGAGGCCCACCGGGGCGGGTCCGTCGGTCTCCGATTGATACTTGCTGGCCATCCGCGAAACTCCTTCGGCTCTGATGAACGAAGGATGCGCGTTGCAGGAACTCAACGATGTAGGAACCGGACGGCGCGGGTCGTAGGAACCCCCTGGGGATAAGCGCAGGCGCTCAAGCCGCGCGAAGAAGGGCCTGCGCCTAGCCTCTTTGGAGATACAGCTCGCGCAGACGCGCGCGCTCGGCGTCCTTCAACCCGAGGCCATCGCGCAGGTAAGCCTCGATGCCACCGTAGTCCTCGTCAATCGCCTCGAAAGAAGCCTTGAGGAACTCGGGCTGCACGCCATAGAGCACTTTCGCGGCGTGCGGTGGCAAGCGCCAGCCCGCTCCTGCAATCGGCCCCGGCTTCAATCGCTCGTTGGTCAACAGGTAATCGCGCAACACATCCTCGTGCGGCACGTCGAGCGCGTGCAACACCAGCGCCGCCGCGAAGCCCGTGCGGTCCTTGCCGGCGGTGCAGTGAAACACCAGCGGTTCGCTGGATTCGAGCAGGTGGGCGAAGAACTCCGCGAAGCGGTGCGAACTGGTGCGCACGAAGCCGCGATAGGTGTCCTGCATGTGCGCGACGACTTCGGCACCGGTGAGGTCATGCCCCGCATCGAGCAGGCCGCTGATCACCTGAACGATGGTGGGCTCGATGGCCAGCGAGTGCACGACGACATCGGGCAACTGGCACGCGGCCGAGGTGCGCTCGTTCACGCCCCGGAAGTCGAGCACGCGGCGCACGCCCAGCTCGCGGATCTGCCGCGCGTCGTCTTCGTCGAGTGCGCCGAGGTGATCGGATCGGTAGAGCGTGCCACGACGCAGCGGCGCGAACACATGGGCGGCGAGATCGCGGAAATTTGAGGCGTTTTTGACCAGCACGGCCCCATTGTCGCCGACGGCCCCGGAGCGCGGAACCGCGAGGCGGGTAGCGCCTCAGCCAGCGATCATCCCCGCGATGCCCTGTGCCGCAGCCAGGTGTTTGCGCATGGCCAGCAGCGTCCGGTCGATCCATTCACGCAGCTGCGGATTCTTCACCTCGCGCCTGGCCCTCTCGAAGCTGGCGATCGCAGCGCGGTGGTCCTCGATGCCCACTACGCGAAGGTAGCCGTTGTCGAATCCATCGCTGCGCGGCAGTGAGGCCAGCTTGTGCAACTTGGTGGCCTTCTCCGGCGCCAGCCCGCGGGGTGGCGGGATGTCTCGCACCACCATCATGGCCACCAGCTCGTTGTTCATTTGAGAGTGGTCGCGCACCATCATCTCGGCAAAGGAGCGCACGTTCGGGTTCAGCGCGCGCTCTGCAGCGAGCCGCGACACTTCCACTTCGTACATGCTCTTGGCCGCAACCTTGGTCACGAAGTCGCGTTCCACGGCAGTGAACTGCGTGGCCACCACCGCGCGCGCCGGTCCCGCTCCCATGTTCACGCCCGGCAGGCCCGTGCAGCCGCCCAGCAGCAGGCCCGCCAGCGCCATGCACGCGGCCGCACCCATGCGATCGAATTTCATGACTTCGTCTCCCGGATTGAATTGATGCGCCGATTGAACCAAGCCCAGCCGCTACACGGTTGTTACCGTTAGCAAAAGTTACCGCTGGATGCCAAAAAGGCCGATGGCCCGCTAACGCCATGCGGCTCGGGCGCGAGCGCGAACCTGCAGCAAAGGTACCTGCGGTCGCGCCCCCGCCGCCGTTTGCGCGTCCGCTTGCGGCCAGGTGCATTGCTCGAAACTCTCCAACATGCCTTCAGTGATGAACCGCGTGCGGCTGGCGTACATGTGCCTGTCACCACCACTGCCCTGTTGCGTGACGTAAAAGCGGTGCGGCACCAGCAGGTGCAGGTGTTCCTTCGCACGTGTCATCGCCACGTAGAGCAGGCGGCGTTCTTCCTCGATCTCCTCGGTGGTGCCAGTGGCCATGTCGCTGGGAATGCAGCCGTCGACCACGTTGAGCACATGAACCGCCTTCCACTCCTGCCCCTTGGCGCTGTGGATGGTGGAGAGGATGAGGTAGTCCTCATCCATGTGCGGCACGCCCGACGGGTCGCTGGTGGATTGCGGCGGATCGAGCGTGAGCTCGGTGAGGAAGCGCTCGCGATTCGAGTAGCCCGCTGCGAGCTGCACCAGTTGCTCGATGTCGAGCTTTCTCACTGCGGCGTCGTCATGCATGCGTTCGAGTTGCGGCAGGTACCAGCCCTTGGCAAGCTCCATGTCGGCGGGCCATGCAACGTCGGGGTGCCGCAGCCGCGCATACAAAGTTGCGAAGGATTGCCACTCGGCCTGCGCCTGGGCCGGCGCCTCGAACGACTGCAGGGCATGGGCCGGGTCAACGGCATCGGCCATCGCATCGAGCAGACGTGTGGCGGTCGCCTGCCCCACGCCAGGAATCAGTTGCAGGCTGCGAAAACCTGACAGCCGTCCACGCGGGTTCTGCGCGAAACGCAGCACCGCGAGCAGGTCCTTCACATGCGCAGCCTCGAGAAACTTGAGGCCCCCGAACTTCACGAACGGGATGTTGCGGCGTGCCAGCTCGAGCTCCAGCGCGGCGCTGTGGCTGCTGGTGCGAAATAGCACGGCCTGGTGCTTGAGCTTGCTGCCCGCCTCGCGCTGGCGCAGCACTTCGTCGGCCACCCAACGCGCCTGGCTGGCTTCGTCGGGCACCAGCATGATCTGCACGCGATGCGACGCGGGCTTGTCGGACCACAGGTTCTTGGCATGACGCTCGCGCGCCGCGCCGATCACCGCGTTGCTGGCCTCCAGGATCTGCGGCGTGCTGCGGTAGTTGCGCTCCAGCGTGACGATGCGCGCTGACTGGGTGAACTGCCGCGGGAAGTCGAGGATGTTGCGCACCGTCGCGCCGCGAAACGAGTAGATGCTTTGCGCGTCGTCGCCCACCACCGTCACGCCCTGCCCCGTCGGCTTCATTGCGATGATGATGTCCGACTGCAGGCGGTTGGTGTCCTGGTATTCATCGACCAGCAGATGGTCGAAGCGGCCACCGACCTCGACCGCCAGTCGCGACTCGCCCATCATCTCGGCCCAGAACAGGAGGAGATCGTCGTAGTCGAGCACATTCTGCTGCGCCTTGGCTTCGACATACGCGCCAAAGAGTTTTCTCAGCTCGCTCTCCCACTGGCTGCACCACGGGTACTGGTTCTGCAGCACCAGCTCAAGCGGATCACGCGTGTTGAGCACGCGCGAGTAGATGCC
>JBKJOM010000255.1:0-14015 GCA_046595775.1 Ramlibacter sp. | reverse complement strand
GCCATAGATCAGGTTACCCAGCGCGTTGCCAATGAGCACGTCGGCAAATACCGAGCCGAATATGTTCTCGATGTTCGTAAGCGTGTCGTTGTCCTCGGCGCCGCTGGCGGTGCCGGTGGCAAGGTTCACCGTCACGGCGCCATTCGCGTGACCATAGAAAACAAGGTCGGTCCCGGTACCACCGTTGATCACGTCGTTGCCCAGGCCGCCCGCAAAATATTCATCCGCGCTGCCGCCCGTCAAGGTGTCGTTGAACGACGAGCCGATTACCCCTTTGATTCTGACAAGCACGTCGTTGCCGGCGCCCCCGGTGGCCACACCCGTGGCGAGGTTCACGTTGACGGCGGAAGTCGCGTCGTCGTAGAAGGCGGCGTCGTCACCCGTCCCGCCGTCGAGGAAGTCGTCCCCTGCGCCCCCATGCAGGTCGTCGCCGCCCGTGCCGCCCAGCAGCGTATCGTTTCCGGCGTCGCCGTAGAGGATGTCAACGCCGTCCTTGCCGTCGATCAAATCATTGCCGGCGCCGCCGTGGATCTCGTCGTTGCCGAACTGGCCGTTGAGGAAGTCGACGTCTGCGCCAGTCAGTACATCGTTGAACGCGGAGCCGATGAGCACATCAGACGCGCCGCTCTCAATGGTGTCGACCCCCCCGAAGCCGTCGGTCGCAGTGCCGGGCGTGGTCCCGTTCTGCGACACGGTGACGGTGACGCCGGACGGCGAATTCGCATAGGTGAGCGTGTCCACGCCGGCCGAGCCCACGAAGTAGTCATTGCCGCCAAGCCCTTCCACCGTGTCGTCGCCCTGCAGCGGGTCGAAACGGTTGCCCGCCGAGTTGCCCCGCAAAACATCGCTGAAGGATGAGCCCCGGACGTCCTCGATGTTCAGGAGGATGTCGGTGTCGAATATGAGCTGGTTGGCCGCATGGGCGTCCACCGCCGTTCCGGCGGTCAGGTCCACCGTCACGGCCCTTTCATTGAACCGATAGTCGACACGGTCGGTGCCGCCCTTGCCGTCGATGGTGTCGCTGCCTTCACGGCCTTCGAAGGACTCGAACGACGCGCTGTCGCTGCCGGTGAGTACATCGTTGAACGCCGAACCGCGGATGGCTTCGATGTTGAAGAACGTGTCGGTGCCGCCCAGGCCGTCCTGCGCCGTACCGGCTCCAAGGTTCACGACGACGCCCGACGTGCTGGTGGTGTAGTCGATGCGGTCGAAACCGGAGCCGCCGTCGATGGTGTCGTTGCCCGCGTTGCCGATGAAGGATTCGAACGCGTCGTTCGCCGCGTTGCCGCCTGTCAGCGTGTCGTTGAAGTTCGAACCGCGGATGCCTTCGATGTTCAGCAAGGTGTCGGTGCCGCCCTGGCCATCCAGCGCCACGCCGGTGACGAGGTTGACGTTGACGCCCGTGGTCGCCGAGTCGTAGCGGACCAGGTCAAATCCGCCCTTGCCGTCGATCGTGTCGTTGCCCGCGAGACCTTCAAATTGTTCTGTGAAGCTCGAGTTCGAGCCGGTCAGCGTATCCCCGAAGGCGGAGCCGCGCACATGGTTGATGTTGAGCAACGTGTCCGTGCCCTGATTGCCACCGCTCGCGATGCCCGTGGTGAGGTTTACCGTCACCGCGCCTGTCGAGTTGACGTAGCTCACCCGGTTGTTATTGTTTTGCAGCACGGGGTCGATGACGCCGCCATCGATCGTGTCGTTGCCCGCGCCGGGCGTGAATTCCTCGAAGATGGCGGCGGTGCTGCCCAGGATGAAGTCGTCGAAAGCCGAGCCGACGATGAAATCGACGTTGGCAACCTTGTCGGTGCCGCCGAACCCGTCGGTCACTGTACCGCGGCCTATGCTGCCGTCACCGCTGATGCCCGAGAGGTTGATGTTCACCCCCGCCGGCGACGTGGTGTAGGACAGCACGTTGCGGTCGGTGTAGTTGATGCGGTCCGTGATCGCGCCGCCGTCGATCAGGTCGTCGCCCCCGCCACCGACGAAAGAATCGAACCCCGCGCCACCGAACAGGGTATCGGGGCCATCCGATCCAAAAATCCTGTCATTTCCGGGAAACTGAGTCGCGGCATCGACCTTGCGGATGGCGACCTGGTAGTCCTTGTTGGTATCGAAGTTGTCGGAGAAGAAGCTGTCAAAGGGTGAAAAGAAGATCCTCGTCGCCCCGACGGGTATCTGCACAAGAATCGCGCCACCGACCGGGACGAAGAAGTCCTGCGGGATGTCCGTGGCGACGTTGGTAGAGGGCTGAAGCGGCGTCACGACCTGCGTGGCTGACGTCGCCGCGATGAAACTCACGCCGTCCGAAAAGACGGCCAAGATGCCGGTACGCGTGTCGCCACTGGTGGCACCGGTGGCATAGGTGCCCAGGCTGGTGAGCGTGACAAAGTCGCCCGGTGCGAGACCGATGTCGGAAAGACGCACTCCCTCGGGGTACGAAGGGGCGTCAGTCACAGACGTCGCGAGGTACGTCCGTTTGGGATCGATCCGGCCGGCGGCCGAGTACTGCAGCACGGTCTGGTCGGCGAACTGCAGCGACTCGATGGAGAACAAGGTGTCCGTGCCGTCGCGCCCGGCGACGTTGTCCGTCACGGTGAGCATGCCGGTGCTCGAGTTGTACGCCACCGTGTAGTCGGCCCGGTTGCCCGTGAACACGGCCACGTCGACATCGGTCGCGTGGATGTGATCCGTGCCGTTATCGTCGCCTTCGAAATCGCCTTTGGTACCGCCGATCAGCGTGTCGTTGCCGGCACCGCCCACGAACGTGTCGCTGCCGCGGTTGCCGACCAGCTCGTTCGCGCCCGCGTCGCCGGTGATGAAGTCGTTGAACGTCGATCCGACGACAGCCTCAAAATTGACCAGGAGGTCGTTGCCGTCGGCGCCCGACGCAGTGCCACTCGCGAGGCTCACAGTCACCGGGCCGCTCGCCATGGCATAGAACGCCGTGTCTCTGCCGGCACCCCCGTCCAGGGTGTCGGCGCCCGCCATGCCCCCGATGACGTTGTCGCCGTCATCGCCGGTCAGGGAGTCGTTGAACGCCGACCCGGCGACGTATTCGATGCTGATCAGCGTGTCGATTCCATCGGCGCCGGACACGACGCCCGTCTTCAGGTTGACGGTGACAGCGCCAGCCGCATTGAAGTACAAAGCCGCGTCGTTCCCACTGCCGCCGTTGAGGGTGTCGTTGCCAGGGCCGCCCATCAGGCCGTCGTCGCCTCCGAGGCCGCTGATCGAATCATTCCCCGCGCCGCCTTCGATGTCGTCGTCGCCGAAGGTTTCGCCATTCGTGTAGGTGAATACGGGCGAGCCGGTGAGCACATCGTTGAACGCCGAGCCGATGAGGCGGTCCGCCGTGCCGAGGCCGAACACGTCCGTGCCGCCGAAGCCATCCGATGCCGTGCCGTTTGAGGTGGCTGTCTGCGGTTTGGTGACGGTAACGCCCGCGGGTGACAGTGCGAAAGACAACGTGTCTTCGCCGGCCTGGCCCTGGTAGGTATCGTTGCCTGCACCGGCGAGCAGCAGGTCGTCGCCATTGCCACCGTCGATGGAGTCGTCGCCCAAACCGCCATCCAAGGTGTCGCTTCCGTCTTGCCCCATCAGGGTGTCGTTGCCCGCACCGCCGTCCAGGCTGTCGTTACCCGCGCCGCCCGAGATGAAATCGTTCCCGCCCAGGCCAAGGATGGTGTCCGCATTGATCGTCCCGGTCAGTACGTCGTTGCTGTTGCTGCCGGTTTGCGTTACCGCCGCAAAGACGATGTAGGCGTGCCCAGTGGCTGTTGCCGCCCCGCCGGTGCCCTGCGCGCCGGCATTGCCATCGGAGAACACCAGGTTCAGCTGCACCGACATGCTCGTGGACGGACTGGCATTCGAGTAAGTGACCAGCTTGAGCAGGCTGCTCACCTGCGATTGCGTGACCCCGTTCGCCAGCGTCACGGAGAAGGTGCCTGAGGCGTTTGTGAAGGTTCCGACCGTGGCGCCACTCAGTAGGAGGCTACCCGCGCTGGGAAGCGCCGGATTGGAAAACGCCAGTGCGCCGGAGACGGAGAACACGTCTTGCGCATTGGCCCCCCCATCGCGAGCTATGGTGAGCGTGGCGCCACCATAGTTCTCCACCGCTGCCAGGTCGGCGTCGAAGATATTTCCCGTTGGCGAAAGCGGCACGGCCAGGCCGCCCGCCTGGTAGGAGATGATGGTGCCGGTCGGGTTCTGGCCGAAGGTGGTATCGAGCGTGCCGTTGCTGTTGTACCGCAACACGGCCGCGTCGTAGCCGCCGGGGTAGAGGCCCCCACGGAACCCCGCCACCAGGATGCGGCCGTCCGACTGCAGGACGATGTCCTGGAAGCCATCGTCCGCCGGCGTCGGGAACGGCGAATAGACGACGCCACCCTGGCCAAAGCTGGAGTCGAAGCTGCCGTTGCTGTTGACACGCACCAGCACGCCGTGGTTCAGTCCCGCGTTGTAGAACGACAAGCCGGCGATCAGGATCTTCCCGTCGGGCTGCTGCAGGACTTTGTAGGCGAGGTCCAGGTAACTGCCGAGTGCGAAGCTCAGCTTGCCGTCGCCGTCGAAACTGGTGTCGGCCGTGCCGTCGGCGTTGAACCGGTAGACGACAATGTTGTTGCTGCTGTCCCCTAGGCCGCGGTCCTCGTTGCCCACGACAAGAATTTTTCCGTCGGCCTGCAGGGAGATGTTCTGCAATCCGCTATGCCCCGATGCGAGCGGGATGGGCACCTTGCCGCTGATGCCCCACGTGGTGTCGATGCTGCCATTGGCGTTGTACTTGAGCAGCGTTCCGTTGGCCCCGTTGGTGGTGGCTGCTACGAGGAAGCTGCCCGACGACAGCAACTGCACGGCCTGGGCGATGTCGTTGCCGTTGCCAAGTGCGGTGACGATGATGCCGTCACCGTTTCCGTCACCGTTGAAGGTGCTGTCGAGCGAGCCGTCGGTGTTGTATCGCAGCAGAAGCAAGTCGCGGGCCGACCC
The DNA here is from genome assembly GCA_046595775.1 of Ramlibacter sp. Lineage (GTDB taxonomy): Bacteria > Pseudomonadota > Gammaproteobacteria > Burkholderiales > Burkholderiaceae_C > Ramlibacter. The sequence continues at coordinate 9,035 of JBKJOM010000255.1, read as the reverse complement.
TTGCCCGTTGAGCGTAGTCCGCGTGACGCCAACCACCAGGATCTTTCCGTCGGTCTGGAGTGCCACGGCCCGCGCCTGGTCGTCCATGGTGCCCACTATGGTGGTGGCGACACCGTCCGCGTCGAACGTTGTGTCCAGCGTGCCATCCGCGTTGAAGCGCACGACGCCAACCTTGTTGTCGGTGCCGCTCTTCCATGCCGAACCCACGAGCACGATCTTGCCGTCCGGCTGCAGGAGCGTGCCGCGAGGCGTGAAATCGGACCCGACCGCCGCGCTGGCCAGGCCGTCGCCGCTGAAACTCGTGTCGGGCAAGCCAGCGCTCGTGAATTTCATGACGAAGCCGTCCGTGGCCGGCGAACCGGCGGAGTCCGGGCCCAACAGCGTCCCACGATCGATGCCGTTGCCGATAAAGCCGGTCACGTAGACCTGGCCACCGGAGCCCAGCAAGATCTTTGTGCCCCAATCAACCGTTGACGACAGACCGCTCACGAAATAGCCACCGCCGTTGGGCGCCCCGAATGTGGGAGCCCGATTGGCCGGCGCGATTGAGCCCGGCGGCGTCCAGCCTCCGGCGATGTTGTTGCCCAGGATCGACGTCGCCGTCAGGTTGTTCAGAATCGCGACAGTCTGGAACGCCGCGCCCCCGGCGCTACCGTCACTGTCAACCTCTACGAGCGTGTTGGGGCCCGATTGCGTGAGGCGCAGGTGGCCGGTCACGAATGGATTTTGCGACTGGTTATAGCCTGTGAGCGATCCCAGGTTGGCCAGAATCGGATCGATGACGTCGGCCCGGGTGTCGAAGTCGGTGACCGTATCGGTCGATCCCAGGCCCAGGACGATGGTGTCCATGCCAGTTCCGGTGGTGATCGTGTCGTTGCCGGCGCCACCGACGAGGCTGTCGGCGCCATTGCCACCGTCGATGGAGTCGTTGCCGGCAAAGCCGAGCAGCGTGTCGTTGCCGGAGTTCCCGAGCAAGGTATCCGCATTGAGCGTCCCCGACAGGATGTCTCCGCTGTTGCTGCCGGTTTGCGAAGTGTCGGGAACGACGATGTAGGCCTGGGCAGTGGCCATTGCCGCCCCGCCTGTCCCCTGGGCGCCTGAATTGCCGTCGGAGAACGACAGGTCAATCCGGATCGTGGCGCCGGCTGCCGCGCTCGCATTCGAATAGGTGATCAGCTTAAGCATGCTGTTCAGCTGTGCTTCCGTGACCCCGTTGGCAATCGTGACATTGAAAGTGCCCGTTGCATTCGTGAAGGAGCCGACGGGGCTGCCATTCAGGAGCAGGCTGCCCGAGCTGGGCACCGCGGGGTTCGAGTAAGCAAGGGCGCCAGTGACCGAAAAGACCCCGCCAGCGCTCGAGATGGAGAGAGTTGCTCCGCCATAGTTGCCCGCACCCGATGCCAGCGCCGCAAGGTCGGCGTCATGGATGTTCAAGGTTGGTGCGAGCACTACGCCGGGGGCACCGGACTCGTAGCGCACGATGGCGACGGACGGGTTCTGGCCGAAGCTCGTATCTAGCGTGCCATTGCTGTTGTACCGCACCACTGCCACGTCGTAGTCGAAGTCTCCGCCCGTGAGGCCGGGAAATTCGCCCCGATACCCCGTTGCCACGATTCGGCCGTCCGCCTGCAGGGCGATGTCGGTGAACTCGTCGTCCGCCACGGCCGTGAAAGGCGTGGTCACGATACCGCCCTGGCCAAAACTGGAGTCCAGGCTCCCATCGCTGTTGAGGCGCAGCACGACCCCGTGGTTGGAAATGCCTTTGACGTAGTAGGTCTTTCCAGCCACGAGGATCTTGCCGTCGGGCTGTACCAGGACCTGGTTCGCGGAATCTACAAAATTGCCGATCGCGATGGTCTTCTTGCCATCGCCATCGAAACTCGAATCCGCCGTTCCGTCGGCGTTGAACCGGTAGACGACGATACTGCTGCTCCCATCGCCCAGGCCACGACCTTCTAAGCCTGCCACGACGAATTTGCCGTCTGACTGCTGGGCAATGCTGTTCAACGATCCGGAGATGGACACCATCCCGAGAACTCCCCAGGAGGTATCGACGCTGCCGTTGCCCTGGTACATGACCAGCCTTGAGGTGGAGTCCACGGTCCCCAGGGCCACAAATTTTCCCGACGACAAAAGCTGGACTCCCGTGATGGAATCAAAGCTTGGGCCGAGGGACGAGACGATGGAACCGTCAGGATTTCCGTCGCCATTGAAGGTGCTGTCCAGCGTTCCGTCGGCGTTGTATCGATACAGCAGGAAGTCGAAGTACGAACCCTGTCCCTGTAGGGTCGTGCGGGTCGTACCCACTACAAGAATCTTGCCGTCCGGCTGAACTGCCAAGTCTTGCACCCTGGCGCGGGTGCCGAAAGCGGCAGTCGCAATGCCGTCGCCATCGAAGGTCGTATCGAGCGAGCCGTCCAGGTTGAAGCGCACGACGCTGACCTTGTTGGACGAACCGTCATAACCGCCAACCACGATCTTGCCGTCCGCCTGCAACGCCGATGCAACGGAAACGAAAAAAGTTGTCGGCATCACTACCATGGCCAAGCCATCGCCGCTGAAACTGGGGTCGAGCAGCCCGTCGCTTGTCAGCTGGTCGACCAAGAGGCCATGGTCAGATGTGTTGGCGCTACTGAATTCGCCCGTCACGATGATGCGGCCGCCGGCACCCAAGAGGACGCGGTAGGCATATTCGTACGTCGTGGGCTGGCCGATTACAGCCACTCCGCCGCCGATGGGAAATGTGAAGGTGGGGGTGGTATTGATCGGCATACAGCTACTCCGTTTTGGTGGTGCACCCAGTGCGTGGATCGTGTTTCAATATGTTATACCCGCAACAGCTGAGTGACATCACCTCAATGGGTTAGCAGGAGAAGGGTTCGTATGAAACAACACTCTCAAGGCCAGCGCTTCGCGCCGGCAGCAGTTGCCATCGCATGCGTCATCGTGACTTCCTTGGCAAGTCCGTTGGCATTCGGTGCTGCCAGTGCGGAAATAGTCCTGCTTGTCGGAAAAGGTGAGCGACGCGACAACCCACGTGTTTCTTGGCTGCCAGCAGCGCTAAAACAGAAAGTGGCGGAAGGCGAGTTCGTTCGCACGCTATCCGACAGCCAGATGGCCCTGCTACTGCCTGACCGCACACAGGTGCGCCTGTACCAGAACAGCTTGATGGAGCTGAAGTCGCTCGCCGAGTCCGCCAGCTGGTCGGAGTCGCAGTTGCGCCTGAATGCCGGGCGTGCGTGGAGCCAGGCGCGTCCGCAGACCGCAGCCCCCGGCGCAGCTGCGTCCGACCAGCAGCAACGCCTTCGCATCACCACGCCCACTTCCGTGATCGGGATTCGCGGCACCGATTGGGAGGTCGAGGTCGATCCCGAGGGCCGCACGCAAGTCGTGGTGCTGTCGGGCCAGGTCGACATGTCCAACGAATTCGGCAGCGTGCAGATCGGGAAGGGCGAGGCTGCGCGATCCGAAGCCGGCAAGGCGCCGGTGAAGTTCGTCCTCGTCAATCCCAAGGGCCGGGTGCAGTGGGTGTCGTCCTGGTTGCCGCAGCCCCGCTACTGGGCTGGCGGCGACGCACAGCGGCTGAGTGGCCCGATCGAGCGCATCGAGCGCGGCGAGTTCACGGCGGCGATCGAAACACTGAAGCCGATGGCCGCAAGCGATGCAACTGCTTCACTCCTGCTGGCTGACCTGCTGTTGCATGAAGGCCGAAACGCAGAGGCGCTGGCAGTTCTGGCACCGCATGCGGCGAATCCGCGCGCGACCGTCATGCAAGCCTCTGCACTCGCCCGGCAGGATGAAGTGCCCCGTGCGCAAACGCTCGTGGCCGCAGCGCTTGCGCGCAGCCCCAATGACGTCGACCTCCTGCTGGCCGAAGGCGACCTCGCCGTGCTGGAAGGCGACACGCCGCTGGCGCTGTCTGCGTTCTCGCGTGCCCTGGCCGCACAGCCTGCGAGTGCCGATGCCTGGTATGGCATCGGGCTGGTCGAGTCCGAGCGCGAAAACATCCGCAAGGCACGCGCGGCCCTGGCCGAGTCCTTGAAGCTGCGCCCGGGATCGACCCTGGCGGCCACTGAACTGGCGGCTGCGGAAACGTTCGCGGGCAACCTGGCAACCGGACGGACGCTCCTGCAAGGCGTGCTCGAGCGGGAACCCGCCAACTACCGCGCGCAGACCGTGCTGGGCCTCAACGAACTCAAGGCAGGTCGCTCCAACGAGGCACTGGACGATTTCCTCAAAGCCGGCGTGATCGAGCCCCGCTATGCGCGCTCCTGGCTGTATTCGGGCGCGGCGTTCTACCAGCAAGGTGAGCCCAAGCGCGCACTGGATGCCTTCCAGCGCGCGGGCGAGCTGGACCCGCGCGACCCGATGCCTTACCTGTACCGGAGCGTCGTGCAGGCAGATGCGCTCGATTACGGCGATGCGATCGCTTCAGCGAGGGAAGCGCAGCGCCGCATGCCTTACCTGAAGTCGCTCAACCAGGCCGCGAATAACCAGAAGGGCAATGCCAACCTGGGCAGCTCGCTGGCGAGCTTCGGCATGCAGGAGTGGGCGAGTTACTACGCGACGGAAGCCTACTCGCCGTACTGGGGCGGCAGCCACCTGTTCCTCGCGGACCGCTACACCAACAAGTTCGCCAAGAACTCGGAGCTGATGACCGGCTTCCTCACCGACCCGCTCGCCTTCGGCGCGTCAAACCGCCAGTCGAGCCTGGTTTCCACGCCGGGTCACTATGGCCGCGTCGAGGTGGTCGCCGATCGAAGCGACTGGACCCAGGTCGCCGGCATCGGCACGGTCAACGGGATGGTGGCGGAGCCGACTCCGTTCGCTTACTTCCTGAGCGGCGATCTCGCCCGAGCCCGCGCAGTGGACGACCCCAGTACCGCGCATGGTCGCAACTTCACGCTTGGCCTGGGCATGAAGCCCCAGTACGACCTGGGTGTCTTCCTCTTTGCCACCGACACACGCCTGACCGCGACGCTCGAAACACCCGTGCTGACCCACGATTCGATGGTGCAGTCCGAATCGCGTGTGGACGCTGGGCTGAACTTCAAGCTGGCCGCTGAGAACCAGTTCTGGGTCAAGGCCGGTTCCGGCCGACAGTCGAACACGGTAAGGGGAACGATCGTGTCACAGGCGACGGCCGACACGCTGAACCGGGCTTTCGCCACCGGTTCGATCCGGCCTGTAGGCATCCTCGATGGCTTCACGTCGGGGATCACGCAGCGCGACATCCAGTTCAGGCACGCATTCACGCAGGGGCCGGTTCGCTGGAGTTGGGGTGTGGAGCACTCGCGACAGGAGCGCACGGGTGAGCTGGCCATGTCGTTCGCGCCGATCGGCATCGACGTGACACAGCAGTACAACGTGAACGCCACCGATGCGTATTTGTCGGCCCTTTGGCGGCCCGCTGGCGCTCTTGCGGCCCAAGTCGACCTGTTCCACCAGTCGATGACGTTGCGGCGCGCGGATGTAAGCGGGCTCGATGTCCGTCTCGTTCCGCTGCAGCACTTCACTCTGGAGAACGCGCAGGATCGTCAGCACCCCTCGGAATGGAACCCGCGTGTGGGCCTGAACTGGACGGTTGCTCCACTTCAAACCGTGAAGGCGGTCTTCCAGAAGTGGCGCAGGCCGGCGTCGGCTTCAGCGCTCAGCCCCGTCGATACGGTGGGCGTACCCCTGAACGACCGCCTCGTGAATGCCGGTGGTGCGTATCGCAGGGCACGGCTGCAGTTCGATGGCGAACTGAACGAAGTGACCTTTGCACAAGCTTTCGCCGACCGGGAGAGGGTGGACAACGGCCTGGGGGGCAGGCGCTCGGCCATCTCCGACTTCGAAGTGACGCAGCTCGAGAGCCTGCGGCAACGCCCGGACGTGTTCTCGCCGCGCGCAGATCTCGAGGACACGCCGCAGTTCGCGCAAGGCCGGGTCGATTCGTTCGGCCTTGCGGCGAACCACCTGCTCAGTCGCAGCCAGAGCATCGGTGCGCGCTACGTCTACCGCAATGCGCATCAGCAAGGCGTCGCCGCAGGCCTCGCCATTCCGTACGTGCCGCGCCACTACGGGCTGGTCTCCAGCCAGTGGACGCTTCCGGGGCGTTGGCTTGCCGGCGTGCACGCGATCTACCGCAGCGAGCGCTTCAAGGACGCAGACAACCTCGAGCGGCTCGCAGCAGGCTGGTCGGCCGGAGCGACGGTTTCGTGGGAGAGCGCGGACAAGCGAAACAACGTGCAGGCCATCGTGGACAACCTGTTGTCGCGCAGCGATGCCGGTGTGTCGCGCCATCCGCACCTGGTGCTGCGCTACGCCCACAACTTCTGAGCGGCGCCGCACTCAGGCCGGCGAGCTGCCATCCCACTCCGGCGGCAGCTCGGCACCGCGCACCTCGGGCAGGCGGGACAGGAACAAGCTGGAAACGCCGTCGTACGGGTCCAGGGCCAACATGCCCGACCACTCCGATTCGGCGGTATCCCAGTCACGGCGCAACCATGCCTCCCAGGCGAGCTCGGTCGCATCCACCACGCGTCGGGAGTCGCAGGGCGTGAACACATCCACCGCCACCTGCTTGCCCTTGACGCGGATACGGTCGACGCGGCGCACCCCGTCCTGCGACTTGAGTTTCGCCGCCGTCGCGCCCGATAGCAGGATCGGCGTACCGTAAGCCTTGTTCGCGCCTTCGAGCCGCGACGCGAGATTGACCGTGTCGCCGAGCGCCGTGTACTCGAAGCGCAAGTCCGATCCCATGTTGCCGACAATGGCCGGACCCGAATGGAGTCCGATGCGCAGTGCCACATGGTGCGCGCCCAATTCGCGAAAGCGCGGCTGCGCTGCTTCGAGCGCCTTGCACATGGCCAGTGCCGCCTTCACTGCATGCTCGGCCTGGTCCTCGTCGCGCAATGGCGCGCCCCAGAAGGCCATGACGGCGTCGCCGATGAACTTGTCGACTGTGCCGCCGTTACCCATGATCGCGCGCGTCATCTCGTTGGCGTAGAGATTCACCACGTCCGCGACGGTTTCCGGCGCCATGCTTTCGCACATGACGGTGAAATTGGAGAGGTCGCAAAACAGCACAGTCAGTTCACGCCTCTCGCCACCCAGTGCGATCTGCCCTTCGTTGGCGACGATCTCATCGACCAGGTCCGCGGATACGTACTTCGCGAAGCTGTTGCGCAGCGCCGAGACGCGCCGTCGTTCGGCGCGATACGCCTCCGCGCCCATGATGCCGAATGACATCAGCAAGCCAAGCAGGGGGAGAGCGGTGTAGAGCCAGATGCCCTGGTTCGCAAAGAGCCACGCGGACGCACCCGCGACCGCGAGTGCGATAGCCAGTAGCGCCACGCTGCTGCGCACGGGGTGCCAGAAGAGCAGGGCGAAGCCCGCGAGCGCCAGGGCCAGCGTGAGCGCAAGCAGGTTCATCGGCATTGACGCGGGCACCACCGCCTGGCCCATGAGGGCGTTCTCCAGTAGCGTCGCCTGGATTTCGACGTCGGGCGTCAACACGCCCGATGTGGTGAGGAAGGGCGTGGCGAAGTTCTCGCCTTGCGAGGCGTTCGCGTTCAGCGTGGCGCGAATGTCGCGGCCGATCAGCACCACCTGGTCCTCGAAGAAGTTGGGCGGCAGCACGGGCGCCGCACCAAGCACTTGCGCATATGACACGTAGGGGTAGGTCCGCGCCGGGCCGAGGTGCCGCATCATGGCGCCTGCAGGCATGACGGGATCGGTGACCATGCCGGGCCGCGCCTTCAAGAGCGCCTGCACCGTCCGCCGCCAGAAGGAAGCTTCGGTCTCGGGGAACTGCCTCACGACCGCATCCTTGTCGAGCGTGAGGTCGCGATCGCCCGCAGTCGCCCCCGCTGAGAGGAGGGCCGGCGCCGGTTCGATGCGGCGCCATTGCCGCACGGTGGCCGATTCGGCGAAGGAGTGTTCGGCAGCCAGCACCACGTTGCCCGCCTGGCGGATCGAGTTGGCCAGGACCGCGTCTTTGCCGCTGCCGGTGTCGGCCAACACCAGGTCGATGCCGATGACGGCAGCTTTCGCCTGTGCCAATCGGTTCACGGCATCGGCGTAGACGTCGGGTGCCCAGGGCCAGGGTTTGTCCACCATGGCGATCGACTCGGCGTCGATACCCACGATCGTGATCGGCAATGCGGAGTGCCGGGGGGCGGTGGCGACGCTGAGGGCGTCGAACACCTTGAGTTCCACCAGGTGCCACGGGTTGGTGAAAGCCAGCACGGTGCACAGCACCCACGCCGCCAGAACGGCCAGCCGGGCGAGTTTGTAGGGTCGGTGCTGGAGGCTCAGGCGAAAACGCATCTGGGCTCGGGCCGGGGCGATGAAGTTGGGCATGGTAGCGCATCCCCGGCGGCCTCCCGGTGCTGCGCAGGCAGAACCCTCGGGTAACATCGTGCGCTCAGGCGGGGGCGGGCCCGCGGCGACCATCGTTTCTACAGGTATTGCGTGCGTCTCACATCCATCAAGTTATCCGGGTTCAAGTCTTTCGCCGAGCCCACCAACTTCATGTTGCCGGGCCAGCTGGTGGGCGTGGTCGGGCCCAACGGCTGCGGCAAATCCAACATCATGGATGCCGTGCGTTGGGTGCTGGGCGAGTCGCGCGCGAGCGAACTGCGCGGCGAGTCGATGCAGGACGTGATCTTCAATGGCACCAACACCCGCAAGCCGTCGTCGCGTTCCTCGGTGGAGCTGGTGTTCGACAACGCCGACCACCGGGCCGGCGGCCAGTGGGGGCAGTATGAGGAAATCGCCGTCAAGCGGGTGCTGACGCGCGACGGGACGTCCAGCTACTACATCAACAATCAGCCGGTGCGACGGCGTGACGTGCAGGACGTCTTCCTGGGCACGGGCCTGGGCCCGCGGGCCTACGCCATCATCGGCCAGGGCACCATCAGCCGGATCATCGAATCCAAGCCGGAAGAATTGCGCCTGTTCCTGGAAGAAGCGGCGCAGCTCTTCCGGCTTGGATTCGATGATGCGGCTGATCGTGCCCTGGCCGATGGTCGCGAAGGCGCGCGGGCCCA
>JBKJOM010000194.1:0-5082 GCA_046595775.1 Ramlibacter sp. | reverse complement strand
GGAGGCGGGGGCGGGGGCGGCGGAGGAGGAGGTGGGGGCGGGGGCGGCGCGGGCGGGGGCTCCGGTGCGGGCGCCGGAGGAGGCGGCGCCGGCTCGGGCGCTGGTGCCGGCCCCGGGGCCGGTGCGGGCGAAGGCGCGGGGTCGGCCGCGTTGACCGGGATATTCCAGTGCCCCTTCATCGCGTGGATCGCAGTGAGGACGCTGGCGTCATCGGCCGTCACGGGCTCCAGCACCGCTACAGCGCCTGCTTCCGTGCCGCCATAGCTGGCGAAGTACACCGCCACCTCGGCGCGATGGTTGAAGAGGGCCTGGCTCTCGAGCTTGGACGGGTCGTTTCCTGAGTACTTGTCGATCTCGTCGATCATGCGCACGATCACCGAGGCGAGGCTGCCGTAGGGGTCGTGCAGGCGATCCACCCAATACGACAGCGTTGTGGCGTCGGGCGCGTGGTTCCAGATGTTGGTGTAGAAGCGCGCAAGGATTTGCGACTCGCTCATCGTGGCCGGGTATTGCGTGGGGGCGATGTCATCCCACATGTGCTGCGCGATGTCAGCGGCGGCTTCGCCCGCTTCGAGTGCGTAGGCGTACTGCGAAAAATGGGTGCCGTCCGGCGCCTGATGCAGCATGGCGATGAACAGGCGTGACTCCAGCCACATTGCGTATTCGGAAATCATGGGTGTGCTTTCTCCGCGGGGGTGATGGCTGCAATGAAACCGCGGCGAAGGAGCGGGGGCAATGGCCCCATCGAGTAGGGCATCTCAACCGCGAAGGCCTGCGGGGCGCACAGCGCGCCCGGCGCTCAGGCGAAGATCCGGTCCGCCTTGTCCGCCAGCTCCTGCTGCCGCAGCATGATGCGGGGCAGGTCGGGGTGCATGGGGTTGATCTCGCGCAGCGCCCAGTTGTAGAAGGCCCGGGCAATGGTCACATGGATGAGGTCAAGGATCTTCATGCCCCGATACTGCGCAACGGCCGAGGCAAGTCCTGTAGTCCTTGTGGCTCTTCGCTAAGGGGCGGTTGCTGACGGGCCGTGTCGGACGCTGTGGACAAAGAGCTAGCCCCAGAACTGGCCCCAGGGTGTCCGGCAACCCTTCAGTACTTCCAGCGCAGTGGTCACTCCGGTTTGATCTTCGCGCGCTCGACCACCACCTTCCAGCGCTTCTGCTCGGCGGCAATGAACTGGGCAAACTGCGCAGGCGAACCCCCGACCGACTCCGCGGCTTCCTGGCCGAGTCTTTCCAGCGCAGCGCTGGACTTCATCGCCTTCTGTGTGGAATCGGCGAGCTTGTCGACGTTGGGCTGCGTCATGTTCGCGGGTGCCAACATCCCGTACCACTGAGTCATCTCGAAGCCGGGGAAGCCCTGTTCGGCCACGGTCGCCACATCGGGCAGCTGCGCGAGACGCTGGGTGGAGCCGGTGGCAATGCAACGCAACTTGCCGGACTTGATGTGCTGCAGGATGGCCGAGGCACCCACCGACGCGGCGTCGAGCCGGCCGGCGAGCAGATCGGTCAGTTGCGGCCCGGTGCCCTTGTACGGGATGTGGGTAATGAAGAGGCCAGCCGTCATCTTCAGGTATTCCATCGCCAGGTGGCCCGCGCTGCCATTGCCGGCCGAGCCGTAGTTCATCTGGCCGGGCCTGGACTTCACGAGGGCGATGAACTCCTTCAGGTTCTGCACAGGCAGGCTGGCATTGACCACGTACAGGCTCGGCACCTTCGCCAGCAAGCTCACCGGCTTGAAATCCTTGACCGGGTCGTAGGGCAGCTTCTCGTACATGTACGGGTTGACAGCCAGCGTGCCGATGTGGCCGAGCACCAGCGTGTGCTGGTCGTCGGCGCGGGCCACTTCGGCCATCGCGATGTTGCCCGAAGCACCCGGCTTGTTGTCGACGAAGACGCTCTGGCCGAGCGACTTCGTCAGCTCGCCCGCAGCCGAGCGTGCAATGATTTCCGAGCTGCCACCGGGGGCAAAGGGCACCACGAAGCGGATCGGCTTGGTGGGCCAGTTGCCCTGGGCGTGGACGACCAGGGGCCAGGGCGCTGCCACTGAAGCGGCCGCGGCGACGAAGCCGCGGCGGGTGAGGAAGGGTGTTTTCATGGGGATTGATTCTCCGGGACGGGCGTGGGGTAGGGGAAGGGCGCACCAGCCGCGGGTGAGACGCTAACGCCGCCCGGGAAGTTCGTCGCGGATGTTGCCGGGCGCCCTCGATGGGTGTCAATACTGCGCACGCGGCTTGCGTCGGCCCAGACTCATCGAGATAATGCCAAAGCCGTAACCACCAAAGGGATTGCCATGGCCGCGAATGTTGTTTGTATTTCTCGCGCGATCTATACGGGGGCCGAGAACATCGCCCAGGATGTCGCCACCGAGCTTGGCTTTCGCTATGTCGACGAGGAAATCGTCGAAAAGGCCGCGAAAAAGCGCAACCTGAGCGCAGCCGAGGTGGCGAGCGAGGAAAGGCGCAAGTCGTTCCTGCAGCAATTTGTGCGCGACCTGGGCGATAGCAGCGCCGACGTCATCAAGTTCGTCGCCAACCCGAAGTCCGTCGGCCCCAGCGACGACCTGCGCGAACTGATCCGCGATGCCATCAGGGAAACTGCCGCCGCCGGCAACGCGGTGATCGTTGCGCACGCCGCGTCATACGCCCTGGCGCGCCGCAAGGGCGTGCTGCGGGTGCTGATCACCGGCTCGCCCTTCGCCCGCGTCAACCGCTGGCTGCCCACCAGTGGCGGCAAGAGCCCGCGCGAGGCCGAAGAAAGCATCCGCGACAGCGACGATGCACGCGCCAATTACCTCAAGCGCTTCTACGACGTGAAGTTCGAGTCGCCCGAGCACTATGACCTGACCCTCTCCACCGACGCGCTGCCGGCCGAGGAGATCAAGCAGATCATCATCCGGGCTGCGCGCACGGTCGAATAAGGCCCGAGCCGGCTGGGCTGCTGTACACCCTGCCGCCGGTGCGGCAGCGGTAGCATCGGGCCATGCATCCCCTGCAACAGTTACTCGCTTGCGCCCTATGGGCCGCAAGCGCGTGCGTGGCCGCGCAGGGGCGCTCGCCTGAGCTGCCGGAATCCGTGGCGCCACTGCGCCAGCGCGGCTGCACCGACCACGCCGGCACGGCCCAAGCGCTTGATTGGGCGCCCCAACTCGCCGAAACCGCGCGCCGGGTCGCCCGAGGCGAGCCTTCGCTGCTGGCCGCGCGGGAAGCGGGCTATCGCTCGCGCAAGGTCTACGTCATCCGGCTGAGCGGGTACGCGTCGGCGCAGGGCGTTGCACGAATGCTGGGCCTCAACCACTGCGAATCGGTGACCGACCCGCAATTTACCGGCGCCGGGTTTCATCGCGAAGGCAACGCATGGTGGATCGTGCTGGCCTCACTGCACAAGACGCCGGGCGCCGGCGAGGCCCCGGACGTGGCCGCGCGCGTGCTGGTGCTGACCAATGAAGCCCGCTCGAAGCCGCGCAGCTGCGGCGGCGAAAGCTTCGGCGCTGCGCCCCCGCTGCGCCCCAACGCCCTGCTGGAAAGGGCGGCGCTGCTGCATGCGCAGGACATGTCGCAGAACAATTTCCTGGCCCACGAGGGCCGTGACGGCAGCACCGTCGGGCAGCGGCTGGATCGGGCCGGCTACCGGTGGCGCGCTGCCGGAGAGAACGTCGCTTCCGGCCAGGGCAACGCGGAGGAAGTGGTGCGCGACTGGCTGCGCAGCCCGCACCATTGCTCGTCGATCATGAACCCGGCCTTCACCGACATGGGGGTGGCTTTCGCCGTCGACCTGCGCAGCGAGAGCGGCATCCATTGGGCGCAGGAGTTCGGGCGCCCGCGCTAAGCCGCTGGCGTATCAGGCGCTGCGCAAGGCCCGCCACACGTTCTCCGCCGTGGCCGGTGCGTCCATGTGCACAACCGATCCCGGCCCTTTGGCCGCGGCCACCGCGTCGCGGATTGCTTCCCAGACACTGATCGCCAACATGAAGGGCGGCTCGCCGACGGCCTTGCTGCCGCCCACGTTGTCCTCGCGATTGGCCTCGCGCCACAGCTCGATCCTGAAGTGCGCCGGCACATCGCCCGCAGTCGGAATCTTGTACGTGCTGGGCGCGTGCGTGGCCAGCGCGCCCTTGTCGTCCCACACCAGCTGCTCGGTGGTGAGCCAGCCCATGCCCTGGATGAAGCCGCCCTCGATCTGCCCGATGTCGATGGCCGGGTTCACGCTGGTGCCCACGTCGTGCAGGATGTCGACCTTCAGCACGCGGCTTTCACCGGTGAGCGTGTCGATCACGACCTCGCTGCAGGCAGCGCCATAGGCAAAGTAATAGAAGGGCCGGCCCGTGAGCGTGGCCTTGTCGTAGTGGATCTTGGGGGTGCGGTAGAAACCGTCGCTCCACAACTGGATGCGGTTGGCATAGGCCGCCCTCACCACTTCATCGAAGCTGCGCGTCGATGCCGGCGAGATCACGTTGCCGCCTGCGAAGCGCACGGCTCCGGCGCCGCAGCTGTCCAGGCCGCTCACGAAAGCTGCGAGGTTGTCGCGGACGTTGCGCGCGGCAAACTGCGCGGCCCGGCCGTTCAGGTCGGTACCGCTCGATGCCGCGGTGGCCGAGGCGTTGGGCACCTTGCTGGTGTCGGCGGCTGTGGACCGCACGCGCTCGAAGGGAACGCCCAGCTCATCGGCGACCAGTTGCGCGACCTTGGTGTTCAGGCCCTGGCCCATCTCGGTGCCGCCGTGGTTCACCTGGACACTGCCGTCGGTGTACACATGCACCAGCGCGCCAGCCTGGTTGAAGAAGGTCGCGGTAAAGCTGATGCCGAACTTGACCGGCGTGATCGCGATGCCGCGCTTGATGATCGGGCTGGCCGCGTTCCAGTCGGCTATGGCGCTGCGGCGGCGTCGGTAATCACTCGTGTGTTCCAGCCGGGAAATCAACGGCTCGAGGATGTTGTCTTCCACCTTCATCTGGTAGTGCGTGGTGTTGCGACGGGGGGCTTCGACAGGCCTGTCCTGAGCTCCGTCGAAGGGCTCAGCCCGAGCGAGCGAAACAACCGTTCGTCCTGAGCTTGTCGAAGGATCGAGAGGTTCTTCGCTGTAC
>JBKJOM010000172.1:0-4185 GCA_046595775.1 Ramlibacter sp. | reverse complement strand
ACCGGCGGTCCTCGTCAAGCGGCACCACAAACAGGTTGCTCAGATCCAGGTTGCGAAGGAATTCGCTCCCCCGTTCGCCCTGCGTGACGGCGTCGCAGAGCTCCGGGCACATGCGTTCCAGAACCGACGTGCGTATCAGGAAGGCCTGCACGTCTGCGGGCAGGCGCTGGAGCACTTCTTCGAGCAGGTAGTCCTGCACCAACCGATGGCTACCAGTGAACGACCGGATGAACGACTCAGCGTCGCTTTGCTTGGCCAGCGTCAGGGCCGCCATGTGCAAGCCTGCGGGCCAGCCTTCGGTACGCGCGTCCAATGCTTGAACCTGCGGTTCGTTCAACCCAAGTACCATCGACTGGTTCAGAAACAGCCTGGTTTCCTCGGTAACGAAACGCAGATCTTGCGGACCCAGGTCGAGCACCTGGCCCTGTGCACGCAATCGCGCCAACGGGATGGCCGGGGCCTCACGCGATACGACCACCAGATGCAGTTGCGCGGGCAGGTTGTCGATCAGGAAGGCCAGCAAAACGTCAACTTCGGGGCCGCTGGCGAACTGGTAATCGTCCAGCACCAGCACCAGCCTGCCGCGCCGCTTGAGCAGTCGGTTGACCAGATTGATCAGCACCGCTTCTGGCGGCGGTCTGGGTCTGGCTTGCGCCAGCGCCAATGCACCGTCGCCCAGATCGGCAGAGATGGACCGCAGACTGGCCGTTAGGTAGGCGGCAAACTGGTTCGGGTCCCGATCACCCGCATCGAGTGACAGCCAGGCGCTGGGGTACTCGCAGGCCTGGGCCCAGGCGCCCAGAAGGGTCGACTTGCCGAAACCGGCCGGCGCACACACCAAGGTCAACTTGCCCTGCAGACCGGCGTCCAAGCGCTGCATCAGCCGCTGGCGCTCGACGCTCCGCAGCGGCGGCGGGGGCGCGAAAAGCTTGGTGGCCAGCAAGGGGGTGCTCATGATCGACTATACGAGTCGGCCGGGTCGGTTGTGCCCCCAGGCACCCCAGATCAGATGGCGCGCCACCTGTGTCTGCTCCTGCGCGCTGGTCAGCCGCAAGCTACTCAGCGCAGACCTCGCGTACGCACCCTCGAAGCCAACGATGCGCTGGATCTCCTTCCAACCGCGGATGCCACAGCAAGGACACCGTGAACGGCGCGATGGGTAGTGGCAGCGCGAAGCTGTGCAATCCTGCGTACAGAATCCCGGTGTGCCGTTCGTGAACGCAGGCGACCAAGTCTGAGGCTCGAACCAAGGCGAGCGCGGCCGAGAAACCACCCACGGTCGTGGCGATCTGTCGTTCCAAGCCCATGCCCGTCAAGGCTTCGTCGATTGGCCGTTTGTCGTTGTCCCGTCGCGATACGTGGACGTGCCCGGCAGCAGCAAAACGGACGGGGGTCAGCTCGCCCTTGGTCAGCGGGTGGCCCACCCTCACGACACCAACGTAGCGATCTCGGAAAAGCGCCTGCGTGCGCACCTCCGGGCCGATGGCTTTGTCCACCACGCCGGTTTCCAGATCGACGGATCCGTCGCGCAGCGGGCCGCTGTCCTTGTCCAGCTTGTGCAGGAAGTGCAGCCGAACCTTGGGGGCTTCCCCTGCGAGGCGCGACAGAAGCTTGGCCCCGAAGTTCTCCACGAAGCCCTCGCTGGCCCGCAGCGTGAACGTTCGGTCGAGTTGTCCGAGATCGGGCTTGCCGGCGGGCCGCAGGGCAGCTTCGGCGTCTTGGACGAGTTGGCTGATGGAATCGCGCAGCTCGAGCGCTCGCGGCGATGCAACGAGGCCGCGACCGGCGCGCACCAGCAGCGGATCGCCGGTGGCTTCCCGCAGTCGCGCCAGCGCGCGGCTCATGGCCGACGGGCTCAGGCGCAGCCGCCGCGCAGCGCGCGCAACACTGCCTTCGGCGAGCAACACGTCCAGGGTGAAAAGCAAATTGAGATCGGGTCTGGCCATGCTGTGGCTCCGAGCGCTGCGGGTGTGACATGGCGTCAGACGCACGTACTGAGTGCAAATCATGCGCCTTCCGCTATCTCGGGCGAATGAATATCTTCTGGGCATGCGCTTGAACGGGTTTCGTTCGAGCGGAACCGAAGGAGATATTCATGGCGCGCAATGCATTTCATTCGTCGCTTGATACGTCATTCAACACGTCGATCGAGGGGATCAAGTCGGCCTGGGGACCACTCAGCACCGAAGTGGTGGCTGCTTGTCGCGGGCATCTGGAGGACCTGCTCAAAGCGTCCCCCACCGAAGAATGGCTGGCAGCCTTGCACCGGGAAGCGCCGGCAAGCAAAGAGCTGTACCGCGACCCAACGCATGGCTTCGTGCTCTTGGCGCACACCGAACCCGAAGGCCTGTACCGACCGCCCCACGACCACGGCCGGGCTTGGGTCATCTACGCCCTGCAGCAAGGTGAAATCGAGATGGGCACCTACGCCCGGCTGGAGGATCCGGACGGCAGCGTTCGACTGGTGAAGCGAGGGTCAACGCGAGTTCGGCCCGGCCAGGTCCAGGTGTATCTGCCTGGAGACATCCACGACACGCGGTGCATGACAGGGCCCGCGTTGCTGTTCCGCTTCACCGAGCGAGACCTGAAGAAGGAGGACAAAGAAGAACACCGAGTGACGAGGTACGTCGAGCGCGAGGGCGTCTGGACCGTGGGGTTGCCGTGAGCCCTCCTCTCACCCTGGCCCAGGGACGCCATTGGGTGCCGACGTCCCTGGAACTTTCCGCCAGAGCCAAGAAGTCGGCATCCTCTGGCCGGCACGATCCCCGCGATGTCGTGCGATCCCCAGCGCAAGCAGACGATGCCAGTTCCGGGCTGCAGGGGCCGCGGCGCAACGCTGCGATTGCTGCCGTGCTGGCGGCAATGGTGCTTGCGGTGCTTGACGCAGCCATCGCGAACGTGGCGCTGCCAAGCATGGCGCGTTCTCTCCAGGTGACGCCGGGCATGTCGGTCTGGATCATCACCTCTTATCAGACGGCCCTTGTGATGGGCCTGTTGCCCTGTGCCGCGCTCGGCGAAAGCCTGGGCTATCGCCGTGTGTTCACCATGGGCGTCGCGCTGTTCACGGCCGCGTCCGCGTTTTGCGCACTGTCCCCGTCGCTGCCGTGGCTCGTCGCGGCCCGCTTCCTTCAAGGGCTTGGGGGAGCCGCGATCATGGCGCTGGGCATCGCGCTGCTGCGCCTCGTTGTTCCCCAGCGCCAGCTCGGCGCCGCCATCGGTTGGAACGCGCTGGCCGTTGCGTTGTCCTCTGCGGCTGGGCCGACCATCGGCGCCGTGCTTCTGTCAGGCGCGAGCTGGCCCTGGCTGTTCGCATTGAACTTGCCCCTCGGGGGGCTAGTGCTTCTCGCGAGCCGTGCGCTGCCCGATCACACGGGCACGGCGCGCCCGCTTGACCGTTTCAGCGTGGCGCTGAATGCCGGGGCCTTTGCATCGCTGGTGGTCGGCGCGGAGGTGCTGGTGGAGCAGCCGTGGATGGCTGTCGCGCTTCTCGCTGCGGCAGCCATCAGCCTGGCGACGCTGGTCCGGCGTGAGATGCCACGGGAAGCGCCATTGATTCCGCTCGACCTTCTCCGAGCTGGACCATTTCGCATTTCGGTGGTCGCCTCGGTTTGTTGCTTTGCGGGCGTGACCATGGGTCTGTTGGCGCTGCCCTTTTACCTGCAGCACAGCCTCGGGCAGGACACCTTGATGACCGGTCTCTACATGACACCCTGGCCGCTGACCGTGGCCATCGCCGCCCCGCTGGCCGGCCATCTCGCCAATCGTGTGTCGACAGCCTGGCTTTGCGCTGCGGGCGGCGCCTGCCTTGCGGTTGGGCTTGCCGCCACCTCGCTCTGGCCACTGCAAGGCAGCGCCACGCCGTTGGTACCGCTGGTGCCACTGACCATGTTGTGCGGCCTGGGCTTCGGCCTCTTTCAAGTGCCGAACAACCGCAACATGTTCCTCTTGGCGCCGAGCGAACGAGCAGGCGCCGCGGGCGGCATGCAGGCCACCGCCCGGCTGGCGGGGCAGACGGCAGGCGGGATTGTCATGAGCCTGTTGTTCACCGTCGCATCCGTCGAATCGGCACCGAGAGTGGGTCTCGGCATTGGGGCGGCGCTGACCTTGGTGGCCGGGTTCGTCAGCGTGTTGCGGGTCAAGCCACTGCAGGAGACCAGCCCGTGATGAGCCCGCGCCATCGCCAAG
>JBKJOM010000161.1:0-13635 GCA_046595775.1 Ramlibacter sp. | reverse complement strand
GAGCCCGTCGGGCATTCCTTCACGCAGATGCCGCAGCCCTTGCAGTAATCGGTGAGCACCTCGTAGCCGCCGTCGACGCGCCGGATCGCAAGGTCGGGGCAGTAGTGGAAGCAGTTGTCGCAATGGGTGCATTCGCCGCAGGAAAAGCATCGGCCGGCTTCTTCCAGCGCCCGCTCCAGCGCCAGACCCAGCTGCACTTCCAGCCCGGTCGCGATGCGTTCGCCGACGGGGCGCAGCAACGCGGCCGCGCGTGCATGCTTGGGGTGGTACCAGGTTGCGATGCCTGCGATGCCGATCGGCTGTTCCTGATCGGCCGCTTCGGCTGGCACGCCGCGCAGCACACGGTCGATGTCCAGGGCCGCGCGCTTGCCCATACCGATCGCTTCCGTCACATACCGCGCCACGCTGGACACGTCGCCGCCAGCCCAGACGCCATCGACGGATGTTTCCTGGCGGTCGCCGACGGTGAGCAATCCGCCCGCTGCGCCCAGGCGTTGCGACAGCGCGGACAGCTCGGCATCCTGCCCGATGGCCACGACCACCGCGTCGGCGGCAATTTCGAATTCGCTGCCGGCTATCGGCTTTACGGTGAACTGGCCGCGCATGGCGCCCGGCTCGAACTGCACATGCGCGCAGGCCAGCGACAAGCCGGAACCGCTCCGTTGCGTCACGGCCGCCACCATGGCGCCATCGACCAGCGCGATGCCTTCTTCCAGCGCTTCGGCCAGTTCCTCGCGCTGCGCCGGCATCTGCTGCGCGCGTTCCAGCGCGAGGAGCGTCACGTCGTGCCCTGCGCGCCGCGCGCTGCGCGCCACGTCCATCGCGGCGCTGCCGCCGCCCACCACCACCAGCCGCCGTCCGAGCGCCGGTGGCGCGCCGTCCGCGCAGCGCGCCAGGTACTCGGCGCCGTCCATCAGCCAGGGCGCGTGGTCGGGCAGGGCCGGCAACCGCCTGGGGCGGCTCGCGCCGAGGGCGAGGTACACCGCGTCGTGCGTCGCACGGAGGTTGTCGAAATCCGCCATGGTCTTGAGCGCATGGTCGCATTGCACTTCCACGCCCAGCGCAACGATGCGCGCGATCTCACCATCCAGCACCGGCCGCGCGAGCCGATACGAAGGGATGCCGTAGCGCATCAGTCCGCCCAGTTCGCGCTGCGACTCGTAGATCGTGACGCGCCAGCCGCGACGGCGCAGCTGGAACGCGGCCGACAGGCCGGACGGCCCACCGCCCACGATCGCGATGAGGCCTTCGCGCTCAGTGGCAGGCGGCTCGTGGACCCAGCCCGCGTCCAGCGCCATGTCGCCGACAGCGCGTTCGAGCTTGCAGATGGACACCGACTCGTCGTAGGCGCCGCGGTTGCACGCCGTCTCGCACGGGTGATGGCAGATGCGGCCGGCCACGGCGGGGAACGGGTTGTGGCGCGTCAGCACTTGCCAGGCGCCGCGGAAGTCGCGTGCACGCGCCAGGCCGATCCATTCCGCGATGTCGCCGCCGACCGGGCAGGCCTGGTGGCAAGGCGCAGGCGGCTTGACGTAGTGCGGCAGGGCGGCGCGCCAGGTGCCGGTCTTGAAAACCTCGGTGGTGCCGCAAGTCCAGGTGGTGGGGGCCAGCGTCGTCGTCATGATGCGGCCTGCTGCAGTTGCGCCTCGACGGCGCGATAGCCTTCGGTGCAAGCGGCGACGTTCTCCGCGCGCAGCTTGGGCGACTCCTCGCGAAGCAAGTCCTCCAGCACCGCCAGCGGCGGGTCGCCGACGGCGCAGGCCAGTCCACCCAGCAGCGCGGAGTTGACGATGCGCCCCAGGCCCTGCCGCCGTGAAATGGCCAGACCGTCCACCGGGATGACGCGCAAGCCGGGCAGCGACTCGCGAAAGTCGGCGGCGCTGCGCACGGAGTTCACGACGATCACCGTGTCGCCGTGCGCCGCCGCGAGCAGCGCACCCTGCAACAGGCTGGCGTCGAAACACAGGATGGCGTCGGCACGCTCGATGTCGCAGCGCAGCCGGATCGGCCTGTCGTCCACGCGCAGGAACGAGCTGACGGGCGTGCCGCGCCGCGCGCCGCCGTAGCTGGCGAAGGCCTGCACCTGCCGGCCCTCGGCGAAATACGCCATGGCCAGCAGGTTGCCCGCGGTCTGCGCGCCTTGGCCGCCGCGGCCCTGGATAATGATCTGCAGCACTTTACTTCTCCCACCGGCGGAAGTCGGGTTTGCGCCTTTCCTGGAACGCCTTGACCCCCTCGCGCGATTCCTCGGTGTCGTAGTACAGCTTGAGCGCGTACAACCCCATGCCGGCGATGCCCGCATGGTGAGCCGTGTCCATGTTGAAAGAGCGCTTGGCGATCGCCAGTGCGGTCGGGCTCTTTTCCATGATCTCGCCGCACCATTTCTGTACTTCGGCGTCGAGCTCCCCATGCGGCACCACCGCGTTCACCAGTCCCATCGCCAGCGCTTCACCAGCGCTGTAGCGCCGGCACAGGTACCACATCTCACGCGCTTTCTTTTCGCCCACCACGCGGGCCAGCAGCGCGGTACCGTAGCCGGGATCGACGGAGCCGACCCTCGGGCCCACCTGGCCGAACACGGCGCGTTCCGAGGCGATGGTGAGGTCGCAGATGGTGCACAGCACGTTGCCGCCGCCGACGGCGAAGCCCTGCACCCGCGCGATCACCGGCTTGGGCGCGTCACGGATGGCGGCATGCAGTTCCTCCATCGGCAATCCTATGGTGCCGCGCCCGTCGTACTGCCCCTCGTGCGCGGACTGGTCGCCCCCCGTGCAGAAAGCCCTGTCGCCGGCGCCGGCCAGCACGATCGCGCCGACGGCACGGTCGCAGGCGGCCCGCTGCAACGCGTGGATCAGTTCGTCGCAGGTCCGGCCGCGAAAGGCATTCATCTTTTCGGGGCGGTTGATGGTGATCCACGCCGCGCCTTCGCGGGGCTCATAGAGGATGTCGTCGTAGTTCATTGCGGTCTCCTGCAGGCATTTGTTTGATCCCGGTCAACATTCATGTGCTGCGCGCACCTACCATGTCCCATCGCGATGCGGCCATGCAGACCATCACCCCGCTTCTTGTCATCGACGGGCTCAACACCTACTACGGTGACAGCCACATCCTGCGCGACGTGAGGATGGTGCTGCCGGCCGGCAGCGCGCTGGGCCTGCTCGGCCGCAACGGCATGGGCAAGAGCACGCTGCTCAAGAGCCTGATGGGCCTGGTCAAGCCGAAGTCCGGCACGGTGAGCGTGATGGGGTGCGACATGACCGGCCGCGCACCCTACGAAATCGCGCGCATGGGCATCGCCTACGTCCCCGAAGGCCGCGGCATCTTTGCCAACCTGTCGGTGCGCGAGAACCTGACGATGGCCGCTCGTGCGTCCACTGACGGCCGCCGCGAATGGACGATGGCACGCGTGCTCGAGACCTTTCCGCGGCTGGCCGAGCGCCTGGGCAGCGGCGGTCAGCAATTGTCCGGCGGCGAACAGCAGATGCTCGCCATCGGCCGGGCCCTCATGACCAACCCCGTGCTCATGATCCTGGACGAGGCGACCGAGGGGCTTGCTCCGCGCATCGTGGCGGAGATCTGGCGCGTGATCGCATCCATTCGCGCCGGCGGCATCAGCACCATCGTGGTCGACCGCAGCTACCGCACCGTGCTCACCCACACCGACCGCGTGGTCGTGATGGAAAAAGGCCGCGTCGCGCTGGCGGGCGAATCGGCGGAGCTGGCGAAGGACCATGGTCGGCTCGAGCGTCTGCTGGGGGTGTGAGTTCAGGCCGGCGGCAGCACGGCCGTGGCTTCGAGTTCGATCTTGGCGGGATGGTCCAGCAAGTCGGCCACGAAGATCATGCTCATCGCCGGGTAATGGCGCCCCATGAGGCGTTTCCAGATCGCGCCCAGTTCCTGCCGCGCCGCGAGGTAGGCCGGCTTGTCGCAGCAATAGGTCGTCATGCGGCAGATGTGCTGCGGCCCGCCGCCGGCCTGGCCCAGCACCGCCAGCACGTTGGCCAGCGCCTGTTCGAACTGCGGCGCGATCTCTTCGGACGCGAAGCGCTGCCGGGCATCCCAGCCCACCTGACCGGCGATGAACACGATGCGGCCGGCGTCGGCCTCGATGCCGTTGGCATAGCCGATGGGCGGCGCCCAGTTTTCTGGCAGCAAGGTTCGCATGTGAGCCTTCAATCGGTGTAGCGCGGCGGGTCCGGGTCTTCGGCCCAGGTGGCGTCGGGCTTGGGCGTCTTGTCGATCCAGGCCTGCACCAGCTCGACGTGTTGCGTCTCCTCGGCCCGCATCTCGAGCGCGGCCGCGCGGACGGCTTCGTTGGTGGTCATGCGCGCCAGCACGGCGAAGAACGCCTGCGCGCGGCGTTCGGCCGTCAACGCCAGCTGCAGTGCGTGCCAAGGCTGCATGAGGTAGTGCACCTCGTCGAAGGGGGCGGCCTCGGACGACTCGCGGCCCGGCCAGTTCTGCGCGTGCGGGGGCAGCGGCGGCGCCTCCTTCCAGCCCATCTCGGCCATGATCCGGCGCGCGTGCCTGCCTTCGTGTTTGGCCATCGTGCGAAACAGCGACGCAACCTCGCGGTTGTTGTGCTGCTCCAGGGTATCGGCGAATTCGGTGTAGCGCTCGGCGGCGTCCAGCTCCATCGCCAGCGCCTGGGCCATGAATTCATCCAGCGTCCGAGGGCCCAGCACGAGCGACGATGCGTGGTGGCCGGTGCTCATGATTCAAACTCCGCTTCGAGCTCGCCCACGTCGGCGCGCTGCGCCACCGGGGTCGTGGGATAGGGCTTGCGGTCTCCCGCGTACAGCACGCCGATGTTGAAGCCGTCGTCGGTCATGATGCGGCGCGCTGCGCGGGCCGCGTCGTCGGTCGGCTCCACCGCCGCCGCGTGCACCATGCTCTTCCACTCGCGCTGCTCGGGGCGGAAGGTGACGCAGGGGCTCAGGATTTCCACGAAGGAGAAGCCCGGGTGGCGGATCGCCTGCGCGATGATGTCGGCGGTGCCGGCCTGGTCGCCCGAGAACGCCCGCGCCACGAAGTTGGCGCCAGAGGCCAGCGCGATCACCAGCGGATGGAACGAGCGGATGCCGGTGCCGCCGGGCGAGAGCTTGTTGTCCCAGTCGGGCTCGGTGGTGGGCGAGGCCTGGCCCTTGGTCATCCCGTACACGTGGTTGTCCATGACGACATAGGTCAGGTCCACGTTGCGGCGACATGCGTGGAGGAAATGGTTGCCCCCGATTGAATACCCGTCGCCGTCGCCGCTGGCGACCACCACGGTGAGGTCAGGCCGCGCCACCTTCAGGCCCGTCGCGGCCGCGAGCGAGCGGCCGTGAACGCCGTGGAAGCCATAGCACGAGGTGTAGGCAGGGATGCGCGACGAGCAGCCGATGCCGGAGACGACGGCCACCTGGTGCGGCGGCAGCTGCAGTTGCGCGAGCGCCTTTGTGAGCGAGCCCAGCACCGTGAAGTCGCCGCAGCCCGGGCACCAGATCGGCTTGTAGCCGGACTTGTATTGCGCAGCCGTGAGCACGGCCGGCGGAGGCACCATGTTGTTCATGCGACCTCCTCTTGCGCCACGGTGTGGCCGGCCCATTCGAGAATCGCTTCGCACACTTCGCCGGGACGCAGCGGCAGCGGGCCTGGTCGATGGAAGCTGGCGGGCTTAGAAGGCAGATCGACCACGCCCCGCAGGTAGCGCAGCAGCTGCGCGCCGTGGTTCTGCTCGATCACCATCAGGCGCTCGACCCCGACGAACGCCGCTTCGAAGGCGTCCTGTTGCACCGGCGCGAGCAGGCGCAGCGCGATCAGGCGGACGGAAAGCCCGTGCGCGGCCGCGCGCTGCACCGCCTCACGCACCGGTCCGCTGGCGGAACCGAAGGTGACCACGGCCAGAGTGCCGTCACCCTCCACGTCGGCCCAGCGGCTTCCGTAGTCGAACATCACCAGCTTGCGCTCGCGCTTGTCGAGTTGCAGGCGGTGGTCGCGCGACTGGCTGCTCGGAATGGCGCCTTCGGTGTGCTCCAGGCCGTCGGCCGTGTACACCGTGCCCGGCGTGCCGGGGATGGCCATCGGCGAGACGCCGCTGGGCGTGTCGCGGTAACGCTTGTAGTCGGGCGTGTTCGCTTCGACCGTGAGCCGGGTGCCGCCCTTCGTGGGAACGAACATTGGCTTGTCGATGATGGCGCGCGACTGACCCATGAACTGGTCCGACAACACGATGGCCGGGGCCTGCAGCGCCTCGGCGAGCTCCACGGCCCACTGCGTGGTCGCCACGCAGTCGGAGATCGACGTTGGCGCGAGCACCAGGCGAGGCGCGTCGCCGTGCAGGCCGCTGACAGCGAACGACAGGTCGCTCTGCTCGCTCTTGGCGGGAATGCCGGTGGAAGGGCCGCCGCGCATCACGTCCACCACCACGATGGGCACCTCGGCGGCCACGGCCAGGCCGATGCCCTCCGTCATCAAGGCCAGGCCCGGGCCGGCCGTCGCCGTGAGCGAAGGCACGCCGCCGTACGACGCACCGATGATCATGTTGACGGAGGCCAGTTCGTCCTCGGCCTGCAGCAGTGCCCCGCCGACTTTGGCGAGTGCAGGCGCCATCCATTCCAGCATCTCGGTGGCCGGCGTGATCGGGTAGGCAGCGACGAAGCGCACGCCGCCGCGCAGCGCGCCGTAGCCCGCCGCCTCGTTGCCGCTCACGGTCCAGCGGCCGGCTGCTGGCGCACCTGCCTTCAGGGGTGTCAGGCCCTCGATCCCGACTGCGGCCGCCATGCCTTCGTGCAGCGCCTTGAGGTTCGCGGCCAGCGAGGCTTCGGGCCGCTTCCAGCTGCGGCGCACCGCGGCTTCCAGCGCCGCCGCGGGCAGGCCGGCCAACGCACCGGCCAGGCCCAGAGCCAGCATGTTGATCCAGCTGCCGGGCATGCCCTTGGTCATCTTCTTGAGCGGCAGCACCACCGACCGCGCGCCACGGGCCAGGAACACCGGCGGCACCTCGCCGCCATCGGCGTCGCCGATGACGACACTGCCCGCATGCAGCGGGATTTCGTCGGCGAAGCGGTGCACGTTCTGCCAGTCGATCGCCAGCAGCAGGTCGAAGCTGTCGTCCAGCGACTCGAGCGGCGAGGTGCCCAGCCGCAGTAGCGCGGCGGCCTCGCCGCCGCGGATCTGCGGCCCGCTGGTGCGCACCATGAGTCCATACAAACCCGCACGCGCCGCCGCGTCCAGAAGCAAATTCCCCGCCGTCATTACGCCGCTGCCGCCACTGCCGGCGATGGCAATCGACAGGCCGGTGTCCAGCGGTCCGGTGGGCGGCAAAGCGCCGTGGCGCTTCCCGGGTTCGATGTTGAGTGACGCATCCACGCTTGTCTCCTGCACAACCTGATGGCCTGCAGTAAACGGTTTGCGCGCCGGACAGACCTTGACGTGGATCAAGGATCGCTCGCGAAAGCCTCTCCACAATGCTTTAAATGCGCAATCCGGTACTGCATTACCAGATTAGCCGGCCAAAGCGCCGTCCCGATTCCTTCACCGAAAGGTTTGTCCCATGAACATCGATGCCCACCGCTGGTTGATGACCGCTCCCAACGCACCGCTGGTGCGCAGCGAATTCAAGGCGCAGGCGCAGGCCGGGGAAGTGGTGGTCCAGGTCGCCGGCTGCGGCGTGTGCCATACGGACCTGGGCTACTTCTACGACGGCGTGCGCACCAACCACCCGCTGCCCCTGGCGCTCGGCCACGAAATCAGCGGCGTGGTGGTTGATGCCGGCGACGGTGCGCAAGGCTGGATCGGCAAGTCGGTGATCGTGCCGGCCGTGCTGCCCTGCGGCGAATGCGACCTGTGCAAGCGCGGGCTCACCACGATCTGCCGCGCGCAGAAGATGCCGGGCAACGACATCGAAGGTGGCTTTGCCTCGCACATCGTGGTGCCGGGACGGGGCCTGTGCGAAGTGGACCTGGCGCGCCTTTCTGGCGCGGGCCTGGAGCTGGCGCAAGTCTCCATCGTCGCCGATGCACTCACTACGCCCTACCAGGCGGTGCGCCGCGCGGGTGTTGGCCCCGGCAGCCTGGCCATCGTGGTCGGCGCGGGAGGCGTGGGCGGCTACTGCGTGCAAGTCGCCCGCGCCTTCGGCGCCACGGTCGTCGCGATCGACGTGGACGACGCCAAGCTCAACGCCATCAAGGAACATGGCGCCTCGCTCACGCTCAACAGCAGGCAACAGGACGGCAAGGCGATCAAGGCCGCTGTCAATGACTTCGCCAAGGCCAACGGGCTGCGGCGCACCGAGTGGTTCATCTTCGAATGCTCGGGCAGCGCGGGCGGCCAGCTGACCGCTTACGGCTTGCTGGTGCATGGCGCCACGCTGTCGGTGGTCGGCTTCACCATGGACAAGGTCGAGGTGCGGCTGTCCAACCTGATGGCTTTCGATGCGCGCGCGCTCGGCAACTGGGGCTGCCCGCCCGAGCACTACCCGGCCGCGCTGGACCTGGTGCTGGATGGCAAGGTGCAGATCGCAACCTTCGTCGAGAAGCGCCCGCTCGACTCGATCAACGAAGTGTTCGCCGCCGTGCACCACCACGAGATCCGCAAGCGCGTGGTGCTCGTGCCCTGAGCGCCTTCCAGATCAACCCGCAAACGCCCCAGGAGACCCCATGAACGCCCCCGAAAAACTGCCTTCCATGCTCGACTTCAAGAACCATGACCTGGTGGACGACACCAGCAAGCCGGGCGTGCGCTACGAGAAGCGGCCCGCACGCAAGCCGGACGGCAGCGTGGTGCCGGGGCTGTACAACGCGTGGATCACGCTGGACAACCAGCCGCAGTACAACTCCTACACCACCGACATGGTCAAGGGCGTGATCCTGGCCCTGCGCGCCGCCTCCAACGCCCGCGACGTCAACTGCATCGTCTTCACCGGCGCCGGCGACAAGGCTTTCTGCACCGGCGGCAACACCAAGGAATACGCCGAGTACTACGCCGGCCAGCCGCAGGAGTACCGCCAGTACCTGCGCCTGTTCAACGACATGGTCACGGCGCTGCTGCTGGCCGACAAGCCGGTGATCTGCCGCGTCAACGGCATGCGCATCGGCGGCGGCCAGGAGATTGGCATGGCCTGCGACTTCTCGGTGGCTCAGGACCTGGCGAAGTTCGGCCAGGCCGGTCCCAAGCACGGCTCGGCACCGATTGGCGGCGCCACCGACTTCCTGCCGCTGATGGTGGGCGCCGAACGCGCGATGATGGCTTGCGTGCTGTGCGAGCCCTTCTCGGCGCACCAGGCCTACCAGATGGGCATGCTCACCGACATCGTCCCCGCCCTCAAGGTGGACGGCAAGTTCGTCGCCAACCCGATGGTGGAAACCCAGCGCCAGTTCGATGAGTTCGGCCGCGTGGTGTACGGCACATTCAGCACGGGTGACGCCGCGAAGGAAGGCAAGGCGCTGATGGCCAGGGGCACAGTGGACCTGTCGATGCTGGACGCGAAGGTCGAAGAGCTGTGCGCCAAGATCCTGCTCACTTTCCCGGAGTGCACGCTCAAGACGCTGGAGGAGCTGCGCAAGCCCAAGCTGGCCGCGTGGGACCGCAACAAGGAAAGCTCGCGCGCCTGGCTGGCGCTGAACATGATGACCGAGGCGCGCGCCGGCTTCACGGCGTTCAACGATGGCCCCAAGGACGACCGCGAAGCCGACTTCGTGCTGCTGCGCCAGCATCTCGCTACCGGCGTGTCCTGGCTGGACGGGCTGCACGAGCGCATCCAGCCCAGGCCCAGGCACTAGGCGGCGCGATGGCCACCGACTCCTGCTTCAAGGCCTGGACCGAGCGCGATGGCGCGCTCCTGCGCCTGCGCCTTGCGCGCCCCAAGGCCAACCTGGTCGATGCCGAGATGATCCGCGCGCTGCACGGTGCGCTGGTGGAATTCCACAAGCACCCGGGCAGCCTGCGCGGCGCGTTGCTGGACGCTGAAGGCCCGCACTTCAGCTTCGGTGCCAGCGTGGAGGAGCACCTGCCGGCGCAGTGCGCGAAGATGCTCGGCGCGTTGCACGCGCTGCTGCTGGGGATGCTGGAGTTTCCGGTTCCGATCCTGGTCGCAGTGCGCGGGCAATGCCTGGGCGGGGGCATGGAAGTGGCCCTGGCCGGCGGCCCGATCTTCGCCGCGCCCACCGCGCAATTCGGCCAGCCGGAAATCAAGCTCGGCGTGTTCGCGCCGGCCGCATCGGTGTTGCTGCCGTATCGCGTCTCACAGCCCGTGGCCGAAGACCTGCTGTTCAGCGGGCGCTCGATTTCCGGCACGCAGGCGCTGGCGAACGGCCTGGTGCAGAGCCTGGCCGAAGATCCGGAAGCCGCAGCCATTGCCTGGTTCGACGCCAACTTGCATGAGCGCAGCGGCGCCGCGCTCGCCTGTGCCCTTGCCGCCGCGCGCGGCCAGATGCTGGTCGATGTGCGGCGCCGGCTGGCTGAAGTCGAACGCTTGTATCTCGAGCGCCTGATGCGCACCCACGACGCCAACGAGGGCCTCGCGGCTTTCATGGAAAAGCGCCCGCCGGCGTGGACCCACCATTAACCGGAGCCAACGCACATGCTTGCCCCTCTCTCTCCTGTGCAGCGCATCATCGACCGCTGCACGCTTCTGTTCGAGGACCTGGACTTCACTGTCGTCAAGGAGTGGAAGGCCGCCGCGCCGGGTCGCAAGGCCATCGGCTACCTGCCGATCTACGTGCCGCGCGAATTGATCCATGCCGCAGGCTTCCTGCCCGTGGGCATCCTGGGCGGCGGCGACGCGCTGGAGGTGATCCAGGGCGACGCCTACTACCAGAGCTACATCTGCCGCATCCCGCGTTCCACCATCGAGCTGGGCCTCACGGGCCGGCTCGACTGCATGGACGGCATGCTGTTCCCGTCGATTTGCGACGTGATCCGCAACCTGTCGGGCATGTGGCAGATCCTGTTCCCCGACAAGTACGTCAAGTACATCGACGTGCCACAGAACTACATCGATTCCATCGGCGGCAACTTCTACATCCAGGAGATGCAGACGCTGCGCGAGGACCTGTCCAAGCTGCGCGGCAAGGAGATCACCGACGCCGAGTTGAACGCCTCGATTGCGGTCTACAACGACAACCGCGACGCGGTGCGCGAGCTCTACGCCTATCGCGCCACCAAGCCCTGGCAGGCGCCCACGTCGGAGGTCTATGTCCTGCTGCGCGCGGGCATGGTGCTTCCGCCCGAAGAGCACACGGTGCTGATCCGCGAGTACCTGGTGGCGACCGACGCGCAGCCGCGGGCCAAGCGCGACAACGCGCGCGTGGTGCTGACTGGTGGGTTCTGCGAACAACCCCCGCTGTCCCTCATCAAGTCGATCGAGATGTCGGGCTGCTACGTGGTGGATGACGACTTCATGCTGGTCACTCGCTGGCTGCTCGACGAGGTACCGGCCAACGCCAACCCGCTCGAGGAGCTGTCCAAGGCCTTCCTGCACCGCTCGGCCTCCACCGCCGCCAAGTACGACACCACCCGTGCGGAAAAGGGCGTGTTCCTGCTCAAGCAGGTCAAGACGCGCGGCGCTGAGGGCGTGATCTTCGCCGCGCCCTCTTTCTGCGACCCGGCCTTGCTGGAGCGGCCGATGCTGCAGGACGTGCTGGCACAGCACAAGGTGCCTTACACCGCGTTCAAGTACGCGGAGAACACCGGCCAGATGGCCCCCATCCGTGAACAGGCCGGCACCTTCGCCGATTCGATCAAGCTTTGGAGCGTCACATGAACACCACCATCCAGATGCCCGAAAGCAAGAAGAAGCCGCCCGTGGCCATGAAGGAAGACGCGATGAATCTCCAGAAGGAGATGATCAACGCGAACTACATGGACCTGGCGATGGCGCATTCGCAGGGCCGCAAGGTGGCCGCGACCTTCGTGCCGGGCAACCTCAACGAACTGCTGATGTGCTTCGACCTGGCGCGCAGCCTGCCCGAAACCAATGCGCTGCAGAACGGCATGCGCAAGAAGTCCGGCAAGATGATCATGGACGCCGAGCGCGACGGCCACAGCGAGGACGTCTGCACGTACGTGAAGGCCGACCTGGGCGCCATGATGGGGGGCGAGATTGGACCCACCGGCGAGCCGCTGCCCAAGCCCGACGTGCTGCTGCTGTCGTACACGGGCTGCTTCACCTTCATGAAGTGGTTCGAGCTGATTCGCCACAAGTACGGCTGCGAAACCGTGATGCTGCACGTGCCTTACCAGAGCGAGGGGCGCATCCAGCCGAACATGCGCGAGTACGTGGTCAAGCAGCTGAAGGAGACAGTGATCCCCACGCTGGAGCGCATCTCCGGCATCAAGTTCGACATCGACCGCCTGCGCCAGTACATGCGCGAATCGGCCAAGGCCGAGGAAGACCTGGTCCACGTGCTTCAGTCGGCCAAGAGCCGCCCCTCGCCGATCGACGGCTACTTCGGCGCGGTGTACTACATCGGCCCGATCTTCACCGCGTTCCGCGGCACCACGCAGGCTACCGACTACTACCGCATGCTGCGCCAGGAGATCGACTTGCGGGTGCGCGAGGGCCGCGGTCCGATGACGCCCGAGGGCGAGATGGGCGAGGAGAAGTACCGCCTGATCGTCGAGGGCCCGCCCAACTGGACGAGCTTTCGCGACTTCTGGAAGATGTTCTACGACGAGGGCGCGGTGGTGGTGTCCTCCACCTACGCCAAGGTCGGCGGGCTGTACGACTTCGGCTTCCGCCACGACCCGGAGAATCCCCTGGAGTCGCTGGCCGACTACTGTCTCGGCTGCTACACCAACCTCAACCTGCCGTCGCGGATCGACATGATCTGCAAGTACATCGACGAGTACCAGGCCGACGGCCTGCTGATCAACTCGATCAAGAGCTGCAACAGCTTTTCGGCAGGCCAGCTGCTGATCCTGCGCGAAGTGGAAAAACGCACCGGCAAGCCGGCGGCGTTCATCGAGACCGACCTCGTGGACCCGCGCTACTTCTCCGGCGCCAACGTGAAGAACCGGCTCGAAAGCTACTTCCAGATGATCCAGCAAAAGCGCGTATCCGGCATCGGCGCAAGTGCCCCGCGATTCATCCCCATCGCTACCGCGACTTGAAGGAAGGGGAAACACCATGCGCACCTTCATCGGCATCGACCTCGGCTCCACCACCACCAAAGCGGTGGTCATGGACGAGGACCGCAACATCATCGGGCGCGGAATCACGAATTCACGCTCCAACTACGACACGGCGGCCACCATCGCGAAGCAGGAGGCGCTGCTCAACAGTCGCTTCCACCTGTTCCGCCAGGCGCTGGGCAGCACGGGGGCGCTCAACGGCGCCCTCGACGGCTTCATCGGCGAGCTGGAACGCAACTTTCGCTCCGAGCAGTACCTGGAGCAGCTGGTCGACCTGGAAGACACCTGCCAGCGCAACCTGCTCACGGCGCATTTCGGCGCCGCCACTGCGGCGGTGGGCGAATCGCTCGCCGAGGTCTTTCGCCGCCTGAAGCTCGAAGCGCCTTCGCTCTTCACGCCCGAGGCCAAGCGCAAGAGCGACTTCTTCCGCGACATCGCCGGCAGCCAGTACCTGGCGATCGGCGAGACGGTGTCGAAAGAGGCCGGCACCCGCTACGACTTCCTGCTGAACGTGTTCGACCG
>JBKJOM010000132.1:0-70458 GCA_046595775.1 Ramlibacter sp. | reverse complement strand
GCACCTGGGCGAGGTCGTCGGGGGTGTTGACCTCCCACCCGCTCTGGGGCTGGAGACGCACGCGTGCACCGTTGGCGCCACCACGCTTGTCGCTCGCGCGGAACGTGGAGGCCGAGGCCCAAGCGGCCG
Organism: Ramlibacter sp.; assembly: GCA_046595775.1. Taxonomy (GTDB): domain Bacteria; phylum Pseudomonadota; class Gammaproteobacteria; order Burkholderiales; family Burkholderiaceae_C; genus Ramlibacter. The sequence goes on along the minus strand of JBKJOM010000132.1, from coordinate 70,329 downwards.
AGACCAGCTGGGTCACGCCGAGGCCCGAGGCGAGCACCTTCTCCTTGAGGGCAGCCACGTCGGCTGCCGAGACGAGCTCGTGGTCGACCGGCGGGACCGGGTCCTGCCAGATGAGTGCTTCCTGGGGGACCAGGGGGCCGAGGTAGCGCTGGATCGGGCCCATGTCGCGGTGGGTGAGCTTGAACCAGGCGCGGGCGAAGGCATCGGCAAACGCCTGCGGGTCCTGCATGAAGCGGCGGGAGATCTTTTCGTACGCGGGGTCGACGCGCATTGCCATGTCGGCCGTGGTCATCATCGGCTGGTGCAATTTGCCCGGAATGTGCGCATCGGGCACGTTGCGGCCCGCGTCGCCCTTGGGCTTCCACTGCTGCGCGCCGGCCGGGCTCTTCGTCAATTCCCACTCGTGCCCGAACAGGGTTTCGAAGTAACTCATGTCCCACTTGGTGGGCGTGGGGGTCCACGCGCCTTCGATGCCGCTGGTGATCGCGTGTGCGCCAACGCCGCTTTCAAAAGCGTTCTTCCAGCCGAAACCCAGTTCCTCGATGTTGGCGCCTTCGGGCTCCGTGTTCATGTGGTGGGCGGGGCCTGCACCGTGCGACTTGCCGAAGGTGTGGCCACCGGCGGTCAGTGCCACAGTTTCCTCGTCGTCCATCGCCATGCGGGCGAAGGTTTCGCGAATGTCGCGCGCGGAGCCTGCCGGGTCGGGCTTGCCGTTCGGGCCTTCCGGGTTGACGTAGATCAGGCCCATCTGCACGGCCGCGAGCGGCTGCGCCAGTTCGCGTTCGCCGCTGTAGCGTTCGTCGCCGAGCCATGTGGACTCCGGACCCCAGTCGATCGGCAGCGGCTCCCAGATGTCCTGGCGGCCACCGCCGAAGCCGAAGGTCTTGAAGCCCATCGACTCGAGCGACACGTTGCCAGCCAGGATCATCAGGTCGGCCCACGACAGCTTGCGGCCGTATTTCTGCTTGATCGGCCAGAGCAGTCGGCGGGCCTTGTCGAGGTTGCCGTTGTCGGGCCAGCTGTTGAGCGGCGCAAAGCGCTGTTCACCCGATCGCGCGCCGCCGCGCCCGTCGAAGATGCGGTAAGTGCCGGCAGAGTGCCAGGCCATGCGGATGAAGAAGGGGCCATAGTGCCCGTAGTCGGCCGGCCACCAGTCCTGCGAGTCCGTCATCAGCGCATTCAGGTCCGCTACCACTGCCTTCAAGTCCAGCGACTTGAACTCAGCCGTGTAATCGAAGTCCTCCACCATCGGGTCTGACAGCTTGGCGTGCTGGTGCAACATCCCCAGGTTCAGCTGGTCGGGCCACCAGTGCGCGTTGGTGCGCGTCTGCTTTGGCTTGGAGTGATCGATGGGGCATTGGGTGTCGGTCATGTGGCGCTTTCGTTGGATCACAAGCTTAGGGCCGCAACCTGACGCAGGCGAATTGGACTTTTAGATGGTCGCGATAGCGAACGTGATGGGTGGCGCTAAGTGCCTTGCCGCACAGACCGCCTTCGCCATCCCGCCGAAGATTTGCCCCTCACAAGGGAAAACGACATGAATTGGGACCAAATCAAGGGCAACTGGAAGCAGGCAAGCGGGAGCGTCAGGCAGCAGTGGGGCAAACTGACCGATGACGACATGACCGTGGTGGCGGGCCATCGCGAACATCTCGCCGGCAAGATCCAGGAGCGCTACGGCATTGCCAAGGACGAAGTGGAAAAGCAACTGACGGAGTGGCAAAACAAGTTCACCGACACTTGGTTGACCAAGAAAAAGGACCCTCCGGTCCCGCCGCCCCAGTAAGGGCTTCGACGAAGCAGTGTCAGCGTGCGGGCTGATCTTCCTTGAAGAAGGCCAGCTTCTGCGCTCGCGGTAGCGCCTTTAACTTGAACTCGGCGCGCAATGCCGCGCCCTTGTCCGGGTACTCTCGCGCCGCGAGTACCCGTTTGGGCGGCCATGCGCGAGTGAACCTCGCGCCCAGTCCCAACACGTGCTGGAAGAACCGCTGCTCGACATCGATGGCAATGCCGGCGTAATACACGCCTCCCTCGCACTCCAGCAGGTAGAGCCAGTAAGGCACGGGCGGTGGCTGTTTGCCGCCTACGCTGCGGACGGCTCACCGGCGCGCTTGCCGCGCTCGAGCCACTCGAAGATTGCCATGCCGGCCAACATGGCTGCGACGAACACCAGGGCCTTGGCCTCGCCCATGCCCAACGCCACCAGTGCGGGGCCGGGGCAGAAGCCCGCGACGCCCCACCCGATTCCGAAGACGAGCCCGCCGCCGACCAGCCGGCGGTCGACATTCTGCGCAGCGGGCAGACGCATCTGCGCGCCGAGGAACGACACGGTGCGCCGGTGCGCGACCACGAACGAAACCAGGCCAACGGCGACTGCGCCGCCCATCACAAGGGCGAGCGATGGATCCCATCGCCCGGCGACGTCGAGGAAGCCAAGCACCTTGGCGGGATTGGCCATGCCCGAGACGATCAGACCCAGGCCGAAGACGAGGCCTGCGAGGAGGGACGCAAGGTTGTACATGCCGCTTCTCCTCAGATTCCGATCAGGTGACGGATGACGAACACCGTCCCGAACCCCGCACCCATGAACACCAAAGTCGCCACCAGCGAGCGCGGTGACAGGCGCGACAGGCCGCACACGCCGTGCCCGCTGGTGCAGCCGGAGCCGTAGCGCGTACCGACGCCGACCAGCATGCCGGCCACGACCAGCGCCACGTAGCTCGCGTCGATCTGAGGTCGGGGCAGTGAAGCGAATACCGAGTAGGCAAGTGAAGCGCCAACCAGGCCCACAAGGAATGCTGCACGCCAGCCGATGTCGCCTCTCTGGGGCCGCAAGAGGCCACCGAGCACTCCGCTGATCCCGGCGATGCGCCCGTTCAACAGCGCGAACATCGCGGCAGCGATGCCGATGAGAACCCCTCCGGCCAATGATTGCCACGGGGTGAATGCGGTCCAGTCGATGGTCATCGTGATTCCTTTGCAGGCAAGTATCCCTCGCTGACGAGAGCGATCGGCAGTGGCGCAAACACCACTGACTTCGCGTGTCGCCCGTGTTTCTGTGCGATAGAGCACACCTGCATGCTCATCGGCGCCAAAGAGCGCCAACCCTGTTGACTCGGCTACCCAGCGTACCCCACAGTGGGCGGGCGTAACAGTTTGTTCGCGACGCCGACCCCGGGGCAGTCATACGAGGGGAGGAGCAGCATGCATGGCCGATACCGTCGCGGGCGACACTTCCACCACTGGCACGCTGGCCCCCGGCGATTCGATCAACAGCGCCATTGATTTCGTCGGCGACACCGACTGGTACAGGGCCAACCTGCTGTCGGGCTGGGGCTACCAGATCTGGCTCGAAGGCCTGCCGTCCGGCAACGGCACCCTCTTCGATCCCTTCGTGAAGGTGTTCAACGCGCAAGGCTTGCTGCAGGCCGAGGACGACGACGCCGGCACTGGCCTCGACGCCTACCTGTACTTCGCGCCGGCCGAGACGGCCGCCTACTTCATCGACGCACAGGGCGCGGACCCTTCCATGACTGGCACCTACAGGCTCCGGCTGGTCGGCGATGAACTGGACACTACCGCCAGCCAGGCCGTCATGTCTCCGGACTCTTCGGTCACCGGTTCGCTGGGCTCCATGAGCGACGTGGCCGACTGGCGCGTGGTCCAGCTGGTCGCGGGCACGCAATACCTGTTCGACCTGACCGGAGCGGCCGGCGACGGCAGATTCCTCGAGACCCTGGTCGATCCTTGGCTCGGCTTGCACAACGCGGCGGGCGTCCTGCTGATCGCGGACGACAACGCAGGCGTCGGCCTGAACGCGCGGATCCTCTACACGCCCACGGTCAGCGGCACGTATTACCTCGACGCGCAAGAGTCTGGGCAGAACGCCGCTGGAAGCTGGCGGCTGGCCGTCAATTCGGCGCCCGTCGAAATGACGTTGGGCTTCGGCGCCCCCATCACGGGATCGATCGACTTCGCGGGCGACGTCGACCTATACCAGGTCACGCTGAACGCCGGCACCACCTACGACATCGCGCTCAACAGCGTGTCGCTGCTCAATCCCTATCTGGAAGTCCTGGGGCCGACCGGCGAGGCGCTCCTCTTTAACGACAATGGAAGCGGCGCGGGCCTGAACGCGCGGCTGGCTTTCACGCCCACGCTGTCGGGCATCTACTATCTCGCGGCGCGAGCCTCGGGCCACGAGGCCACGGGCACATATTCGGTCGGCATCGCGTTGGGCGACTGGCTGGAGCCCAACAACACCGCAGCCACCGCCACTGTGATTGGAGCGCCTCTCGGCTCCTTCCAGTACGCGGGCTTGACGATCGGCACGGGCGATGTTGACTATTTCCAGGTCACGCTCGATCACGTGGGTGCCGCTGGCGACGCCGTGGTGATCGACTTCGTGAACGCCCAGGGCAACCTCGACATGACCCTGTACAACGCCGCGGCTACGTCGGTGCTGGCAACGTCGGCGGGCGTGGGCAACCAGGAGAGCATTAGCCTCACGGGCCTGGCCGCCGGCAACTACATCGTGCGCGTGTTCGGCAATATCGGGCAGGCCAATCCCAACTACAACTTCACATTCCAGTTGGCACCTTCACTGCCCGATGGCGCGGACGGCTTTGAGAACAACGACACCGCCGCGACGGCGAGCATCCTGGGCACCTTGAGCGGGTCGGTCACGCACGAGCACCTCACCATCCAGGCGGGCGACGACGACTGGTACCGCTTCACGCTCGCAGCGCCAGGCCGCGAAGGCGACGCGGTGGCGCTGGCTTTCACGCATGCCAACGGCGACGTGGACATGCAGCTGTATGCCGCCAACGGCACCACCGTGCTGTTGACTTCAGCGGGCAGCGAGAACTCCGAGCGAGTCAGCCTCGCGGGGCTGGCCGCGGGCGACTACTACGTGCGGGTCTTCGGCTACCAGGGCGTAGCCAACCCCGACTATTCGCTCACCCTTGCGGTGGCCAGTGCCACGCCCGCCGCCGACCGCTTCGAGCAGAACGACACCTACCTCACGGCCACGGCGCTTGGCCTCGTCAGCGGCACGCGCACCGAGACGCACCTCACGGCGGAAGCGAACGACGCCGACTGGTACCGCTTCACGCTCGCCGGCACCGGCAAAGCCATCGACTACGTGCGCGTGAGCTTCTCGCAGGTGCTGGGCGACATCGATATCGCCCTGTTCAACTTCACGACGCAGACGCTGATCTCCACGTCCGCCACCACAGCAGACACCGAGCAAGTCAGCCTGTCGGGCCTCGCGGCGGGCGAGTACGCGGTGGTGGTGGGCGGACTGAACGGCGCCAGCAACCCCGACTACACGCTGCGGCTTTCCGTTGCCCCCGCCGGCATCGCTGCGGACCGGTTCGAGCAGAACGACACCGCGGGGACCGCAACCAACCTGGGGACCGCCGGTGGCACGCGCACCGAGGCAACACTCACGGCCGAGACCAACGAATCGGATTGGTATCGCTTCACGCTGGCGGCTGCGGGCCGCAACGGGGACAGCTTCTCCGTCGCGTTCAACAACGCGGCGGGCGACATCGACCTGGAACTGTACGACGCAGCCGGCACCACCTTGCTGCGCCGGTCGACGGGCTCGGGCAACAGCGAGTCGATCGACCTGTCGGGCCTGTTCGCGGGCGAATACCGCGCGCGGGTGTTCGGCTACAACGGTGCCGGCAACCCGGACTATTCGCTCACGCTCGCCGCGGCGCCTGCGGTCATCGCCGATCGCTATGAGGAGAACGACACGCCCGCCACGGCGTTCGACCTGCGCACCATCATCAACACGGTCAGCAAGTACAACCTGTCGGCGCAGGCAGGCGACTCGGACTGGTTTCGCTTCACGCTGCCCGGCACGGGCCAGGCCGGCGATGCGGCAACGATTTTCTTCAAGCACTCGCAGGGCGACGTCGACCTGGAGCTGTACAACTCGGCGGGAACCACGCTCCTGGCATCGTCGGCCACCGTGGGCGACACCGAATCGGTCAGCCTGCAAGGGCTGGCAGCTGGCAGCTACCTGTTGCGGGCATTCGGCTACAACGGCGCGACGAACCCGAGTTACGACCTGACCGTGAAAGTCGCCCCATCGCTGGTGGCCGCCGACCGCTACGAGAACAACGACACGGCCGCCACGGCCACCGACTTGCGGACGATCTCGGGTTCCCAGATCGTGTCGGGCCTCACAGTGCAGTCCAACGACGACGACTGGTACAAGTTCACTATCAGCAATATCGGCAAGGCCGGCGAGGGCATCCAGCTGTTCCTCAACGACGAGCTGGGCGACATCGACATGCAGCTGTACAACGCTGCAGGCACTACCGTGATGAGGCAGTCCACCGGCAACGGTGACACCGAGGCAATCAGCTTCGAGGGCCTGTGGCCCGGCACCTACCTGTTTCGCGTTTATGGCTCGGGCAACCAGTCGAACCCCGACTACGCACTGTTGTTGAACGCCTCGCCGCCCGTGCCGGGCAACGACTTGTTCGAGAACGACGACACTCGCGAGACGGCGACGAACCTGCGGGACATCACAGGGCCCCGTACGATCGCGAACTTCACGATGCAGCCGAACGACGACGACTGGTTCGTGTTCTCGCTCTCGGACTTTGGCCGCGCCGGCGACACCGCGCGCATCGACTTCCTCCAGTCGCAAGGCGACCTGGACCTGTTCCTGTACAACAGCAGCGGCTCGCTGATTTCGCAGTCCAGCGGATCGGGTAATTTCGAACAGGTCAGCCTGAAGGGCCTCTTTGGCGACTACTCGCTGCGGGTTGCGGGCTACCACGGCGCCCAGAACCCGAACTACTCGATCTCCCTCAATGGTCCCGCCGCGATTGCGATGGACGCGTGGGAGTTCAACAATACGATGGGGACGGCCACCCGGATCAAGGAGTCGAACGCCTCCATCACGGGCGCGACGATCGACTCGGTCAACGATCGCGACTTCTACGAATTCACACTGGCGCAAAACGGAGGCGCTTCCGACCGAGTCAATGTGCACGCCGATCGCGCGAACGTGCAGGTGCGGGTCTACGACGCCGGCGGGACACTGTTCAGCACGGCGTTCACGGACTCGAACGGGAACGCGGCGATCTCGATCAAGGATTACGCTGCGGGGCACTGGTTCGTCAACGTCGAGAGCACGGCGGCTGCGCCGGTCGCACGCTACGACCTCGAAATCCATTCGGAGGGAGCTGCCAAGAAGAACGGGTGGACCGTGCTGGTCTACATGAACGGCGACAACAACCTCGAGGCCTCGGCCACAGAAGACCTCAACGAGATGGAGCAGTCTCTGTACCGCAGCGGCGTCGAGACGGTGATCGTCCTGGACCGCATCCGCGGCTTCGACGTGGGGCACGGCGCCTGGTCGAACACGCGCCAGGGCTTCGTCAGCCACGACACGACCGACGACCTCTTCTCCGACCTGGTCGCCGTCCCCGCCGACGAGTGGAACATGGGCCTGCCGTACAACCTCACGTCCTTCATCAACTGGGGGGCGCTCCAGGCGCCCGCCAACCACTACATGCTGGTCATCTGGGACCATGGTGGGGGCACGCTTTCCGGCGTGAGTTTCGACGACTCGTCGGGCGGCACTGGCATGTCGGTATCGGACGTTCGCCAGGCGATCCAAAACAGCAACATCCTGAAGTTCGACATCGTGGGCTTCGACGCCTGCCTGATGTCGTCGATTGAAATGGCGTCCGAGCTCGATGAGGTGGCCACGCTGATGATTGCGTCGGAGCTGACCGAGCCCGGCGATGGCTGGGACTACACGGCGATCCTCGACTACCTGCGCTCCAGCACGTCCTCGACGGGCCTGGCCAGCAAGGTCGTGGACAGCTACATCGCGGCCAACGGGGCCGACCAACACCTCGCTTCGGTCAATCTCGGCTACATCGCCGCCCTCGAACACGCCATCGACGCGTTCGCGACCGTCATGGAAACGGCCAACGCCACCGACTGGCGCGCAGTCATCACAGCGCGTGGCCGCGCGAAAGTCGCAGATCCGGACTTCAAGGACTATGTCGACCTCGCGCACTTCATGGGCCAGCTGCGGGTTGTCAGTGCGAATTCCGCCATCGACAACGCGGCGCAGGCAGTGATCGACGCGGTCGATGTCGCGGTGCTGCGCACCGCCGGCAAGAGCGGCTACAACGGCCTCACCATCGTGTTCCCGAAGCGCGGCGTGGAGATGGATGCGTCGTACACCAGCGAGCATTTCGACTTCCTCGCGGACACCAAGTGGAAGGCGTTCCTCGACCAGTTCAGGGCCGTCATGTTGCCCGCGGCCGCCTTCTTCGAGCCGGGCGAGCCTGACTTTGCCGAATCGCTGTCACTGGGCGGAAAGGCGCTGCTGTCGAACAACGACATGATGGAGACGCCTTTCCAGCTGGGAACGATCAACCAGCACGACTATGTGGTCAGTGGCCTGAACATCGATTCGGAAACCGACCACGACTGGTACGCTTTCACCATGCCGTCTGGCGCGGGCTACGCGCCGGGCATCGTGCTGTCGTGCCTCGATGCCGTTGCAGGCGTGCAGGTGCAGCTTTACAGCGCTGCTGGGGCTTTGCTCAGTGAGCAGACAACAGGCGCCTCGGGCGTCCTCACTTTCTCGCCGGCTGCCGGCGCCACATACCTGCTGCATGTGAGCGCGGCCACGGCCACGCTGCTGCCTCGGTATGAACTGCGGATGGACGCGTTTGGCACCGCGCAGCCGGTGGCCCTGGCCGACTTCGCGGAAGCGGCGGGAGGCAACGACAGCCGGGAAAAGGCATGGCAGCTGGGCACCGGTTCCGAGCTGTCGGTACGCGGCACCATCGGCAACCTCAGCTTGACCGCTGCCGATGTTGCGAGTGGCACCGACGGCGGCGACTGGTTCCGCGTCGACTCGGCGCGCACGACCGCAACCAACGTGAACACCGTCGACGTGAGCAGCGTCGGCGGCGACGCCCAGCTACTCGTGGTCAAGGTGTACGACATCGCCGGCAACCTGCTCAAGCAATCCGCAGCCCCTGGCGACTTGCACCTGGAGTTTGCGCGGCAGATCGACGATGTGTATGTGCAGGTGCAGACCAGCGGCGTGAACCCCGTGCTTGGCTACAGCCTGACCCTCTCCAGCAACAAGGTGGCGCCGTCGATCGTGTCGACCGCCATCGCTTCAGGCGTTGGCGGCATCGGCGGGCGGTTCAATGCCGGCGACGTGCTGACGGCCACCGTCAAGCTGAGCGAAGTGGCCTACCTCACCGATGTGCCCGGGCTCACCCTCGATATCGGGGGCACGCAGGTGCAGGCCGCCTTCGTCTCCGGCAGCGGCACCGATACGCTGGTGTTCACCTATACGCTGCTCGCGGGCCAGAACGACGCGAACGGCGTCTCGCTGCCAGCCAACGCCCTGCGGCTGAACGGCGGCGCGTTGACGGATGCGGGCGGCAACGCAGCGGTGTTGTTGCAGGCCTTGGTGCCCGACCAGGCCGGCTTCATCGTGGACACTGCGGCGCCCACCGTCAACACCTTCAGTCCCGCAGATGAAAGCATCGCTGTACCGCTGGGCGGCAACTTCACCTTGACCTTTGGCGAGGCGATGCAGCGAGGCAGCGGCAACATCGTCCTGAAGACTGCGTCGGGCACCGTCGTTGAGACCTTCAATGCGGCGAGCAGCAGCCACGTGACGGTCTCGGGCAGCATCATCACCGTCGACCCCACCGCCGACCTGGTGGAGGGCACAGGCTACCGCCTGGAGTTCGCCGCGGGCACGTTGCAGGACCTGGCCGGCAACCCCTACGTCGGCACGGCCCTGTACAACTTCTCAACCCTCGGCCCCACGATCACCGGCACCGCATCCGCCGAAGCGCTGTCCGGAACTGCAGGCAACGACAACATCCATGCATTGGCCGGCAACGACACGCTCACCGGTGGCCTGGGGGACGATGTGCTCTCGGGTGGGGACGGGCGAGACCAGGCCAATTTCAGCGGGCTGCGGTCTGCGTACACGATCGTGCGCAATGGCGACGACGCACTAGTCTCGGGGCCCAATGGACTCGACTCGCTGCTGAGTGTCGAGCGCCTGCACTTCGACGATTTCTACGTCGCGCTCGACATCACTGGCAATGGCGGCCAAGCCTACCGACTGTACAAGTCAGCGCTGGACCGCGCCCCAGACATCGGGGGCCTGGGCTTCCAGATCAACGTGCTGGACATCGGCTTCGGGATCACGGACATCGCGGCCAACTTTATCGAGAGCCCGGAATTCCAGGCCCGATACGGGAACCTGAGCAACGCACAGTTCGTCAACCAGCTCTACCTGAACGTACTGGACCGCGACGCCGACCCCGGCGGCCTGGCCTTCCATGTGAACAACCTGAACCTCGGCCTGCCCCGCAACTACTTGTTGGTGCAATTCTCGGAGTCACCCGAGAACCAGGCGAACGTGATCGGTGCGATCCAGAACGGGATGGTCTACACCCTTTGAAGCGCCGGCACCGGCCTTGCCATCGCGCCGGGCTCAGTTCGCCGCGAAACAGTACAGGCGGCCATCGCCGCCGGTGGGGCGAATGCGCTCCATGCTGCAGCCGATCGTCGGGTGGCTCGAGTTCCATGAGGTGGCCCACGGCGCTGCGATGGAGCCGGCCTTGTCGAAGTGCCCTGTCATCGCCGAGCCATCGGTGGTGCTCTTCGTCCAGTTGCCGCACGTCATGTCGGGAAAGGGCACGCCACCGCCCGCGCCGCCCGCGTATGCCGTGCCGTCCGGGCGCGAACCGGTGAGGATGTCGTGCATGCTCGGCGTCTTGGTCCGGTCGTTGACGGCGTTGCCCTTTTCGTCGAACGCCATGTCCTTGCTGATGCCGTTCGCATCGGAGTGCAGCTCGGCCACGTTGCGGGCGATGAGCCCGCCCTTGGCGTTGTACCAAGGCCCGGCACCGATCCGGTCGCGAGCGTTGACGAAGTCGGGGCTGTTCAGTGCCGGGGCCTGCGTGCTGAGGTAGGCGCGCCAGGTGCGGCCACCCGCGCCGGCTGCCTGTGCCAGCGACTGGCAGAACTTGTCGGCGCCTTCGAGCCCCCCGAGGTCGCCGCCCTTGCCGGGGTTGGCACTGGAGATGAAGAAGCTCATGCCGGCAGGACCCGACGGGGCGGTGGCGCAAGCTGCTACGAAGATGCCTGCCAGTGCGAGGGAGCCAGTCAAAACGGACTTGCGCATTGCTTTCCTTTTGGACGATGTGGGGGAAAGGGCGCATCGTACTGTCGGACCGGGTTAACCTCAAGCCCGCACAAATGCCAAGTTGACCTGGCAAGTGATCAGGTGTTCCTTGGCGGAGCCGGCAACACCTTGAAAGCCAATGCGCCCAGGGAAAGCGACACAGCGATCGCGCCCAGTACCGCCGCATAAGTCTCCACACCCATGGCATGAGCGGCGTTGGCGACGGCGCCGGTGAACCACTGCATCACGGCCACGCCCAGGAACATCGCCATCGTGAAGATGGCCATCGCGCGACCTGTCATGTGCGGTGGGTAGGCCGAGCGCACGTCGGCGTATTGCAGCGTGCCGAAGCCGGCCAGCAGGCTGACCAACAGTGCCAGAAACACGTCGCCCACTGCGCCAGGGTGCAGCGCCATCGCGACGAAGATCGCGGCGTTGCCCAGCGCGCACGCCATGATCCAGGTGCGGCGCCGCCGCTCGCCGGGGTCGATGCGTCCGAACAGCGGGGGGCTCATCATGCCCACGACCGAGATCGCGATGGCCACGTTGCCGGCCTGCACCAGGCTGAAGCCGTGGCGCTCGATCAGCATCGGGCCCAGCCAGAGGCCGCGCAAAGCCATGAACGATGAATACGTGGTTAGCGCGAGCGCAAAGATGCCGATCGTGTGCGGCAGCCGGAACAGCTCGCCATAACCGCGCAGCGCGGCGATCACGTTGAGTTTCTGCCGCGGCTCGGGGGTGTCGGTACCGTCGCGCACGAAAACGAAGATCGCCACCCATGCCGCAGCCGCAATGATGGCCAGCGCGACGAAGCCCGCGCGCCACGACGAAGCCTCGATGATCCATGCCAGCGGAGTGCCGGTGAGAAGCAATCCCACCGAGCCGATGCCCAGCGCAGCGCCGTTCACTGCCGCGAACCGCCCCGACGGAAAGCTGCGGGCGATGAACACCGTGCAAACCAGGAAGGCCGGGCCGCACCCGATGCCGGTGAGCACCTGGCCCAGGATCAGCACGCCGTAGCTCGGCGCAGCCGCCATCACCAGCGCGCCGACGATGGACAGAGGAAAGACTGCGACGATGGTGCGGCGCGGCCCATAGATGTCGATGGCCATGCCCATGAACAGCTGCAGGCCCGCAAACGAGAAGTGAAAGGCCGCGGCGAACAGGCCCAGCTGCTGCGGCGACAGCGAAAAGGTCTGTGCCAGTGATGGCGCCATGAGGGAGGCCGCGGTGCGAAAGGCCTGGCTGAGGGCGAAGCCGCCAATCAGGATCAGCAGCATCAGCCATGCCGTACGGTTACCTGGCGAAGTGTCAGTGGATTGCACCTCCCGAATTTACAGGGTCGCGCAAGCCTGGTGCATCATTGCCCGATGAACCCGGCAGTGCTCAGAGCCAAGCTCAAAGCGGGCTCAGTGCGGTTCTTCTCCGGGTAGGGGAGAGACCTCAAGCCGCCACGTATTGCTCGGGCTCGGCTTCTTCGCCCAAATAGCCGCCGCTCTGGTGCGCCCACAGGCGCGAGTAAAGGCCGCCAAGCTCCAGCAGCGTGCGGTGATCGCCTTCCTCGACGATGCGGCCCTGGTCCAGCACGATCAGGCGGTCGAGCGCCGCGATGGTGGAGAGCCGGTGCGCTATCGCGATCACGGTCTTGCCTTCCATCAGCTGCTTCAGGCTGGCCTGGATCGCGGCCTCCACTTCGGAATCGAGCGCGCTGGTTGCTTCATCGAGCAGCAGGATCGGCGCGTCCTTCAGCATCACGCGCGCGATCGCGATACGTTGGCGCTGGCCGCCCGAGAGCTTCACACCGCGCTCGCCCACCTGGGCGTCGTAGCCTTTGCGGCCCTTGTAGTCGAAGAGTTCATCGATGAAGGGATGCGCGTGGGCGCGGCGCGAGGCGGCCAACATCTCTTCTTCGCTCGCACCCGGCCGCCCGTAACTGATGTTGTCGCGCACCGAGCGGTGCAACAGCGATGTGTCCTGCGTGACCATGCCGATGTTGGCGCGCAGGCTGTCCTGCGTGACGTGCGCGATGTCCTGCCCGTCGACCAAAATGCGGCCGCCGTTCACGTCGTGGAAGCGCAGCAGCAGGTTCACCAGCGTCGACTTGCCGGCGCCGGAGCGGCCGATCAGGCCGATCTTCTCGCCAGGGCGCACCCTCAATTCGAAGTTTTTCAGCACCGGCGACTTGCCACCATAGGAAAAGGTCACGCGCTCGAACTTCACCTCGCCGCGCTGCACATGCAGCGGAACCGCATCGGGGGCATCCACGACATGGCGGCGCTTGGTCAGTGTCGCGATTCCGTCCTGCACCGTGCCCACGTTCTCGAACAGTCCCGCCAGTGACCACATCACCCAGTGCGACAGGCCACTGATGCGCAGGCTCATCGCAGTGACTGCGGCGACAGCGCCCGGCCCGACCGAACCCTCACTCCAGAGCCAGAGTGACTGCGTCACCGCGCCGAGCAACAAAGCCACGACGATGATGTAGTTGACGATCTCGAACCAGGTGATCAGCCGGTTCTGCTCGTAGCCGATCTCGCCGGAATCGGCCAGTGCCTGGCGCAGGAAAGCCGACTCGCGCTGCGTATGCGAGAACAGCTTGACGGTGGTGATGTTGGAGTAGGCGTCCGAGATGCGGCCCGTGACCAGCGCCTTGGCGTCGGCGTAGCTCTTGCCGATGCGCGCGAGGCGCGGCACGAAGTACGTGGATGAGATGCCGTACAGCCCCAGCCACACGAGGAAGGGCAGCATCAGCCGCAAGTCAAAGGCCGCCGCGAGCGCGATGATGGTGATGAAATACATGCCCATGCCGATCAGCACTTCGACAGTCGTGAAGATGACCTCGCGCACGGCCAATCCGGTTTGCATCACCTTGGTGGTGATGCGCCCCGCAAATTCGTCGGCATAGAAGGCCATGCTCTGGCCCAGCATCAGCCGGTGGAAGTTCCAGCGCATCCGCAAGGGGAAGTTCATCGCCAGCGTCTGGCGCTTGAGGAAAGCTTCGAGCGTCACTGCGCCCACGCTCGCCACCAGGATGGCGGCGAGGACGCCCAGGGCAGTGCCGTGCTCGGCGAGGAAGCGCTCGGGCGGCGTCTTCGCGGCCCAGTCGACGATCTGCCCGAGCACCGAGAACAGCCAGGCCTCAAACCCCGAGACCAGGGCGCTCAGAAAGGCGAGGGCCACGATGTAGCTGCGCACGCCCGCCATGCAGGCCCACATGAACGCGAAAAAGCCCACCGGCGGGATCTCCGGCTCGCGCTCGGGGTAGGGGTGCAGCAGTTTTTCGAAGAGGCGGAACAAGTTGGCGTGACTCCAGGAAGGCAAGATCAGGTGCCGGCGCCCGGCGACACTTCCACTTCGAAGAGGAAGCCGCTGAGCGCCCTGGTCACCTCCTCAACGTTGGCGCCTGAGCCTGGCACGCTCACGCTCACCTTCATGCCGCGGCTGCCGCCCTCGCGCACCAGAATCTTCGCATCGCGCATGCGCAGTTGCTGGTGCACGATCGACTCCACCAGCCGCTGGGCCGCATCGCAGCGCAGTTGCGGCTTGTAGATCTTGCCCACGGTGGTCAGCGGAATCGTGTCCACCACGTGGATGTGGCGCGGCCAGGCAGGGCGCTCAGCGATCGTGCGCTCGGCGTGTTCGCGCAGCTCGTCATCGCTGGCCTGAGCGCCGGCTTTCAGCGACACGTAGCAAACGGGCAGTTCACCGGCGTAGGCATCGGGCATGCCCACGGCCGCGGCAAGCGCCACCGCGGGGTGCGCCTGCATGGCGTTCTCGATCATCAGCGGGTCGATGTTGTGGCCGCTGCGGATGATCAGGTCCTTGGCACGACCTGCGATGTGCAGACGCCCGGTGTCGTCGAAGTAGCCAAGGTCGCCCGAGTTGAGCGAGCCGTCTTCGAGAAACACGCCTTTGTTGTGCGCCGGATTGCGATACCCGGGGGAGACATGGTCGCCCTCGATGGTGACGACACCGATTTCGCCTTGCGCGCAGTCGGCACCGACGCTGCCATCGGCATCGATCCTGCGCGTGCGTACGCGCGTGTAGGGCAGGGCGAAACCAACGGAACCCACGCCGCCTGGGCCGGCCGTCGGGTCGATGGCGATCAGACCCGAGGCTTCCGTCATGCCGTACACCTCGTAGAGGTTGCGACCGGTCACTTGGCGGAAGCGCTCGCCGACCGCCAACGGAAGCGAGGCAGCGCCGCAGAAGCCCGCGCGGATGGAGCTGATGTCGGCATCGCCCACCGGCATCTCAAGGAGTGCGCCGACGGACGTGGGCACCGCGCCGGCGAGCGTGACGCCGTAACGCTGCACGATGTGCCAGAAGCGATTGACCATCGCCGGGTTGCGCATGCCGCCCGGCGACATGATCACCAGCTCGACCCCGGCCATGAAACTGCTGAGGCCGCAGAAGATGGTGCCGCCCACATGAAAGAGCGGCAGGCTCGCAGTGAGCACATCGCCCGGCACCATGCCGGCCAGCGCCGCGCCGCCTTTTGCTGCGCACAACTGGCTGCGATGGCTGTGGGCCACCAGCTTGGGTGCGCCGGTCGTGCCGCCAGTGTGGAAGTAGGCAACGACGTCATCGTCCCGGCCCGCCTCGCCGAACGTGAGGTGATCATCGGGCTGGTCGGCCATCGCCGACACGAAGTCGACCACCCCGGCCTCGGCAGGCGTTCCCGGCGGGGACACGCGCACCAGCACCAGCCCGGGCAACTGCGCTCGCAAGGCCTGCGCCTTCTGCCAGATGTCCAGCACCGGATGGGGCCCGAGTGCGACGAGAATCGTCGCGCCCGACGCGCGGATCAACTCCGCGATGTGGTCGGGCTGCAGCAGGAAGTTGATCGGCACCGCATAGCCCGCGCTCTCTGCGCCCCACAAGGTGGCATGCGTCTCTACGAGGCTGGGCAACATGTAGGCCACACCAGGCCGCGGGCCACCGAGTGCGCGGAACAGGTTCGCGGCGCGACGGATCGACGCGAGCAACTGCGCGTAGGTAACGCGGCGCGGCTGCTCATCGTCCGCACCAGTCATCACCATGGTGAGCGCGGGCGCATCGGGATGACGCGAGGCCGCGTCGGTGAACACGTCGTACACGCTGCGGCCCGGCAACCGTTGGGCGAGCGGCATCTGTGCTTCGTGCCGCTTCACGTCGTCGGCAGTGCGCAGTTGGTCTGAGGAAATAGATTGCATGCAGAACTCCGTCTGAAGCGCGGAGGATGGCGGGAACCGGCTGTTGGGTCAAGAGCGGCCCTCGCTAAACTGCCCGCCATGCGCGACCTCTTCCTGCTGGACCCCGGCCTCGTCTTCCTGAACCACGGCTCCTTCGGCGCCTGCCCGCGCGAAGTGCTGGACGCGCAGCAGCGCTGGCAGCTCGAGATGGAGCGCAACCCCGTCGCGTTCCTCGGCCGCCGCTCGGCCGACTTGCTGGCTTCATCCCGGGCGCGTCTCGGGGCCGAGATCGGTGCGAACGGCGAGCACCTGGTCTTCGTGCCCAACGCCACTACTGCTGTCAACATCGTCGCGCAGTCGTTCCCGCTGGAACCGGGCGACGAGGTGCTGTCGACCGACCTGGAGTACAGCGCCTGCGACGCCACCTGGCAACACGTGTGCGCCCAGCGCGGCGCGCACTACCGGCGGGTGACTATTCCGCTGCCTTTTCGCAGAGAGGAGTTCGTGGAGCGCGTGTTGGCCGAAGTCACGCCGCGCACGCGCCTGATTTACGCGAGCCACATCACTTCCACCACCGCCCTGATCCTGCCCGTGGTCGACCTGTGCCGCGCAGCGCGGGAACGTGGCATCGCCACGCTGATCGACGGCGCACATGCGCCCGGACAGATTCCGCTGGACATCGATGCGATCGGCGCCGACTTCTATGCGGGCAACTGCCACAAGTGGTTGTGCGCGCCCAAGGGCACGGGTTTCCTGCACGCACGCCCGGAACTGCACTCGATGCTCGATGCCACGGTCATCAGTTGGGGCTATGCCGAAGGTACGGGGGGCCACTCGGGCTTCGACGCTTACCTCGGGCGCAGCCTGTTCGAGCGCCGCATGCAGTGGCAAGGCACGCGCGACATCGCCGGCTGGCTGGCGTTGCCGCAGGCGCTTGACTTTCTCGCGCGGCACGATTGGCCGTCCGTGCGAGTGCGTTGCCACGAGCTGGCGCGCCATGCGTTGCAGGTGCTGACGCAGCGGCATGGACTCGCACCGATCGCGCGCGACGACGACTGGGCGCAGATGGTGGCGATCCCCGTGCCGCCGCAAGATCCCGAGGCGCTGCGCGAGCGGCTGTACGGCGAGAGCGGCATCGAAATCCCGGTGACCACGCACGGCGGGCAAGTGTTCGTGCGGATTTCGGTGCAGGGCTACACCACGATGGGCGACGTCGACAGTTTGCTGGAAGCGCCCGCCCTGCATTGACGCCCCGGCGCCGCGCGCCGAGCGACGACTTCGCCGCGAGGGGTAATTTCGCTTCTTTACACTTTTGAGACACGTGTTCCCACTCCGTTCAGGTTCGGTTCATGCGCCGGGCAGCACCATACAGTCATTCCCACAAGGAGCTCGTATGAAACGCCTCTTCTCCGCCAGACCCCTCATTGCCGCCGCTGTCGCGCTGGGCGCGTTGGTGGCCGGCTCCGCAGCCCAAGCGCGCACTGACGTCGTTTTCTCGATCGGCCTGAACGCGCCTTACGGCTATGTACAGCCCGCGCCGGTCTATGTGCAGCCCCAATCGGTGTACTACCAGCCGCAACCTGTGTACTACCAGCCCCAACCGACGTACTACGCGCCGGAGCCGGTCTACTACCAGTCCCAGTCGGTGTACGCCCAGCCGCGGGTGGTGTACTACCGTTACGGGCACAACCACCGCTACGGTCATCGGCATGGCGGCTGGGACCGCGACCACGACGGCGTGCCGGACCGCTATGACCGCGAACCCAACAATCCGTACCGCCATTGAGAAACTGAGAGCTTGATACGCGAAGGGGCCCCACGGGGCCCTTTCTTTCGTCTACCGCTGCCCGAAACTCATGCCTTCGAACAGTTCCTTGAACTCCCGCGGCTGCGACCGCCAGTATTGCTTCGGCGCAAACACGTGCGCCCCCAGCTTGGCGGCCGCGTGCCAGGGCCAGCGGGGGTCGTACAACATCGCGCGGGCGAGCGACACAGCGTCCGCCTCGTTGTTGGCGATGATCGCCTCGGCCTGCTCGGGTTCGGTGATCAGGCCCACCGCCATCGTGGGCAAGCCAGTCTCCGCCTTCACCCGCTGCGCGTAAGGCACCTGGTAGCCAGGGCCGACCTTGATCGCCTGCAGCGGCGAGACGCCCCCGGTTGTCACGTGGATGGCCGCGCATCGCCTCTCGCCGAGCAGCTTCGACAGCGCGATCGTCCCCTCGATGTCCCATCCGCCCGGCACCCAGTCGGTGGCGGAGATGCGCATCCACACCGGCTTGCCGGCAGGAAAGGCCGCGCGCACTGCGTCGAACACCTCGAGCGGAAAGCGCATGCGGTTCTCCAGGCTGCCGCCGTACTCGTCATCGCGCTTGTTCGCGATCGGCGACAGGAACTGGTGCAAGAGGTAGCCGTGGGCGCCATGCACCTCGATGCCGTCGAGACCCAGGCGCGCCGCGCGCTTCGTTGCGGCCACGAAGTCATCGCGCACGCGGTCCATGCCGCCACGGTCCATCGCTTCGGGCGGCTCTTCGCCGGATGCATGAGGCACTGCGCTCGGTGCTTCCGTCTTCCAGCCCCTGGGTTCACCGGACTTGATCTGCGTGCCGCCGTCCCACGGCGCCTTGCTCGATCCCTTGCGGCCCGCGTGCGCAAGCTGGATCGCCAGTGCGATCGGCGAGTGCTTCCGAATTGCGCCGATCACGCGGGCGAGCGTCGCCTCGTTGTCATCGCAGTACAGGCCGAGGTCCGTCGGCGAGATGCGACCGCGCGCCGACACGGCCGTGGCCTCGAGGATCATCAGGCCCGCACCGGAGAGAGCCAGGTTCCCCAAATGAATCATGTGCCAATCGGTCGCGCTGCCTTCGTCGGCGGAGTACTGGCACATCGGCGCGATGACGATGCGATTGGACAGGCGCAACTCGTCCAGGGACCAGGGCGCGAACAGGCGACTCATATGGTGCAACTCCATGATTTCCCGTCAGCGTACCCGAGACTGCGGTGTAGGAATTGCCGCACGCGGTATAGACACACGTCCTACACCGGGTTTGCAGGATGAGCAGCACCATCGCACCCATGAAAACCGAACACATGGGCCTTTCGCAACTTTCCGGCCAAAGCTTTCGCGACCGCAGTGGCCATCGCTGGTGGGTCCGCGGCTTGCGCCCTGGCCCTGAGGCCCAGTTGGTGGTAGAAGCCGAGATGAAGGGCAACTACCCGCGCGTCGCGGTGTACACGATGACCGAGCGGGAGTTCCGCGAACACGCACGCACCGCGCACCTCAAACCAGTGAGGCCGGTGAAACCGGATAGGGGCGGGCACCGCGAAAAGCGCTGAATCGGTTTTCCCGCATCATGGCGGGCATGAGCTATTCCCTGCGCATCTTCGATTCCGACGACGCAACCCTTGAACAGAAGCGCCAGGCCGAAGCGCGCTTTCGCAAGGCGCTGGACGAAGTGCTGGGCGACGAGAGCATGGTGCTGCTGGTTCATGCGGCCTTCCGGCGCATCGTGGCGAGCTATGGCGAGCAGCCGGACCTGGAATCACTCACCGATGCCGAGCGAGTGATCCTGGAGCAGTGGCAGGCGGCCGAATCCGCAGCACTGGCCGCGGCGTTCGGCACGCATCGCTACATGGGCGATGCGATGTACGAGATTGGTCCGTGAGCCGAGGCGGCGCGGTTCAGCCGTGCGCCACCCGCTTCAAGTTGCCCACCACTAGTTCGCGGCGTTGACGAATCGGTCGAGGGTGTCGAGCACAGGCGCCAGGCCTCGCAACGGCCACGCCAACGCGCCGACCAGCGACGTGTGGCTGGTGCTGTCGAAGTAGACCTCGTTGACATCAACCCCCAGGCCACGAAGTTTGTTCGCAAGGCCTCCCGTGTTGCGCACCGGGTTCACCAGACTGTCGCTGTTCGAGGCGATCAACAGCGCGCGCGGTGCAGAGGCACTGGCGTGGCTGATGGGTTGCGAAGAGGGCGGCGTGTCGGGATAGAAGAAGACCGGCCGCGTGTCGGTGTTCTGGATCGGGAGGAAGTCATAGGGGCCGGCCAGGCCGATGAAGCCGCGCAGCACCGACGGCGAAAGCCCCGAGGCGGCCAGCCAGCGCTTGTCCAGCGCGACCATCGCGGCGTTGTACGCACCGGCGCTGTGGCCCATCACGTAGAGGCGGCTCGGGTCGCCTCCGTGCTGCGCCACGTTACGAACGGCCCAGGCCACGGCTTGCGCGCTGTCTTCGAGAAAAGCCGGGTAGCGCACCTGGGGATAAAGGCGGTAGTCGGCTATCACCGCCACTATCCCGCGTGATGCCAGGGCCTCGCCGACGAACCGGTAGTCGCTGCGCTCGCCGCTGTTCCAGTTGCCGCCAAAGAAGAACACCACCACGGGGAAGGGCTTGCCGGCGTTCTCTCGCAGGGGCGTGTAGATGTCGAGCTTGTGGCGGGGATCGGCGCCATAGGCGATGTCACTCGTCTTGCGGTACGTCGCTGTGGGCGTGAGCGCGTTGAGCGCGGTCACGGGCGAGCAGCCGGCCAGCGCCGCCATCGCTGTCGCGGCTATACACAACATCAACACCCATCTCTTGCGGTTCATCCTTGGCCCTTGGTAGTCAACAGCATACGTGCACCATGGCCCAGCGGATGCAGGGATACAGTCGAGCCATGCAATGCAGAGTCATGGCCCTGTTCTTCGCCGTCCTGGGCTCCTGGGCGCCGGCCGGTGCGGCTGACGCATGGGCCGCGCTGTCCCGGCCGGGAACGATCGTGCTCTTTCGCCACGCCACAGCGCCCGGCGTCGGCGACCCCGCCAATTTCCAGCTGGGCGATTGCACCACCCAGCGCAACCTGGACGAGAAGGGGCGCGAGGAAGCGCGGCGCATCGGGGCGGCCTTCCGCGCGCACCGGGTTCGCGTTGGCGCGGTGCTTGTGTCGCAATGGTGCCGCACGCGCGAGACGGCGACCCTGGCATTCGGGGCCGAGGCAGTGCGTGATGAACCGGCATTCAATTCGTTCTTTACCCAGGTGCCCACCGAAGGCGAGGCCCAGACGACGCAGGCAGGCGAACTGTTGCGCAACTGGAAAGGCCCGGGCGTGCTGGTCGTGGTGTCGCATCAGGTCAACATTGCCGCCCTGACCCATGCCAACACGGCTTCGGCCGAGGGCGTTGTGATGCGCCCCGACGGCAAAGGCGGGCTGCGCCTGGTCGGCACCATCCGGCCCTGAGCGCTCGAGCGCGGCTACAGCATCCCCTTGAGCAGGTAGAACATGTTGTCCTGCAGCTTGTGCAGGACCGAACGCCTTGACCACCGCTCGAGGTCGATCTCCGTTGCCCTCTTGACGTTTTCCTCGAACACCGCATCGAGCTGGTTCGCCAGGTCCTTGTCCAGGATGCCCAGCGTGATCTCGTCGTTGATCTCGAATGAACGGTCATCGAAGTTGCTGGACCCGATCGCGCTCCACACGCCGTCGATCGTCATCACCTTCTGGTGCAACAAGGTGTGCGGGTACTCGAACAGCTTCACACCGCAGCGCAGCAGCTTCTCGAAGTTGCGGTGCCCCGCGTGCTGCACCATCGGGTTGTCCGAGCCGCTGGTCGAGGGCATCAGCACGCGGACATCGACGCCTCGCCTGACGGCCGTGCCCATGGCTTCGATGGCTTCCGGCAAAGGGATGAAGTAGGGGTTCTGGATCCAGATGCGCTTGCTGGCCAGGCAGATGGCGGTGTGGTGCAGGATCTTCACCGTGGGGGCGGAGTTTTCCGGCTTGGCGAAGGCGGCATGGATGGTCACATCGCCCGTCCGCTCGAGATGGGGGAACACGTCGCTGCCCACGAACAGCTCGCCCGTCTCTCCCGCCCAGTTTTCGCTGAAAACGGACTGGATGCTGTGCACGATGGGGCCGCGCACCTGCACGGACAGGTCGCCGAACTTCTTGCCGTCTTCGGCGTTGCCCAGCCACTCGTCGACGATGCAGTGGCCGCCTACGAAGGCCTCGCGCCCGTCGAGCACGCAGATCTTGCGATGGTCGCGGTCGTTGAGCACGCCCAGGTTGCGCAGCGACCGCTTGTGGAAGAACTCCACCCGGCAGCCGGCGTCCCGCATGCGCTTGATGACTTCCTTCCCAGCGCCGCTCGAGCCGGTGGCGTCGAGCATGATGCGCACCTGCACACCGGCGTTTGCGCGGTCGACGAAGGCATCGGCCATGCGCCCCCCAAGCTCGCCTTCCTTCCACAGGAATGTCTCGAAGTGAACCGATTGCTCGGCCGAGCGAATGCGCTTGATCAGCACATCGAAGAACGCGCCGTTCCGGTGCAGCACGACGCTGTTGCCGTCGATGGCGGTGCTTAAAGTCAGCCCCGCGAGCGATGGGATCAGCTCTTCGATCGGCCATTCGCACTCGATGTGCAGGTTGGGATCGCGGTGGCGCCGCACGGACCAGATGACGATGACCAGCATCGCAATCAGGCCCAGGGTGAACATGGCCCAGAAAGAAATTTCCATGGGTCCATTCTGAAGGCAGTACCGCCTGGCTCAGGTAGGAGAACGGCTCAGCCACGCGACGGGCCGCTTGGGTTCTAATCACCCCATCCATTCACAGCCGACGGAGTCCAATCATGGCCAACGATTTCCTTTCCCAAGTGCTCGGCAGTGTGCTGGGCGGCGGCGCCTCCCAAAGCGGCCAGGGCGGCCTGGGTGGCCTCGGTAGCCTGGGCGGACTCGGTGGGCTCGGCGGCATGTTGGGCGGGATGCTCGGCGGTGGCCAGCGCGCCAGCAATGACGACGATGGCTCGCCGCTGGCCGGCAAGGGCGCGCTGCTGGCGGCCCTGTTGCCGCTGGCGTTGCAACTGGTGCAGCGCGCCGGCGGCATCGGTGGCCTGATGGAGAAATTCAAGCAAGCCGGGCACGGACAGCAGGTGGGTTCCTGGGTTTCGACCGGCGAGAACCAGCCGATCGATGCGGGCGCCGTGCAACATGTTTTTGGCGATGATGAGCTGTCGCAAATGTCCCAGCAACTGGGCGTGCCGCAGGAAGAAGTGGCCGGTGGCTTGGCGCAGATCCTGCCGCAGATCGTGAATCACCTCTCGCCGGAAGGCGAGGTGCACGCGGGTGCCGACGACACGCTCAACCAGGCGCTGTCGCAGCTGTCGCAGGCTTTCGGGCGCTGAACGGTGGAAGGCTTGTCGGGTCTGTGGGGCGAACTGGTGCGCCCGTTCAGCAGCACGCGCGGCATCGTGATGCTGGCTTTCACGCTGTCCGGAGTGGGGCTGGTGATCTGGGCGTCGTTCGTGCGCACCATGATGCCCTTGCGGGCGCTGACGGTGGGCAGCAATGTGTTGCTGCTGGTGGGCGCGATCCTGGCGCCCGAGCCGGCCAACATCGTTCTGTACCTCGTGCTGATTCCGGTCAATGCCTGGCGCCTGGTTGAAATCCGCCGGCTCACGCAACAGGTCGATGCGGCGACGGGCGCGGGCGACGTGAAGGGCCTCTGGCTCAAGCCCTACATGCGCACGCACAAGCTGAAAGCGGGCGCCATGCTGTTCAGCAAGGGCGACCCCGCTGATTCGATCCACTTGCTGGTGTCCGGCAAGCTGGAACTGGTGGAGATCGGCAAGCGCCAACCGGCCGGTGAGATCTTCGGGGAAATTTCCTTCTTCTCGCCCGAGCGCACGCGCACGCTCACGGCGCGATGCGTGACAGACTGCGTGGTGCTCGGCATCGCCGAGGACATGTTCAAGCAGCTGTATTTCCAGAACCCGAGCCTGGCCTTCCAGGTCTCCAACCTGATAGCGCACCGCCTGAGTGCCGACATCCAGCGGCTGCGCGAGCAGGTGGTGGGGCTGGAGCAGGCGGTTGTTTTGAAGCCGACGCCCGCGGTGCCCGAAGCACCCGTGGCGCAGCCCGTGCTCGATCAGGTGGCGTAGACCCCGGTCGGCACCGACTTGCCCTTGAAGGTCACGGCGGGCATTTCCTGCATCGGGATGCGCCCCTGGAGCGCCGCGTAAGTGGCGTCATCCACCGCGATGCCCAGGGCGATCTCCTTGGTGTGCGCTTCAAGCCGCGCCGCGCGGTTGACGGTGTCGCCCACGCAGGTATAGGTGGCGCGCTCGTGCGTGCCGGTGTAGCCCGCAATCATCTCGCCGGTGGCGATACCCACGCCGATAGCGATGGGCGGCTTGCCCTGTGCTACCCGCTCGGTATTGAACAGGCCGATCATCTCCTGCATGTCGAGCGCAGCCCGCACAGCGGCGAGCGCCGGCTCCGCCAGCGGCAGCGGCGCCCCGAAGATGGCCATGAGCCCATCGCCCACCATCTGGTTGACCACCCCGCCGTGCGAGGTGATCGCCTCGAACATCAGCGTGTAGTAGGTGTTGAGCAGCTCGATGGTCTCTTCCGGCCCTTGGGACTCGGCCAGGCTGGTGAAGCCTCGGATGTCGGAGAACATGGCCGAACCCGTCACGTGCCGGCCGCCCAAAGCGAAGCCCGAGTTTTGCAGGTCCTGCTCCACTTCGGAGGTGGCGAAGCGCCGCACCATGTCGCGCTGCTGGTCGCGCAGGCGCTTCTTCTCCAGGCTGGAATTGACCCGCGCCTTGAGCAGCACCGGGTTGACGGGTTTGCGCAGGAAGTCGTCTGCGCCCAGCTCGATGCAACGTACCACGTCGGCGATGCCCTCAAGCGCCGAGGTGACGATGACCGGCACCTGGCGCAGCTCGTTGTCGGCCAACATCTGCTCCAGGACCTGGAAGCCGTCGATCTCCGGCATCTCCATGTCAAGCAGCAGCAGGTCGAAACTCTCGCGGCGCAGCATCTCGAGCGCAACGCGGCCGTTCTCGGCGCTGGCCACGCGGTGGCCGAGCAACTCGAGGCCGCGGGCCAGCAGCAGGCGATTGACCTTGTTGTCGTCGGCGACCAGCAGGCGGGCACCGCGCTCAGCCACGGCACAGCTCCTGCAACTCGCTCGCGGCAGCTTCGAAGGCCCGCTGCAACGCGTCGATGGGTGCCGGGTCGGCAGGCAGGCCACCGGTTTCCAGCTCACGTGCCATTGCAGCGAAATCGGTGGCACCGAAGGTGAGTCCGTTCGACTTGAGCGAGTGCGCGGCGCGGCGGAATCGCTCGGCCGACTTTGCGGCGAACGCGCTGCGCATCTCGGCAAGGGTGAGCGGCGCCTCCTGCAGGAGGGTATCGACCAGCTCGGCCACGAACTCGGGGCCGGCGCTGTCCTCCAGTTCGCGGAAAGTGGGCACGTCAATGGTCATCAACAGTCCTTCCGGGCGGCGGAGAGGGTGAGGGCTTCGACCAGCCGGTCGACCCGGATCGGCTTGGTCACGTAGTCGTCCATGCCGGCGGACAGGCACTCCTCGCGGTCGCCCTGCATGGCGTTGGCTGTCATCGCCACGATTCGCGGCCGCTGGCCCGCAGGCCAGCGCATGACGATGTTCCGTGTGGCTTCAAGCCCGTCCATCTCGGGCATCTGCACGTCCATCAGCACCACGTCGTACGGCTGCCGCGCCACCGATTGCACAGCCTCTTGCCCATTCGCGGCGAGGTCGGCGCGGTAGCCCAACTGCTGCAACAGGCGCAACGCGAGCTTCTGGTTCACGACGTTGTCCTCGGCCAGCAGGATGCGCAAGGGGTGCCGCGCGGCCATCCCCGCATCGAGGCTCGGTTTGGGCGCGATCTCGATCTTGCGCGGCGCTTCGTTCGACAGCAGCGTGACCAGCGTGTCGAACAGGTGGCTCTGGCGCAGCGGCTTGGTCAGCAAGGCTCGGAACACACCCTGATGCTCGGCCAGCAACTCACGCTGGCCGAGGCTGGTGAACAGGACCAGCGGCAGTCGCGCATCGATGACGCGGATGCGTGAGGCGAGTTGCACACCGTCCATCTCCGGCATGTGCATGTCGAGGATGGCGAGGTCGAATCGTTCACCCTCGACCAGCCACTTGAGCGCCTGTGCCGGCGATTCGGTGTCGCGCAGCGTCATGCCCCAGCGCGAGGCCTGCAGCGAAAGGATGCGGCGGTTGGTGGCGTTGTCGTCCACCACCAGCAGGCGCTTGCCGGCCAGCGCCGGCTGATGGCCCGAGAAGTCGCGGCGCGTCGCTGGCGGCAGCGCGGCCGGCACCGCATCGATGGTGAAGCGGAAGTCGGACCCCCGGCCCGGCCCGGCGCTCTCGACCCACATCGATCCGCCCATCAGCCCCGCCAGCCGCTTGCTGATCGCAAGGCCGAGGCCGGTGCCACCGTATTTGCGCGTGGTGGAACTGTCAGCCTGACTGAAGCTCTGGAACAGCTTGCCGATCTGGGCGGCCGTGAGCCCGATCCCGGTGTCCCGCACGGAAAATTCGAGTTGCGGCCTGCCATCGACAGGCGCTCCGGGCTGGACCGTCACCACGATCTCGCCGGCTTCCGTGAACTTCACCGCGTTCGCCACCAGGTTGAGCAGCACCTGCCGCAGGCGCGTGAGGTCGCCTGCGATCGCAGAGGGCACCTCGCCCTCGAACACATAGGCGAGCTCGAGGCGCTTTTGCGCGGCTCGTCCCCCCACCAGGTCCAGCGCTGACTCCACGCACTCGCGAAGGTCGAAGGGCTGCGACTCGACGTCCATGCGGCCCGCCTCGATTTTCGAGAAGTCGAGGATGTCGTTGATGATGGTGAGCAGCGTGTCGCCCGAGTCGCGAATCGTCGTCGCGAACTCGCGCTGCTCGTCGTCCAGCCGGGTGTCGAGCAGCAGACCGCTCATGCCGATCACCGCGTTCATCGGCGTGCGGATCTCGTGGCTCATGGTCGCGAGGAACGAGCTCTTGGCTTCGTTCGCGCTCTCGGCGGCGGCGCGGGCTTCCTGCGTCTCCTTGAACAGTCGGGCGTTCTGGATCGCGATCACCGCCTGGTCGGCGAAGGCCTGCAGCTGTGCGAACTCTTTCTCGACGTAAGGGCGCGGCGGCTGCCGCAGGATGTGGACGGTGCCGATTGCTTCGCCCTTCCAGAGCATCGGCGCGATCAGCATCGAGAAGTTGCCGACCTCGCGCGCATTGCGCTGCATCGAAGCAGGAATGCCTTGCGCCAACATGTCGGGATAGTGAATGACTTTCCGCTTGCGCATGCAGTAGCCCTGGTAGGACTCCCGGACAGGCCGCGGGTACTGCTCGTTGAGGTATTCGAGCATGTTGCGCGAGTCTTGCCAGCCCGTGTCGAATGGGCGGCCATTGCGCTCTGACTTGAGGCGGTCCAAGTCCTCGCGTTTGATGCCGAAAACCGTGCCGCCCGAGGCCATCGCGGCGTGGTAAACCATGCCGTCGGCGTCGAGTAGCGAGATGACGGCCTGGTCGCCAAAAAGCTGGGTGCAGCTCTGCGTGATCTTGGCGAACACCGGCGTCACGTCGGCAATGTTGTCGCTCATCACGCTCAACACTTCCGCGGATGCCTTCTGCAACTCCAGCGCCTCGCGCGTCTCGTTGAACAGGCGCGCGTTCTGGATGGCCATCACCGCCTGGGCGGCAAAGGAGCTCAGCATCTGGATGTCATGGCTGTCGAAGCCGCCGGCCGACGGCCGGTTGACCACCAGGGTGCCCGCAGCCCGGCCTTCAAACACAAGCGGCAGCATCACGAAGCTGCGGGAGCCGCGCGCACGCATCACGGCTTTGGTCGGCTCGGCCAAGTCGGGGTCGGACTCGATGTCGGCCACGACCATCGGCGTGTTGTCCCTCAGGTGGTGTTCCAACGCGGAACCGGCGACGGTCAATGGGTAGAGCGCACGCAGGGCACCTTCGGCTGCGGGGTCGGTGATGTTGTAAGCGGCCAGGTGCAGGCGCCCATCGACGAGCTGGGTCACGTGGGCCGTGCTGCCGTTCATGAGCCGCAGCGCGCTGTTCACGATCTCGTCGAAAACCGGCTGCACCTGCGACGGCGACGAGGCCATGACGTTCAGCACCTGCGCGGTCGCCGTCTGCCGTGCCAGCGCCTGCGTCGTCTCCTTGAACAGGCGCGCGTTCTCGATGGCGATCACGGCTTGGTCGGCGAAGGTGCGGGCCAGGGCGATCCGCTGTTCGTCGAACGGACCCGCTTCCGCGCGCAAGATGCACAGGCAGCCGATGGACGCTCCGTCGCGCATCAAGGGCATGAACAGGCAGGAGCGATAACCCATCGCAACTGCCAGCTGCGGCATGCGCGGGAACTCGGCTGCCGCGGCGGTGGTGTCCGGCACATGGATGGCCCGGGACTCGAGTATGGAAGTGCCGGCCGCGCTGCCCCGGTCCAGCGGCCAGGGCTTCATGTGGGTAGCGGCTTCCACCCCTGTGTTACTGGATATCGCGACGGTGTGGATCATCCCGTCCCTGGGCATCGCCAACGCCACCGAGCGGCCGTCAAAGAGGCGCTGGCAGCTCTGCACGATGGCGTCGAACACCGGCTGCGTGTCGGTGACCGAGCCGCTGATCACCTGGAGCACTTCGGCGGTGGCCGTCTGCCGCTCAAGGGCTTGCTTCGTGTCCCTGAACATGCGGGCGTTGACGATCGCGATCGAAGCCTGGTCCGCAAAGCTCCTGAACAGATCCTGCTCTTCGGCTGTAAATGTCTCGTTGACCGGTCGGGTGACGTTGAGCGTGCCGATGCCTTCGGAGCCGTTGCGCAGTGGCGCCACCATCATCGCGAATTCGAAGCCGAGCCGCTCGGCCATTCTCCGGGTGCCGGGGGGCGCGGCAGGATCCGTGCCGGTGTTGGCGCTGATCCAGAGGTCGTTCCTGCGTATGACGAAATCAGTGCCACTGCCCGCCAGCGGCGCGGGGTAGCTCGCTCGCATCAGGTCTTCCACCCCTTTGCCGTCGAGTCCGGACGATCCGGTATTCGGCTCGACGAACATCTGGACGGCCGCAAGATGCACCCGGTCTTCCTCGACCAGGAAGACGCTTCCCGACTCAGCCCGCAGCAGCCGGTTGCAGCTCTGCAAGATCTTGTAGAGCACCGGTTGCGGATCGCCGATCGAGCTGCTGATCACTTGCAGCACCTCGGAATTGACGGTCTGGCGTTCCAGCGCTTTTCTTGTTTCGTTGAACAGGCGCACGTTCTCGATGGCGATGACTGCCTGGTCCGCAAAAGTGCCTAGCAGCGCGACTTCATGGTCGGCGAAGACGCCGGGCTCCTTGCGCGTGACACCAATCAATCCGACCACCTCCGAATCGCGCTTCAGCGGGCAGAAAAGGGCGCTTCGGTAGCCGCGCGCTCTGGCCATGTCGCGATAAGCGGCGGTGATGCCCAGGTCGGTGTCGGGTACGTGCAGCGGTCGCCCTGAGCGCACGCCTTCGACCGGAAAGTTGGCCAGCAGGATCGGAAAGGTTGCGCGCAGCGCCGCGTCGCCTTCCGGGTTGGTGGACGTAAAGGCCACCAGATCCAGCATGTCCCCTTCGATGCGGAAGACCGAAGTGGAGTAGCCCTTGAGCAGCTGCTGCGAGCTCGCTGCAATCGCATCGAACACGGGTTGCACGTCGTCAGGCGAACTAGCGATGACTTTCAGGATTTCGGCAGTCGCAGTCTGCCGTTCGAGCGCACGCTGGGTTTCATTGAACAGCCGCGCATTCTGAATGGCGATCACCGCCTGCTCGGCGAAGTTCCGGAACAGGGCCTGCTCCTGGGGATTGAACGCATCGTTGACGCGCCGCGCCAG
Source organism: Ramlibacter sp. (assembly GCA_046595775.1). GTDB lineage: Bacteria > Pseudomonadota > Gammaproteobacteria > Burkholderiales > Burkholderiaceae_C > Ramlibacter. Next base: position 40,301 of record JBKJOM010000132.1, on the reverse strand, counting down.
GAAAATCGAGCCGATGCGATCTTCACCCTTGCGCAGCGGCGCGATCATCGCCGCATAGCTGAAACCAAGCTTGGCGGCCGAGTTGCGGATGCCTGGGGCCAGAGCAGCATCGTTTGCCACGTCGGCGCTGCAGATGAGGCCGTTCGAAGTCAGCGCGGCTTCGGTGCCACTGCCTGCCAGCGGTTGGGGGTACGCCGCTTTAAGCCTGGTTCGAAGCTGGACGAAATCCACGCCAGCGATGTGCACGGCCATGTCCTGCGACAGGTACAACTCCGGCAGGTACAGCTGACCGTCCTCACCGATCAGGTTCACGTCGATGTAAGCGGCCTTCAGGAGCTTCGCGCAACTGGCGACGATCTTCTCCAGCACCGGCTGCGGATCCGACAGCGAATGGCTGATAACGTGCAGCACTTCGGCCGAGGCTGTCTGCTGGGCCAGCGCTTCCTGGGTCTCGTTGAACATGCGGACGTTGTCGATCGCGATCACGGCCTGGGACGCGAACGTTTCGAGCAATTCGACATGCTGGTCAGGAAATGGCCCGGCCTGTCGCCGCGAAACGTTGATCGTGCCGATGGTGACGCCGTTGCGCAGCATGGGGACGAAGATGCCGCTGCGGTAACCGCGTGCGCGCGCGCTTTCGCGCAGGTTATCCGGCACCCCCGGATTTGAAAAGATGTCCTCCACCACTGAAGGCTTTCCTGTGCGAATGACTGTGACGATGCGAGGCGTGTAGGGTCTCTCTTCCGACAGCTTCATCGGATACTGCTGCTTCAGCAGCTCGTCGCCCTCTGTGTTCACACTCGTGTGAGCGACGAGATGAACCATGTCATCCTCGACGCGTGTCACCGCAGCGGTCAAGCCTCCAATGAGCCGTACCGCATTTTGCGCAATCGCATCGAAGACCGGCTGCACGTCCGAAGGCGAACGCGCAATCACCTTCAGGATTTCTGCCGTGGCGGTCTGGCGCTCCAGCGCCCGTTGCGTGTCATTGAACAGCCGCACGTTCTCGATCGCGATCAGTGCCTGCTCGCCGAATGCGGTGAGCAAAGCCTGCTCCGCTTCGTTGAACGGCTGGCCCAGCGGGCGCGTGACCTGGATACCGCCCACATGCCTGCCGTCCTTGAGCAGCGGGACCATGGCCACTGCATAGCTGAACCCGATGTACGCCGCCATCCGCCGGATGCCGAAGGGGCAAAGTGGATCGTTCGCGGCATCCGCGCTCACAAACATACGGCCGCTGTCCAGCACGACTTGTACGCCGGTGCCGGCGTAAGTCATCGGATAGGCCTTGCGGACGGTCTCTTCCAGGTTCGACAGATCCATGCCGCTGTCCCTCTCGATCTCGCGGGTCATCGCGGGGACGAGGCGAAGGGCGCCGAGGTGGAGCAGTCCGTCGTCGCCAAGCAGATTGATGGCGATCGATCCGGCGCGCAGCAGTTGCTCGCAGCTGTCGACGATCTTGTCGAGCACGGGCTGCCAATCGCCCGGCGAGCGGCTGATGGCCTGCAGGATTTCCGCGGTCGCGGCTTGTTGCGCGACAGCCTCGCGCGACGCCCTCTCCTGCTCCAGCGCCGCCGCGCCCAGGACGGCGATGCCCTCGAGTGTTAGGACATCTGCGGGTGTGAAACGAGCCAGCTTGCCGTCAACGTCAGCGTACAAGTGCCCGATGAGCCTGGAGCCCTCCAGCATTGGCACGACGATGCATGAACGCTGGTGACGCGGCGCATTGCCGTCGGGACCGTGCCTCAGGCGCGCTTGCCGCGTGCGCGCAGCCTCGTCCAGCCAGGGGCCGATGGCAGCCAGGAGCTTTGCGCGATCTTCGGTGCGCGGCAAACGGGCGGCTGTCACAACCCGGCCCTCGCTGGACCCGGCGACCACCAGTACGCGTTGCGCGCGCGTCAGCGCTTGCGCCTGTTTGCAAAGCACTGCGGCAACACTGTCAATGCTGGCGCTTTTGCCAGGAGGCAAAGCGGGGCTACTGCCTGCTGCGGTTTTCGCGATGGGTCCCCTCCGGCACGGCGGCCTTTGGGTCAACTCTACAGCAGGCGGCGCGGCGGCTCCGGAAATGCGCGCACCGCCACCGACGGTGTGCCGAACACATACGCGTCCATCGCCAACATGCCATACGTCATGCCGCCGTCGATCACTTGCACCGGTGCTGACTTGTCGGAAGCCCCGAAGGCGAAGGGCAGCGGCAGGTAGTGGTCCGGCGTCGGGTGCGCGCGTTGCGCATGCGGCGCCGCCTGCAGGTAGTTCGCGAGCGCCGCCTCGTCGTGCGACTGCACCGAGCGGCGCGCCCAGTCGACGAACTCGGTGGCGTACACAGCGGCCGGTGCGCCGATGTCCTGGCGGAACTCGTGCAAGTTATGTGTGATGCTGCCCGACCCGAGGATCAGCACGCCTTCGTCGGCGAGCGGTGCGAGTGTTTTGCCCAGCCTCACAGCCCCCGCTGCGTCGAGCGTATGCGGCATCGAGACCTGCAGCACCGGCACATCGGCATCGGGATAGAGATGACGCACCGGCACCCAGGCCCCATGGTCCATGCCGCGGCGCTCGTCGGCGGTGGCGTTCCAGCCGTCGGCGTTGAGCAGTTCCAGCGCGCGTGCTGCCACGTCGGGCGCGCCTGGCGCGGGGTACTGGATGCTGTAGAGCTCGGCCGGGAAACCGCCGAAGTCGTGGATGGTTTCCGGCTGTGCAGTGGAACTCACACGCACATCGCGTGTGATCCAGTGCGGCGAGAGCACGAGCACCGCCCTGGGCTTTGGCAATTCGCGGCCGAGCCGGGCCAACAGCGGGCCGGCCTGCGCCGGCTCGATGGCAAAGGTGGGGGCGCCGTGCGAAACGAAGAGCGATGGCATGCGGTTCATGGTGGATTTCCTTTGAACTTCATTGTGGGCGCGCAAGGGGCCGGGCGGCCCCTGCGCACTATGAATGCAGCGTTGCAAGGCTTTGAACGATGGCCGCCCGCAGGGGCGAGCCGCGCCCTTAGCCGAAAGGCGTATGGGTGTTTGACGCAAACTCCGGGACATTGCTGCTGAACCCTTGGGATCGCGTCGCATCCTTTCCTCCCGCCATGAAGATCCACCCGCTCGAAGCCCCCACCGCCGCCCAATTGCAGGCCCTGGCCGATATCCTCATCGACTGCGTCGAAGGGGGCGCCTCGGTCAGTTTCATGCAGCCGTTGACGCACGAGAAGGCAGCAGCGTTCTGGCAAGGCGTCGCCGACAGCGCTGCCCGCGGTGAGCGCATCCTGCTTGTCGCGCAGGAAGGCCAGGAGATGCTGGGCACGGTGCAGGTCGTGCTGTCGCAACCGGAGAACCAGCCGCATCGTGGCGATGTCTCGAAAATGCTCGTCCACAGAAGCGCCCGCAAGCGCGGGCTGGGCGAGGCCCTGATGCGCGCTGCCGAAGACGCGGCCCGTTCGGCCGGCAAGACGCTGCTGGTGCTCGATACCGCCAGCGCCGATGCCGAGCGCCTGTACGAACGTTGTGGCTGGCAGCGGGTCGGCGCGATCCCGGACTATGCGTTGCTGCCGCAGGGCGGCCATTGCGCGACGGTGTATTTCTACAAGGCCCTGTAAGGGCAGGAAGCTGGGTGACAGGGCCATCGGGGCTGTGTCTGGGACAATTGCTTCCATGCCACTGCCCCCGTCCGCCCTCCGAAAGCACCTCCATACCCGAGCCGTCACGTATCGCGGCTTCCTGCGCGAGGATGGCCTTTGGGAAGTCGAAGGCGAACTCGCCGATACCAAGACCTACGCCAGCGACCTCGAGCGCGGCGAACTATTGCCGGGCGAGCCCGTGCACGGTATGGTGATCCGCGTGACCATCGACGACACCATGAAGATCCACGACATCGTGGCCTCCATGGACGACACGCCCTTCGATGAATGCCGCGCGGGTGAAGACCCGATGCGGGCGATGATCGGCGCCAGCATGGGACCGGGCTGGCGCGTGACGATCGAGAAAGCGCTGGGCGGCGTCAAGGGCTGCACGCACCTTCGCGAGCTGCTGTTCAACATGGCCACGGCCGCCTACCAGACGGTCTTTCCCTATCGCGAGCGCGAGCGGCGGCTTGCAGGCATCGCTTCTGCGCAAAGTGAGAAGCCGCCGTATCACGTCGGTCGTTGCATCGCCTGGGATTTCGACGGCCCGGTGGTGGCGAGGCACTACCCGCAATTCGCCGGCTGGCAGCCACTCAAGCGCGCCGGGAAGCCCGGCGGCTGATCGAAAGCACCGGCATCGGCCAAAAAAGAAAAGTAGAGCAGGGCGTTTTAGCGCAGCGGGGCTAAGATAGGTGTTCAGGAGGTCTTTGTGGCCAGGCAACCCGGCAGTCAAACGCGGGACTGGCCGCCACAGTACAACCCACAATGCCCAATATCGGATCTGTCCTCAAGAGCGAAATCGCCCGTGTCTCGCGCAAGGAATTGCGCACGGAAACCGAGGCGCTGAAAAAGAGCATCGCCCAATACAGAGCCCAGATCGCCGACCTGAAGCGGCGCACCCAGGCCCTCGAACAGCAGGTCAAGCGCCTGGGCAAGGGCACCGGACGTGCCGCCGCCGCCCCGGCCGAAGCTTCCGACGAGCCCCAGGTCCGCTTCAGCGCAAAGAGCCTGGCGTCGCAACGCCGGCGGTTGGGCTTGTCGGCTTCGTCGGTGGCCAAACTGCTTGGCGTCTCGGCGCTGTCAGTCTACAAATGGGAAAGCGGCAACACGAGGCCGCGTGCCAAGCAGATCCAGGCCATCGCGGGCTTACGCAAGATGGGCCGGCGCGAGGCCGCCGAGCGGCTCGGCCAGTCCTAGCAGTCCGGCCAGCCCTCGCGCCTCAAGGCGAGGTGTAGATGAGGCCGCCATATTCGGCGGCGATCAGGCGCGTGCCGTCGGAGTTCATGCCGATGCCGCGCCACATGCGGTTCTGCTCGCGCGCGGTCCAGGTTGCGCCGCCATCCACCGACACGTAGACGAAACCATTGGTCTCCTGGGTGTTCGAAGGAACGATCAACGCCAGCGTGTTGCCGTCCGCCGATGACACGATGCCGTTGTAGGCAGCGACGCGGAAACGTGGCGTCCACGAGGCTCCGCCATCGGTCGAGGTATAGATCAGGCCGCCCAGGTCCGCAGCTGCCAGCTTCATGCCGTCGGCCGATGAAGTCACGCGGTACCAACTGCGGCTGGACTCGCGTGGCGTCCAGTTCGCGCCCGCATCGGTGGATGTATAGATCTGCCCGCCCATGACGACGGCCACCAGCCGCGTGCCGTCGGCCGACGAAGCCACCGCCCGCCAGTCCCGCGCCGATTCGCGCGGCGTCCAGTTGGCGCCGCCATCGGCAGAGGTGTAGATGCGTGCATCGCGGGGCACAGCCACCAGGCGCTGGCCATCGGTGGACGTGGCCACGCCCACCCAGTTCTGCGCGTTCGGCAGCGAAGCATTCCAGTTCACGCCGCCGTCGGTCGAGGTATAGATCGCGATGCCAAAGGCCGAAGCGATCATGCGGCCGCCGTCCGGCGTCATTGCGATCGCGGACCATGCCTGGTCCATCGCACGCGGGGTCCATGTGGCGCCCGAGTTATCCGAGGTGTAGATCTGCCCGTAATTGGCGACCGCGGCGAGTTTCGTGCCGGTTGCGGAAGAAGCAGTCCACCACCAGTTGCGCGCGCTGTCGTGCGTAGTCCAGCTCGCGCCGGGGATCGCGGCGGGAGCAGGCGCCGGAGCCGGGACTGGCGCGGGAGCCGGAGCCGGGGCCGGGGCCGGGGCCGGGGCCGGGGCCGGGGCCGGAGCCGGGGCCGGGGCCGGGGCCGGAGCAGGGGCCGGTGCCGGAGCGGGAGCCGGCGCTGGCGTGGGCGCCGGTGTAGGTGCCGGCGCGGGCGAAGGGGCAGGTGCCGGTGCAGCCGGCTGGGTCAGCGGCCTGTCCGGGTCGGTGGCTACCGGAGGCGGGGCTGACGCGGTGACGGGCGCCGGAGCGGGGGCGGGCGTCGATTCGCCGCCACCGCCACCGCCACCGCAAGCGGCGAGCCACAAGGCCGCGAATGCGGTTGCCGTAAGGCGTAGGTAAGGCGTCGATTGCCGGGGCTGGTTCACTGCGATTTCCTCTCTTGGGGTCCTGCTGAGACAGTTGCAAGGGCAGTCTAAAAACAGCCGGGCCACGAACCCATGGGTACGGGGAGCGTCCTGTTGTAGTCCAATGCCTCATGTCCTACACAGCTGAGCCGCCGCGCGGCCCATATTCGCGTTGATGGAGACCCCCGAACCCGGCAAAGTCGTGAGCCCTGGCATCGACCGCTGGCGCGAAGCCGCGCTTGCCCGCGGTCGTGCCGCATACGCTTGGGTGCGGCTGCATCCCTTTCTCACAGCGATGGTCCTGCCGCTCGCGGTGCTCGCGTATGTGCTGGCGCTGGTGCCGTTCACGCCCGGCATCGGCGACCTCGGCAAGTTCCGCTCCGAAACCCCGGCCGTGCTTTTGTCATCCGATGGATTGGTGCTGGCCGAATACCGCCGCATCAATCGCCGCTGGGTGCCGCTCGCGAAAATCTCGCCGAGCGTCGTCGATGCCCTGATCGCCACCGAAGACCGGCGCTTCTACGATCACCACGGCATCGACCTGCGGCGCACGGCAGGCGCGGCACTGCGGACGTTTTCGGGCAACCGCCAGGGCGGCTCGACCATCACGCAGCAACTCGCGCGCAACCTGTTTCCGGAGGAGATCGGCCGCGCGCCGACGATCAACCGCAAGGTCAAGGAAGCCATCACCGCGCTGAAGATCGAAGCGGTGTATTCCAAGAAGGAAATCCTCGAGACCTATCTCAACACGGTGCCTTTCCTCTACAACGCGTTCGGCATCGAAATGGCGGCGCGCACGTATTTCGACACGACCGCCGACAAGCTGGACGTGCTGCAGAGCGCCACCCTGATTGGCATGCTCAAGGGCACAAGTGCGTACAACCCGGTGCTCAATCCCGAGCGCGCCCTGGAGCGGCGCAACCTGGTGCTGGCGCAGATGGTGAAGTCCGGCAAGCTGCCGAAGGCGCGGCTCGAGGCACTCTCGCGGCGGCCACTGGGCGTTGAGTTTGAGCGGCAGGTCGAGCCCCTGGGCCAGGCACCGCATGTGGCGGCCGCGTTGCGCAAGTGGCTGATCGAGTGGGCCGACCGGCGCGGCTACGACATCTATGGTGACGGGCTGGTGGTGCGGACCACCATCGACTCGAAATTGCAGAAGGCCGCCAACCAGGCCGTCGCGCGTCAATTGGCGCAATTGCAGACGCTGGCGGACCGGCGCCGCCGCAAGGGCGAGGAGGCGCAAGTGCTGCAGGCGGGGTTCCTCGCGCTGGACCCGCGCTCGGGTTTCGTGCGGGCCTGGGTGGGCAGCCGCGACTTTGCGAAAGAGCAGTTCGACCACGTCTCGCAGGCGCGCCGCCAGCCGGGCTCGACCTTCAAGCCCTTCGTGTACGGCGCCGCTTTCGCGCAGGGAATCAGCCCGACCACCACTTTCATCGATGAAGCAGTGTCCATCCGCATTCCCGGCGGCGGGGTGTGGAGCCCGACCGACTCGTCGCCGCCGAGCGGCCAGCCGGTCACGCTGCGGGATGGCCTCGCCTATTCGAAAAACACGATCACCGCGCAACTGATGCAGCAGGTCGGCCCCAGGCGCGTGGCGGAGCTGGCACGCGCGATGGGCGTGCGGCAAAGCAAGCTCGAACTCGTGCCGTCGCTGGCTCTGGGCACCAGCCCGGTCACCTTGCGCGAAATGGTGGCGGCCTACGGCAGCATCGCCAACGCGGGCTTCTACATGGAGCCGCTGCTGGTGCTGCGCATCGAGCGGCGCGACGGCCAGTTGCTGGAGGAGTTCCGTCCGCCCGAACCCGAGCCGGCCATGCCGCGCGACGCGGTGCTGACGCTCGTCGATGTGATGCGCGGCGTGGTCGATGAAGGCACCGGCGCCGCCATCCGCCAGCGCTATGGCATCACTGCCGACGTCGCGGGCAAGACCGGTACCACGCAGGACTACAGCGATGGCTGGTTCATCCTCATGCATCGGCAACTGGTGGCGGGCGCGTGGGTAGGCTTCAACGACAACACGGTGACCATGGGCAGCAGTTGGGGCGAGGGCGCCCGTAGTGCCTTGCCGATCGTCGGCGACGTGTTCCAGCAGGCGTTGCGCAGCCGCTGGCTGGACGCAAGCGCGGAGTTCGACATTCCGCGCCCGAAGCCCAAGCCCAAGGCGCCACCACCGAACGACGACCCGGTCGGCAATTTCGTGAACAAGTTGTTCGAGCGGATCTTCCGGCCACCGCAGTAGACTGCCGCGATGGAAGACAGCGAAGTCAAACAAAGAAGAGTTGCCATCGTCACTGGCTCGGCCACCGGCGTGGGCGCGGCATGCGCGCTGCAACTCGCGCAACGCGGCTACGACGTGCTGGTCAATTATTCGCGCAGCGAGACCGAGGCGCGCGCGACCCAGGCGGCTTGCGAGGCCGCCGGCGCCGACACGCTGCTGCTGCGCGGCGACGTCTTGCAGGACGCCGATTGCCGGGCGATGGTGCAGGCTGCGATGAAGCGCTGGAAACGCATCGACGTGCTGGTCAACAACGCGGGCATTTCGGTGTTCGGTGCCGCCGCCGAGTGGGATGCGCTCGACGCGGAAGCGTTCCACCGGATCCTGGGCGTCAACACGCTCGGCGTGTTCCAGATGGTGCGGGCCTGCGTGCCGCACCTGAAGGCGACGCGCGGGGCCATCGTCAACGTCTCGTCTGTGGCCGGTGCGCTGGGCATCGGTTCTTCGGTGCCTTACGTGGCATCGAAAGGCGCGCTCAACGCTCTGACGCTGCACTTCGCGCGAAAGCTGGCGCCCGAGATCCGCGTGAACGCCGTCTGCCCGGCGCTCATCACCTCGCGCTGGTTCGTCGACGGCCTGGGCCAGGATGCCTATGAAAGGATCAAGGCAGCCGCCGAGAAGGCAGCGCCGCTCCAGCGTTCCAGCACACCCGAGGATGTCGCGGATGCAATCGTCTGGTTGGCCACCGGCGCGCCGACCATGACAGGCGAGCTGCTGATGCTCGACAGCGGCACGCATCTCGGCCCGAGAGCCTGAGCTAAACGATTTCACTGCGGGGCAAACCCGCAATGACAGGGCTGGCGCCGCGGCTTAAGCTGGTTGCAATTACCAGGAGACTTCCTTCATGCCCGCCCAAGCCCAAAAGATCACGGCGCTGCGCCGCTTCGCCATCGCCGCCAGCGTGCTGCTGGTGGGCATGGCGCTCACGATGGCCTCGCACGCGCAGACTGCTGCGTGGCCCAGCAAGCCGGTGAAGATCGTCGTCACATTCCCGCCCGGCGGCGCGCCCGACACACTGGCCCGCGTGCTGGCCGAGAAGTGGGGCGCGCTGGGCCAGGCGGTTACGGTGGACAACAAACCCGGCGCCGGCGGCAACATCGGCTCGGACTTCGTCGCCAAGAGCGCGGCCGACGGCACCACGCTGTTGATCGGCACGGTGGGAACGCACTCGATCAACCCGGCCCTGTACGACAAGATGCCGTACAACCACATGAAGGACTTCACGCCGGTGACCTTCCTCGCGTCCACGCCGAACTTGCTGGTGGTGAACAACAGCGTGCCGGCAAAGAACGTGAAGGAACTGATCGAGCTTGCGAAGAAGCAGCCTCTTGCGTTCGGCTCATCCGGCAGTGGCACATCGATCCACCTGTCGGGCGAACTCTTCAACACCATGGCAGGCGTGAAGATGCAGCACATCCCGTACAAGGGCCGCGCGCAGGCTGTGCCCGACCTGCTGGGCGGTCGTATCCAGATGATCTTTGACAACATGCCTTCGGCGCTGCCGCTGGTGAAGGCCGGTGAGGTGAGGGCGATTGCGGTGACCAGCGCACAGCGTTCGCCCGCGGCGCCAAACATCCCCACCATTGCCGAGTCAGGTTTGCCCGGCTTCGAGGCCACGTCGTGGTTCGCGCTGTACGCGCCGGCGGGCCTGCCCAAGGATGTGCTGGCGCGCATCAACGCCGAGGCCGCACGCGTGATGAACCTGCCGGACGTCCGCGAGAAGCTCGCCAACCTCGGCCTCGAAGTGGCAACCGGCTCGCCCGAGCAACTGACGAGCTTCATGCAAGCCGAGACCACCAAGTGGGCCCGGGTCGTCAAGGAATCCGGCGCGAAGCCGGACTGACCCCAAGCTCAGCTGTGGCGGTCGGTGCACATTGAATATTTCGCGCAATCGCCCTCCAATGTGCTGGCATTTGAAACAATGCTGACCGCGCCTGCGTTCCCGCAGTACCTTCCCGCTCGTGTCGGAAAGGGACTACATGTTGACTGTTCGTTGGGCCGCCGCGTCGGCGTTAGGGGCAGGGGTATCTGTTGGGCTGTTTGCCCTTGCCGGCATTGGCTTTCATCGCCAGATTCCCCGGGTCCAGCCGGTCATGCCGCATGTCGGTGTTCCGCCTACAGGCATCCGCGGCCAAGCGCCCGCAGCACCCGGCACTGTCGTCGTTGCTGCGGCAGTGTTGGCTAGCGCCGGAGCGAGCGGGGGCTAGAGGCGCATCTTCTGCGTCCTCTGCGTCCGGCAGTCCGATTTCAGAGGCGCTAAAGTGGTGGCATGCCCATCTCGCCCCAGCAATTGCTTGAGTACCAGGACCTCGCGCAGCCCTGGCCAGCCGCCTTTGGCCTTACCGTGCAGGAGGCGTACGAACACGCCCTCGCTGTGCGCGAACTGCGGATCGCGCGTGGCGAGCAGCCGCTGGGATTCAAGATCGGCTTCACGAACCGCAACATCTGGCCGCGCTACGGAGTCTTCGGGCCCATCTGGGGCACCGTGTGGAACACCACGCTGTCGTTCTGCGACGGGTCGGGCACGGTGTCGCTGGACGGCACTTGTGAGCCGCGCCTGGAGCCCGAATGTGTGTTCGGCATGGCGAGGACGCCGCCCGCGCGGCCCACGCTGGATGACCTCTTCGCCTGCATCGACTGGGTTGCGCCGGGCTTAGAGATCGTGGACACACATATGCCCGGCTGGAAGTTCCAGGCGGCCGACACGGTGGCGGATGGCGGGCTCCATGCCCGGTTGCTGGTGGGGCGCAAGGTGCCCGCCGCGGATGTCGCGTCGGACGCGGCAACCTTCGAGCAGCGCCTGGCCACGGCCAAGGTTGTCCTGCATCGAGCTGATCAACCCGTAGAGAGCGGCATCGGCGCCAATGTGCTGGACGGACCGCTGCACGCCTTGCATCACTTCCTGCTGGCGCTGCGCGATTGCCCCGGTGCGCCGGACCTGCTGCCGGGCGATGTCGTGACTACCGGCACGTGGACCGATGCATGGCCGGTGACCCCGGGCCAGCGCTGGCGTGCGAATTTCGATACCGTACTGTCCGGGCTCGAAGTCCAGTTCACCTGAAAGCACAACCCATGCGATACCACGCGCTCGGCAAGAGCAACCTGCAGGTCTCCGCCCTGTGCCTGGGCACGATGATGTTTGGCGACCAGACCGCCATCGGCGAGGCGCGCGCGATCCTCGATGACGCGCAGGCGCTGGGTGTCAACTACGTTGACACCGCGGACGTGTACACCAAGGGCGCCTCCGAAGCCATGTTGGGCGAGCTGATGCAAGGCCGCCGCCACCAATGGGTGCTGGCGACGAAGCTGGGCAACAAGATGTCCGAGCTGCCCAACGAGGGTCACTTCTCGCGCTCGTGGATGTTGCGCGAGCTCGATGCGAGCCTGACGCGGCTGTGCACCGACCATGTCGACATCCTCTACTTGCACCGCGACTTCAATGGCATGGATCTCGAGGAGCCGCTGCGCGCGCTCGACGCCATGCTGCGCGCTGGCAAGATCCGTTACTGGGGGCTGTCGAACTTTCGTGGCTGACGCATCGCCGAGGCGGTGCGCATGGCGGCGCAGATCGGCATGCCAGGCCCGGTGGTCTGCCAGCCCTACTACAACCTGCTCAATCGCATGCCGGAAGTCGAGATCCTTCCTGCCTGTGCCAACTTTGGGATCGGCGTCACACCGTACAGCCCGGTCGCGCGCGGCGTTCTCACAGGCAAGTACCTGCCGGGCCAAGCGCCGGCGGAGGGTTCGCGCGTCGCGCGCGGCGACAAGCGCATTGCCGAGACCGAGTTCCGCGAAGAGTCGCTGGTGATTGCGCAGCGGTTGCAGGGGCACGCGCAGGCCAAGGGTTTCACGCTGGCGCAGTTCGCGACGGCGTGGGTGCTAGCACATCGCGCCGTGAGTTCCGTGATCGCCGGACCCCGCACGCTCGAGCAATGGCAGGGCTACGCGAAGGCGATCGACTGCAGGATCGACAAAGAAGACGAAGCGCTGGTCGATTCGCTGGTGCCGCCTGGCCATCCTTCCACGCCGGGATTCAACGACCCGGCCTATCCGCTGCCGCCCCGCGCGCGGTAAAGACACGGTCAACGAGCCGAACTCAGCAGCAGCTCGGGTCGGTGTCCTACAGGGCATGGGTCAACGATGCTCGACTCTGGGCGTTCGATATGCAGGGCCGCTCATGGTCCTGCTCATCCTCAATGGGAGACCGCAATGTTCAAGAAAATACTTGTTGCCAGCATGATCGCCGCGTCGTTTGGTGCCGCGCCGATGATCGCGTCGGCGCAACAGCGTGCCATCGTCATCACCCAGGCGCCGCCGGCGCCGCGTGAAGAGCGCCAGCACGACATGCGCCGTGGCTACGCATGGGCCCCGGGCCACTGGGCCTGGCGCAATGGCCAGCACGTCTGGGTGGAAGGCCACTACCTGCGCGAGCGCCGTGGCATGCACTGGGTGGCTGACCGCTGGGTCGAGCGCAATGGCCGCTGGCAACTGATGGCCGGTCACTGGGAGCGCGGCGCGCGCCGTGACGGCATGGGCAACCGCGGCATGGGCGACCGTGATGGCGACGGCGTGCCGAACCGCTACGACAACCGTCCCAACAATCCCAACCGCAACTAAATGAGGTTGAAATCGTCGCTGCTATAAAGCCGCGACGATCTGCTCAATCGACACCAACGCCGCCGCCCACGGCATCCAGCGCGCGGTGGCGCCGGTGTTCTTGCTCAACGCGGTGTCCGGCATGATCGGCGCCGTTGCCGGCTGCCTCGCCCGGATCATCGCTGCTGCGCTTGCGAGGCGATCTCGTAGGAGCGCAGTCGCGCATCGTGGTCGAACATCTGGCAGGCGATCATCAGTTCATCGGCCTGCGTGCGTTCGATGAATGCCTCGATCTGCATGCGTACCGTTTCCGGCGAGCCGATTGCTGAACAGGAGAGCACGCTGTCGAGCAGAGCAGTTTCGGCGCGGCCGGCCTGTTCGCGGTACCCGGGTTTCGGCGGCGGCAGGCGACCCGGCCTGCCACTGCGCAAGTTGACGAAAGCCTGCTGTGATGACGTTGCCAGCACACGCGCTTCGGTGTCCGTGTCGGCCGCAAAGACGTTGAAGCCGAGCATCACATAGGGCCTGGCGAGTTGTGCCGAGGGCCTGAAAGACGCCCGGTAGACCTCAATGGCATCCATCAATTGTTGCGGCGCGAAGTGCGACGCGAAAGCGTATGGCAAGCCCAGCATCGCTGCCAATTGCGCACCGAACAGGCTTGAGCCGAGGATCCACACCGGCACCTTCGCGCCGCGGCCCGGCACAGCGCGGATAGCCTGGCGCGGCTCGTCGGACATCAAGTCCATCAGCTCCACCACGTCGCGAGGAAACTCATCGGCGTCGGACATCAGGTTGCGGCGCAGGGCGCGCGCCGTCGCCTGGTCCGAACCCGGCGCGCGGCCCAGTCCCAGGTCGATGCGGCCCGGATGAAGCGCCTCGAGCGTGCCGAACTGCTCTGCAATCACCAGCGGCGAATGGTTGGGCAACATGATTCCGCCAGACCCGACGCGGATCGTCTTGGTGCCACCGGCAATGTGGTTGATGAGAATCGACGTCGCGGCGCTGGCGATGCCCGGCATCCCGTGGTGCTCGGCGAGCCAGAAACGGTTGAAGCTCCAGCCTTCGGCATGCTGCGCCAGGTCCAGCGAATTGCGGAACGACTGGGAGGCGTCGCCGCCTTCGGTGATGGGACAGAGGTCGAGGACGGAAAGCGGGATCATCGGCCCGATCTTGCGCCGCCGCTCGCCAAGGTGCTTGCCACCGGCCGGGTTCACCTGCTCGAATCAGGTCTTTTGTCAAGGAGAACGCATGAGCGATGCACGCTCACTTCCCCAGCGCTTGCGGGTGCTGCTGGCCGTCCTCTGGCTGGCAGCCTGCGGCAACCCCCCGGATGACTCGCCCCAGCACCGCACCGAGGAGCGCCTGGCCGGGACCTGGTTGCGTGAATACCGCGAGGAAGGCGTGCAGGTGCGGCGGGTGCTGGTGCTGCGTGGCGATGGTCGTTTCACCGAGTCGTCTGCGACCGACCCGCCCGGGGCCGCGACAGCCCCCAACGTGCACGAGGGCGAGTGGACCTTCGACGGGACGAACCTCAAGCGCCGCTACACGCTGGTCAACGGCGCGAGGCCGTCGGCGCCGATGGTGCCCTTTGCCACCTTCGAGTTGCGTTTCGACTCGTCCGACCAGTTCACCGGCCTGGACCGGGTACACCGCCGCGAAATCGTGTATCGGCGAGTGGGCGAGGGAACACGGCCCTGAGTGCGCACCCCATTGCCGAGCTGGCGCGTCCGCACTAACATTTGCCCATGCCCCAGCTCATCGCCACGGTCGAAGGAGTCGAGATCAAGCATGTGTACCTGACCAAGGACCGCACGACGCTGGGCCGCAATGCCGACAACGACATCGTCTTCGACAACATGGTGGTCAGTGGCCACCATTGCGTGTTCGAACTCAAGGGGCTGGCCGACGTCTACATCGAAGACCTGCACAGCACCAACGGCACCTACATCAACGGCACGATGGTGCGCCGCCAGCGGCTGCACGACGGCGAGCTGGTGGCCATCGGAAACTTCCGAATCGAATACCGCGAAGCGACCGAGCGCCCGAGCGGCTTCGGCGAGACCACGGCGATGAAAATCGACCCGGCGGGAATGCAGCGCGCCCTGCACGCAGTGTTCCAGGTCCTCGATGGCTCCTCAGCAGGCCTCGAGATGCCAGTGGTCAAGGCCGTGACCACCTTCGGCAAGCCCGGCATCGCCGTGGTATCGGTTTCGCACCGGCGCGATGGCTTCTACGTGGCCCATCTCGATGGCGCCCACCAGACGCGGCTCAATGGCGACCCGGTTGGCGCCGATCCGCTGCTGCTTTCCAGCCATGACGTGCTCGAGCTTGCCGGCACGCGCATGCTGTTTCTGCTGAAGGAATGAACCAGCGTCCCTTGCATAATCAGTCCGTATTCAACAAGAGGCGCGCAGCATGGGGTTGATGCAGAGGATTTTCGGGGGCCGGGCCAAGGAGGCAGCTTCGTCGCAGTTTGCGGAAAGCCAGACCGCGCTGGGGCAGACCAAGTCGCTCAACGTGCCGCGCCGCGACCTGGTGCGCCTGACCCTGCGCGAGACGATGCGCAAGCACGGAATCCCCGGTGACTGGATCGACTGCCGGACGCTGTCGGTACTGACGCAGCAGCATAAGTCGGGCATGCATGTGCAGCTCCTGGTGCGCAAGGCCGACCAGCAACTGCTTGGCTACCTCCATGCCTTCCAGGAGAGCTTCTGGCAAGACATCCAGCGCAGCGACCCCCGTGCGAAGGATTGGTTGTTCAGCGTGGGCTGGGAGTTCTACGGCAAGTCGATGCAGGGCTTTTGCCCGATGCCCGACCCGACCTCGTGGAAGGAAGCCGGCGCGGAGCCCCGCGAGTCCGACGCAGTCGATACGCAGCCGCCCGAGTCCGACCCCGACGAACTTGCGAGCGACCTGGCAGCCCTGCACTCCGCGATGTCGGCTCCTGCGTCCCTGGCGGACTTGCCGCCCGCCAAGCCCCGGCAGCATCGCGCCGACCGCTAGGCAGACGGACGGCGGTGCGTCTTGACATGGCGCGCCTGTTCACCATACTGGCGGGACTCGCTGGAGGTAGCCCATGCCCGGTGTCAGCATCTCGAACCCCGTCGCGCAAAGACTGGAAGGTGTCGAATTCACCGGCACTTGCAATGGCGCGCAACAAAGGTTCCGGGTGCAGCGCGAAGACCTTGAGGACCTCGACTTCAATGCCTTCGACAGCGCCACAAGCTTGCTGCAGGCTTTCGAGCGGCACAAGGGCCACATTGCGGAAGTCGCCGAGCGGTCCTTCGGCAATCGGGAGCGTCCCCCGGTCGTGGTGCTGCGCAGCCTGTTGAGCTGAAACGCCTCCCGCATTTCCCCCGTTGACGCATGCCCAGTTGGCATGCCTATAGTCCCCCATGCTGGACTCCACGGCGATCAGGCTGCTCGCGACCCCGGGACAGGGCTTGTACGAGTCGTTCTATTTTCGCGGCACGAGCTCGGATTCGCAGCAGGCGTTCTGGCTCAAGCACAACATGTTGCGCATGCAGGGCAGTCCGGACGTGCGGCTCGGGGCAGCGCTGATCCTCTTCGATCGCGTGGCCAATCGCACGCACGCGGTCTATAGCAGCGAAGTGATGGACAAGGACCGCTTCGCCCGCCTGTCGCAGATCGCGCGCAACTGGGACCACGTGGCGATCGAGCTGCGAAATGGCGCGCGCGTGGAGATCACCCGCGCGCATCTGGCAGGCGATCTCTTCGGCGAAGGCGGGCATGCCAGGTGGGAGCTTCAGCTGCGCCCCAGTGGCGTGAAGCTGCGGCAGTTTCCTTTCCCGGCGCTCTATGATTTGCCGTGGCCGCGCCACAAGGTGCTGACGCGCGATTGCATGTTGGGTTTCCATGGCAGCGTCAGCGCGGGAGGAATGACCTTCAGCGGAGACTTCCTGGGCATGAACGGGCACAACTGGGGCAGCGGGCATTCGCACACCTACGCGTATGCAAACTGCGCGCAGTTTGCCGGGCATCCGCATGCGTATTTCGACGGCTTCAGCGCGAAGGTCGCGCTGGCGGGCGGGCGCCTGGTAACGCCGCACCTCTCCATCGCCAGCCTGTTGCTGCACGGCCAGTGGCACCGCTTCGACAGCCTGCTTCGCGCGCCGCGCCAGAAGGTGCAGCGGCTGGACGACTACGGCTGGCAGGCGCAACTGCGCAACCGCACGCACCGGCTCGAGATCGACATCGATGGCGGGGCGCCCGATTCCGTCCCTTGGGCCGCGCTGAACTACGACAACCCCGACGGGCATCGGTCGGTGGTGAAGAACACGAAGTTTGCGACGATCCAGTTGCGGCTGTGCGCGCTGACCGGCGAAGTGGAGGATGAACTCGCCAGCGAAGCGTGCGAACTTGAAACGCTGCTGCCGGACAATCGTCCTGCCAGCGACGGCTATATCGGCACGGCCTGATCAGAACTTGGGGATGTGCAGGGTCTTGCTGATCATCAGGCTGCCGGACAGCACGAACAGCAGCGAGAAAAGGTGCAATTGCCAAGGGCCAATCGAGTAGACGCCGCCAAAGAGCGAATCGCCGACGCGGCCTTGCCACGCGGCCAGCGTGAGCAGGCCCGTGAGGAGCACGCTGGTGGGAATGGGCGTTCCTTCAAAGTACTTCACCTTGCCGCTCTCGTCGCCCGCCAGTTGTTCGGCCGTGACGTTGTAGCGCGCGAGCCGGCTGACACCGCAACAGATGAAATACACCAGGGCGGCCACGTCCCAACCACCTTGCATGCCGGCCGCGAAGGCCAGGGCGGCAGGCGCGACGCCGAAGGAGATAACGTCCGAGAGCGAATCGAGCTCGCGGCCCAGTGCCGAATGCTGGTGCCGCGCGCGTGCAATGCGGCCGTCGAGCACGTCGAAGATGAAGGCGGCCGGTGCGAGTGCCGCTGCCGCGTAGAAGTGAGAGAGCGAATGCGACCCCATGTAAAGCATCGCGAAGAACATGGCACCCGCGCCGCAAGCGGCGTTGCCGAGTGTGAAGAAATCGGCGAGGTGGAATTCGCGCAGCATCGAGAAGTGCCGAGGCGCAGCTCTGTCCATGGGAGTTCTCCTTGTTGTGCGGCCACTCTACATGGCTGGGCTAGCGCTTTGGGTCGGCGGCAGGCCCCCAGCGCTGTCGGCTGCGTCCGACGGCCAGGGCCGTAGTTAACAGGCCATCGGTGAGTCGCACGTCGCGATCACTGCCGGATCTTGCCGGCGCCGCTGATGATCGAAAGCTCGACGAACTTCGAACCCGTGCGGTGCCCGGGCTTGAAACTCACGACGTAGCCGCCGAGATCGAAGTTGTCGATGCCGTCGAGCGCGCCCGCCATGCCCTCGCGCGTGGGACGCGCCCCTTGGCGGCGCGCCGCCTCGACGATCACTTTTGCGGTGATGTAGCCCTCCATCATTGCGTAGCTCACCGGCACTTCCAGTTTTTCCGACTTGGCGACGGTGTCGGCGAACTCCTTGGCGAGCCGGTTCGAAATCTTGTACGGGCTGGGTGTGACCTGAGCGATGGCGACGCCCTGCATCTGCTCGTCAGAGAGCCGCTTTGAAAGTTGCTCGATGTCGGCACCGGAGTGCGCGAACAACTGCGCCGCGCCGCCGCCCGCGCGGTATTGCTCGATGAAGCCGGCCGCCGCCGCGCCGCTTGACACCATGATGATCGCCTGCGGCGGTGTCTTGGTGAAAATGTCGATCGCGGGCGATACACGGGCGGTGCCGAATGGATAGGATGCCTTGGCGACGATGGTGGCCCGCGTCTTGGCCGCGGCCGCTTCGGCGGCGCCAAGCAGCGCCGCTGCACCGGCGCCCTCCTCGTAGAACAGCCCCAGGCGCGTGATGCCGATGGTGGCCAGGTGCTCGGTGAGCTTGTTGATCTCGTCGCGCAAGTTGGCGCGCACGTTGTACAGCATCGGCGTTTCGGGGCGGATCTCCGCGGCGCGGTAACCCACCAGTGCGATGCGCTCCTTCTGCAACAAGTCTTCCTTGAGCAGGGCATCGATATTGGTATTGCCGAAGTAGCCGGCCAGCACCAGGGGCTTTTCTTCGACGAGCATCTTGCGCGTGGCGGCAAGGGTGTCTTCGGCGCGGCCGCCGTCGTCCTTGCGGGCCAGCGTGAACGTGTTGCCGTTGACGCCACCAGCCTTGTTGACGTTGTTGAAAAGCAGTTGCATGCCGGCTGCGTAGGCGCGGCCCTGATTGGCTTCGAGGCCGGACATGGGTCCGACCTGGCCCACCACCAATTGCGCCGCGTGGACGAGTGTCATGCCGAAGGTGGCCGCGGCCAGGGCTGCCAGCTTGAGTGGGCTGCTTTTCATCGAAAGTCTCCTTCGTCTGCCTGTGGCCCGAACAATAGTTCAGCAGCACCCATCGTGCGCTGTGGAAAGCACTTATGCGGTGCATGGACTCGCAAGTCGTGTCAAATGGCGCCTGCATGAGCAGTATTGCCGCCGTCAATGAAATCGAATCGAGCTACGCATGGCGGCGCCTCGCCGCTTCGCTCGCCCTGATGACTATCGGCGGCTCCGGCATGTATTCGGTCACCGTGGTGCTGCCGCGCATCCAGCAGGAGTTCGGTGTGGCGCGCGGCGATGCGTCGCTGCCCTACACGTTGACGATGATCGGCTTTGGTCTCGGCGGTGTGTTGATGGGGCGGCTGGCGGATCGCTTCGGCGTGATCGCGCCGGTGCTGCTTGGTGCGCTGGGCCTTGGCATCGGCTTCGTCGGCGCGGGGCTGGCGCCAAGCCTGTTGTGGTTCAGCATCGCGCAGGGCCTGCTGATCGGGTTGCTCGGGACGTCGGCCACCTTCGCACCCCTGGTGGCCGACACATCCAAATGGTTCGACCGTCGCCGTGGCATTGCCTTGGCGATCTGCATGAGCGGCAACTACGCGGCCGGCGCTGTCTGGCCGCCGGTGATGCAGTACTTCATCGACAGCGTGGGCTGGCGTGCGACCTATGTAGGGATGGGCGTGTTCTGCACGCTGGCGATGTTGCCGATTGCGATGGTGCTGCGGCGACGCCCGCCGCAGCAGCCCGATGCGTTGCCCCTGGCTCGCGCTGGCGTGGCCGCGGGTTCACGGACGCAGCGGCCAATGGGCTTGAACCCGAAACTGGTCCAAGGGCTGTTGTGTGTGGCAGGCGTGTCTTGCTGCGTGGCGATGTCTATGCCGCAAGTGCACATCGTCGCCTATTGCGGTGACCTGGGATTCGGCGCCGCACGGGGCGCCGAGATGCTGGCAGTGATGCTGGGGATGGGCGTGGTGAGCCGGCTTGTGTCGGGCGCGATCTCGGACCGCATCGGCGGGCTGCGCACGCTGCTGCTCGGCTCGATCCTGCAAGGCATCGCGTTGCTGCTCTTCCTGCCGTTCGACGGCCTGGTGTCCCTCTACCTGGTCTCCGGCTTGTTCGGCTTGTTCCAGGGCGGCATCGTGCCCGCCTATGCGCTGATCGTGCGCCAGCACTTCTCGCCCGACGAAGCCGGTGCCCGCGTGGGCACCGTGCTGATGGCCACGCTGTTCGGCATGGCCCTGGGCGGCTGGCTCTCGGGCGCGGTGTTCGACTGGACCGGCTCTTACCGCGCCGCGTTCATCAACGGCTTGGGCTGGAACCTGCTGAACATCGGCATCGTGAGCTTCCTGCTCTGGCGCGCGACAGTCTCGAGGCGCGAAGGCTTCAAGGCGTAGAGCACCGCACGGCGGGGCTCGTCGGTGGAAAAGCGCGAGCCGGCCTCCAGGATGTAGTCCTGCGGGTCGTCGTCGAGCGTGAGCCAGATGCAGCCTTCGATGCAGCTGAAGTCCACTTTCGAGGCATCGGCGATGGAATGGATGCCCTGGTGGGGCAGTTGGAAGCGGGTGGTGCGGCTGGTGGCCATGAAAAATCCCCTTTGGTATTCGCTGGTGGAATCAATATACTGGCCGTGTCCATTGGCTTCAAACGGTGGTTTGGAATTACAAGCATGCGTTCAGAGAATGCGAAAACGCCCCCGATCCCGCGCGGCGACCTGCCGCCGCTGGACCTGCTGCGCAGCTTCGAGGCAGCTGCGCGACACCTGAGCTTCACGCTGGCGGGCCAGGAGCTGTTCCTCACGCAATCGGCGGTGAGCCGGCAGATCCAGCAGGTCGAGGCTGCGCTGGGCGTGCCGCTTTTCGTGCGCCGCCATCGCGCGCTGGCGCTGACCGAGGCGGGGCGTGTGATGCAACGCGCGGTGGTGGATTGCCTGGAGCGGCTGCGCGACGCCACGTCGCGTGTGCGTACGTCGGCCACCATGCGCCAGGTGTCGCTCACCTGCACGCCCGGCTTCGCATCGTTGTGGCTGATCCCCCGCCTGGCGCGATTCACGGCGCAGCACCCCGACGTGGACGTCCGGATCTCCGCGACGATGGACCTGCTCGATGTGGAGAGGCACCAGGTCGACGTGGCGGTGCGCTTTTGCCTCACGCGCGACGGCGAGGGCTCGCCATTGTTCGAGGAGGTGGTGCTACCGGTGTGTGCGCCCGCCCTTGTCACCAATCGCCAGAACCCGCTGAAGAAGCCTGCGCAGCTGGTCAATCACACCTTGCTGGCAGTCGAGATGCCCCAGGGCATGGCCCTGACCGTGGACTGGGAGCCGTGGATCCGCGTCATGGGCCTGGGCGAACTGCGCATGAAGAACACGGTGCGCTTCACACAATATGCCGACGCGATCGCCGCCGCTGTGGCGGGGCAGGGCGTCGCAATTGGCCGAATGCCGTTGCTCGCGCAACTGATGAAGGACAAGCGCCTGGTCGCGCCGTTCGGCGGTGGGGCGGCTTCGCAGCGCGGGTACTACGTCATCCTCGGCACACGCGGGCGGCGCAATGCGGATGCCCTGGACTTCGAGCGCTGGCTGCGGGCCGAGGCCGAAACCGCCCAGTTGCTATAGTGGCCCGCAGATGCTCATCCATGTGAACGAACATCGTCGCCGGCTGCTCGGGCTGGCAGTCGCCGGCGCGGCCACGTCGTGGTTGCCGCGTAGCGCATGGTCCCAGCCGAAGTTCACATCGAACCCCTTTGCGCTTGGCGTGGCGAGCGGCTCGCCGCGGCACGATTCCGTCGTGTTGTGGACACGGCTTTTGGTTGAACTGCCTTCGCAGCCCGTCACCGTGCGCTGGGAAGTGGCCCACGACGAACAGTTCACGCGCATCGCCCAGGGTGGCCAGCACCAGGCCGTGCCGGAGCTGGCCCACTCCGTCCACGCCGAGGTGCAAGGGCTGGATGCCGACCGCTGGTACTTCTATCGCTTCATGGCGGGCGACGCGGTGAGCGCCGTCGGTCGCACCCGCACCTTCCCCGCCCCGGATGCGCAAGCGCAGAAGCTGCGGCTCGCCTATGCGTCCTGCCAGCGCTGGGAGCACGGCTACTTCAGCGCATGGCGCCACATGCGCGAGGACAACGTTGATGCAGTGCTGTTCCTGGGCGACTACATCTACGAATATCCCGGCGCGGCCAATCCAGTGCGCCTGACGGGCAGCAGGTGGTTGCTGGGCCTGGACGATTACCGGCGCCGCTATGCGCTGTACAAGGCAGAGCCCGAACTGCAGGCCATGCATGCCGCTTGCCCCTGGCTCGTCACCTGGGACGACCACGAAGTGCAGAACGACTACGCGGGGTTGACCGTGGGCGAGAACGGCCCGCGGGTCGCGGACTTCGCGGCGCGGCGTGCGGCGGCTTACCAGGCCTTTTACGAGCACATGCCGCTGCGGGCGTCCTCGCTCACTCGTGCGATCGGGGGGCTGGCTTCGGGCGCGGAGATACGCCTGTATTCGCAGGTGCGTTTCGGCCGCCTCGCCAATTTCATCCTGCTGGACGACCGGCAATATCGCGACGCGCAAGTCTGCACCCGCGGGGGTAGGGCAGGCTCCAGCGAAGTGGACCCGGCCAGCTGCGCCGCCTGGGACGATCCCGCGCGAACGCTGCTCGGCCCCATGCAAGAGAGATGGCTCGATGCGGCGCTGGGTGAACAGCAGTCGACCTGGACCGTCGTGGGGCAACAGACCCTCTTCGGCCAGCGTGACTTCAAGCCTGGCCCCGGCCAGGTGCTGTGGAACGACGGCTGGGACGGCTACAGTGCGGCGCGCAAGCGCTTTTCGGATTCGCTGCAGCGGCACCAGGTGGCCAACGCCGTGTTGCTGGGCGGGGATGTACACGAGAACTGGGTCGGCCACGTGAAGGCCGATTACTCGCGCCCCGAAAGCGCCACCCTC
Organism: Ramlibacter sp.; assembly: GCA_046595775.1. Taxonomy (GTDB): domain Bacteria; phylum Pseudomonadota; class Gammaproteobacteria; order Burkholderiales; family Burkholderiaceae_C; genus Ramlibacter. The sequence continues at coordinate 17,141 of JBKJOM010000132.1, read as the reverse complement.
GGCGTTGAGTTCTGCGGTACCAGCGTCACATCGCGGTCCGATGGCAATGCCAGGATCGCAGGGATCGTGGCCGAGAACCCGCACTTCGTGTTCGCGGACTCGCAGGGCAAGGGCTATGGCGTCGTCGATTTCGATGCGAAGGGACTGACGACGCGCTTGCGCGTGGTCGACGACGTGACGCTGCGCGATACCGGCGTGAGCACGCTTGCGAGCTTCGCCGTGGCCGCGGGACGACCGAAGCTGGAGCGGCTGTGACACTGCCCATGATGCGTCGCATGCTGGCGGTCCTGTGGCTGCTTGCTGCCGGCGTGTCGCATTCCGCGCCCGGCGAAGTCGACGTCGCAGGTGCCGAGAGCTATCCGCTGTCCAGGGCATTCACTTTCCTCGAAGACCGCGAGGGCAAGTTGACGCTGGAAGACGTGCTCCAGCCGGGCGTTCAGGCGCGATTCAAGCCTTTGCAGCAAGCAGGGCCGGGCGCCAACTTCGGCCTCACGCATTCAGCGATCTGGCTGCGCGTGAAGCTGAATGTGAAGTCATCGGCGCCGCGCGACTGGATGATCGAGCTGGCCTACCCGCCGCTGGACACGCTGGAGCTGTACTCGCCCGGCGCAAGCGCCGGCTTCCTCAAGCAGGTTGGTGGCGATGCGTATTCGTTCTCCAGCAGACCGGTGGCGCACCGCAATCATGTGCTGCCCGTGCGCCTGGAGCCGGGCCAGGACAACCTGATTTACCTGCGCATCGCCTCCGAGGGAACGGTCTCAGCGCCCGTCACATTGTGGCAACCTGCCGCGCTGTGGCAGCACGACCAGGCCAACTACTCCGCGCTCAGCCTGTACTTCGGCCTGTTGATCGGGCTATTCCTCTACAACCTGCTGCTCTACGTTTCGGTGCGCGACATCGCGTACCTTGCCTACGTCGCATTCGTGGGCGCCATGGGCCTCGGGCAGGCGGCGCTCACCGGGTTGGGCGCGCAATTCCTGTGGCCGGATTGGACCTGGTGGAACGGCGTGTCGCCACCGGTGGGGCTGGCAGCCGCCGCGCTCTTTGGCCTGCAGTTCGCGCGCACCTTCCTGGCCAGCCCGCAGCGGATGCCGGGCATCGACCGCTTCCTGCTGCTGCAGATGGCAGGCTGGGCATTGGCGATCGTCGCCGCCGTGACGCTGCCCTACACCGTATCGTCGTACATGGTCACGCTGCTGGCGGTGGTCAGCGTTGTGACGATGGTGGCGGTGGGTGTGATCAGCATCCGCCGCGAGTTTGCGGGGGCGAAATACTTCTGCACCGCGTGGGCGCTGCTGCTGATCGGCGTCGGGACGCTGTCCCTGCACAACACCGGCGTGCTGCCTTCGAACCCGTTCACCGCAAATGCGCTGCTGATCGGCTCGGCGCTGGAGATGGTGCTGCTGTCCTTCGCGCTGGGTGACCGGATCAACGTCGCGCGGCGCTTCAAGGAGCAGGCGCAGGCCCGGATCGCGGCCGAACATGCGATGGTGGAAGCGCTGAAGGAATCCCAGGACCGCCTGCGCCGCGTGCTCGACGAGCGCGAGATCATCCTGCAAAGCTCGATCGTGGGAATCGCCTTCCTCACGCCCGAAGGGCGCTTTCGCTGGGCGAACAAGGCCATGCTCGATATCTTCGGCTCGCAGGCGAGGCTCGGCCTGTCGATGGAGCCCTTCTACATGTCTCGCGAGCAGTACCTGCGAGTCGGCGGCGACGTGGCCGCGGCCGTTGCACGGGGCGCGGTGTACGAAACCGAGATGCAGATGAGGCGCCACGACGGCGTCCCGATCTGGGTGCTGCTGTCGGGCAAGGCGGTGAACAGGGACGACCTGACCCAGGGCACGGTCTGGGTGATCATGAACATCACCGAGCGCAAAGAACTCGAGGAGCGACTGCAAAAGTCCAGCTCCGAGCGCGAGGCCATCCTCAACAGCGCGCTGGTGGGCATCGTGCTGTCGGTCAACCGCACGCATGAATGGGTGAACGAAAAGTTCGCGCAGATGCTGGGCTACCCCCGCCAGGTGTTGATCGGCCAGACCTCCCTGTATATCCACAAGGACGAACAGGCATGGGCGACATTCGGCGAAGAGGCGCGCAGAGCGCTGATCGCCACGGGCTCCTACAGATGCGAGCGGGAGCTCAGACGCCGCAGCGGCGAGCTGTTCTGGGTCGAAATGGGCGGCAGCTGCATCCGCCCGAACGATCCCGAATCGGGCGTGATCTGGACCTTCCTGGAGATCACCGAGCGCAAGAAGTCCGAGGCCGAAATCCGCGAGGCACTGGAGCAGCAGAAGGCGCTGAACGAGTTGCGCAGCCGCTTCGTCGCAATGACCAGCCACGAGTTCCGCACGCCGCTGGCTGCAATCCTTTCGGCCGAGGAGTTGCTGCGCCACTACGGCGACAGGTTGCCCCCGTCCGAGCGGATCGAGGTGCTGGACAGCATCGCCGCCGGCGTTCAGCGCATGTCACGCATGATGGATCGCGTGCTGCTGCTGGGCCAGGCCGATGCCGGCATGCTGGAATTCGTGCCGCAGAGCATGGCACTGGCGCCGTTGTGCAAGCAGTTCGTCGACGAAGCGCGGGCGCAGCAGCCCCACGACCGCAGCGAAGTCGCTCTTGAGATCGAAGAGGGCGTCGGCGATGGCAGATACGACGAGAAACTGCTGCGGCACATCTTCAGCAACCTGCTGTCGAACGCACTGAAGTATTCGCCAAGCGGGGGACAGGTGCGCTTCAAGGTGCGAAAGCAAGATGCCAGGACCCTGTTCGAAGTCTCGGACCAGGGCATCGGGATTCCCTCCGAAGAGATCTCCCACCTGTTCGAAACCTTCCATCGCGCCAGCAACGTGGGCGCCATCCAGGGCACTGGGCTCGGCCTCGCGATCGTGAAGAACGCGGTGGAGATGCACGGCGGCGTGATCGAAGTCGCCAGCAAGGTCGGCGAAGGCACGACCTTCCGCGTCAGCCTGCCTTCGTGAAAGCCGAAAGGCGGGAGCGGACTCCCGTACGCGGAAGTCGCAGAAACTACGCAGAAGTCGCAGAAGGAATCAAAAGAAATTTCTTTTGGATTCCTTTTGCGTCCTTTGCGTGATCTTCGAGTCCTCTGCGCCCGGCAGTCCGTGTTCGGCTACCTCACCACTTGCAGCAGCCTGTCCAGCCCGCCGGAGTTGACTTGCACCATCGCCTGTTCGCGCACGGCGGGTTTGGCGTGATAAGCGACCGAGAGGCCCGCCTCGCCCATCATCGGCAGGTCGTTGGCGCCGTCGCCCATCGCGATGGCCTGCTGGGGCGAGATGCGCAGTTGCGCGCAGGTCTCGAGCAACATCTTGCGTTTCTCCGCGCCGTCGCAGATGTCGCCCCAGGGCTGGTCCACCATGCGGCCCGTGAGCTGACCGCAGTTGGGACCGGACTCGATCTCCAGCACGTTGGAGCGCGTGAAGTCGATGCCGAGCATGTCGCGGATACGGTCGGTGAAGAAGGTGAAGCCGCCGGAGACCAACAAGGTCTTCAGGCCTGCCGCCTTGCACGCGGCGACCAGCTCCGCCGCGCCGGGGTTCAACTGCAGGCGCTCGACATACACGCGCTCCATGTCGGCGACGGTCACGCCGCGCAGCAGCTTCACGCGCCGGCGCAGGCTGTCCTTGTAGTCGGCAATCTCGCCGCGCATGGCCGCTTCGGTAATGGCCGCCACTTCTTCCTTGCGGCCCGCTGCATCGGCAATCTCATCGACGCACTCGATGTTGATCAAGGTCGAGTCCATGTCGAACGCGATGAGCTTGAAGTCCGAGAGCTTCAGCGGCGGCGTGAAGCCGCGAATGACGAGGCCGGTGGATATTTCTTGCATGGGGTATTTTCTCATCGCTGCTGAAATCGGACTCCTGTGCGCAGAAGGCGCAAAAGTTACGCAGAAGTCGCAGAAGGACCTCCAGCAAATCTTCCGCATTTTTTGCGTCTTCTGCGTGCCTTCCTTCTGCGACTTCTGCGTACAGGAGTCCGAATTAAGCGGCTTCACTAACTTTAGGCTGTCCGAGCGAGCGCAGGATGTCCCGAACCATCTGGGCGCGATCCTTCACGTCGGGCAGGGCCCGTTCAATACGCAACTTCTCGTTGCCGGCCAGCTTGATGTGCTTGTTTTTTTGCACGAGTTCGATGATCCGCATCGGGTCGACTTCCGCCTTCGCCTTGAAGGTGATGTTGATCACGCCCGGCGCTGCGTCGACTTTCACGACGCCGTAGGGTCGCGCCAGAACCCGCAGGCGGTGAACGTCGATCAGGGTCTGCGCCTGCGGCGGCAGCTTGCCGAAGCGGTCGACGATTTCTTCCAGCAGCGCGTCGATGTGGTCGCTGGTCTTCGCGGTGGCCAGCCGCTTGTAGAACGACAGGCGCAGGTGAACGTCGCCGCAGTAGTCGTTGGGCAGCAGCGCCGGTGCGTGCAGGTTGATGTCGGTAGTGACGGACAGCGGCGCGAGCAAGTCGGGCTCCTTGCCCTCCTTGAGGGAACGCACCGCCTCAGACAACATCTCGTTGTACAGCTGGAAGCCGATCTCGAGCATGTTGCCGCTCTGATTTTCGCCGAGCACCTCGCCAGCGCCGCGGATCTCGAGGTCATGCATCGCGAGGTAGAAGCCCGAGCCGAGTTCCTCCATCTGCTGGATCGCGTCCAGCCGCTGCGCGGCCTGCTTGGTCAGGCTCTCGGTGTCCGGCACCATCAGGTAGGCATAGGCCTGGTGGTGGCTGCGGCCAACGCGGCCGCGCAACTGGTGCAGCTGCGCCAGGCCGAACTTGTCGGCGCGGCTGATGACGATGGTGTTGGCCGTCGGCACGTCGATGCCGGTCTCGATGATCGTCGAGCACAGCAGCAGGTTGTAGCGCTGCGCCACGAAGTCGCGCATCACCCGCTCCAGTTCACGCTCGGGCATCTGGCCGTGCGCTACGGCGATGCGCGCCTCCGGCAGCAGGGTCTCCAGCCGCTCGCGCCGATTCTGGATGGTCTCCACCTCGTTATGCAGGAAGTAAACCTGCCCGCCGCGCTTCAATTCGCGGAGCACCGCTTCGCGCACTACGCCGTTGCCTTCGTTGCGCACGAAAGTCTTGATCGCCAGGCGGCGCTGCGGCGCAGTGGCGATCACCGAAAGGTCGCGCAGGCCTTCGAGGGCCATGCCCAGTGTCCTCGGGATCGGAGTGGCCGTGAGCGTGAGCACATCCACCTCGGCGCGCATGGCCTTCATCGCTTCCTTGTGGCGAACGCCGAAGCGATGTTCCTCGTCGATGATGAGGAGGCCCAGGTCCTTGAACTTCGTCGATTCCGACAGGAGCTTGTGCGTGCCCACGACGATGTCGACGCTGCCGTCGGCCAGGCCCTTGAGCGTGGCATTGACTTCCTTCGTCGAGCGAAAGCGCGAGACCTCGGCCACTTTCACCGGCCATTTGGAGAAGCGGTCCACCAGCGTTTGGTAGTGCTGCTCGGCCAGCAGCGTAGTCGGCGCCAGGAAGGCCACCTGCTTGCCGCCGGTGATGGCGACGAATGCCGCGCGCAGCGCCACTTCTGTCTTGCCGAAACCCACGTCGCCGCAGACGAGCCGGTCCATCGGGCGGGGCGAGACCATGTCCTGGATCACGGCGTGGATCGCGGCGTTCTGGTCGGCGGTTTCCTCGAAGCCGAAGTCGTTGGCGAATGTCTCGTAGTCCTGGGGCGAGTAGCGGAAGGCATGCCCTTCGCGTGCGGCGCGGCGGGCATAGATGTTCAGCAGTTCGGCGGCGGTGTCACGCACCTGTTCGGCTGCTTTGCGCCGCGCCTTCTCCCACTGCCCGGAGCCAAGCTTGTGAAGCGGTGCTTCGTCGGCCGACACGCCGGTGTATCGGCTGATCTGGTGCAGGCCGCTGACGGGGACATACAGCGTCGCCTTGTCCGCGTATTCGAGGTGCAGGAACTCGGTGGAGCCTTGGCCCAGGTCCATGTTGACCAGGCCCTTGTAGCGTCCGATGCCGTGCTGGGTGTGGACGACAGGGTCGCCGACGTTCAGCTCCGACAGATCCTTGATGAGGGCCTCGACATCGCTGACCTGCTCCTGCTTCTTGCGGCGGCGCGTCGTCAGACCCGCCGCGAAGAGCTCGGTTTCCGTGACTAAGTCGATGCTCTCATCGATCCACGCGAAGCCGACATTCAGCGGCGCGGTCGCGATGCCGATCTTCTCGTCACTGGCCTGGAATTCCGCGAGCGAATCGAACGAGGGCGGCGACAGGTGACTCGCGCGAAGGAAGTCGAGCAGGCTTTCGCGCCGGCCATCGCTCTCCGCCAGCACCAGGGCGCGATGCTGGGTGTTGCGCAGGTGCGCCTTCAAGCCGGCAAGGGGTTCCTCGGCGCCGCGCACAACGGCCATGGCGGGGAGCGCCTGAAATTCGGGGAAGGCATCGCCGTCGCCGGCCGCCTTGACCGCCAGTTGCGCATGTTCGTTCGCGCGAGCATAGAACTGCTCGGCCGTGAGGAACAGGGTCTCAGGCGGCAAGGCAGGGCGTTCGCGGTCGCCCTGTACCAGACGGTATCGATCGCGCGTGTCCTGCCAGAAGCGCAGGAAAGCGGGTTCGATGTCGCCGTGCAGAACCAGCGTTGCCGACGCACCCACGTAGTCGAAAACTGTTGCCGTCTCCTCGAAGAAGAGCGGCAGGTAGTACTCGATGCCCGCGGTGGCGACTCCGTTGCCGATGTCCTTGTAGATGCGGCTCTTGGTCGGGTCGCCCTCCAGCAGTTCGCGCCAGCGGCTGCGGAAACGCGCACGCGCCTCGTCGTCCATCGGGAACTCGCGGCCCGGCAGCAGCCGCACCTCGGGCACGGGGTAGAGGCTGCGCTGCGAATCGGGATCGAAGGTACGGATCGAGTCGATCTCGTCATCGAAAAGGTCCACGCGGTACGGAACCTGCGAGCCCATCGGGTACAGGTCGATGAGGCCGCCACGCACCGCGTATTCGCCCGGGCTGACCACCTGAGTCACATGGTTGTAGCCAGCCAGCGTAAGCTGCGCTTTGAGCCGCGACTCCTGCAGTTTCTGCTTGACCGCGAAGTGGAAGGTGTAGCCCGCCAGGAAGGCCGGCGGGGCAAGTCGGTATAAGGCCGTGGTGGCCGGAACGACGATCACATCGGCGTCGCCTTGCGAGATGCGCCACAGCGTCGCGAGGCGCTCGCTGATCAGGTCCTGGTGCGGCGAGAAACTGTCGTACGGCAGTGTCTCCCAGTCCGGGAACAAGGTGCAGCGCAACCCGGGCTCGAAGAACGCCATCTCTTCCATCAGGCGTTGCGCGTCGGATGCATCGCTCGTGATGATGGCGGTGAGCCTTCCTTCGGCGCGCTCGCGCCGGGCCAGCTGCGCCACCAGCAGGGCATCGGCTGAGCCGGGAGGGCGGGGCAGCGTGTGGCGCTTGCCAGAACTGAGTTTGGGAAGTTGCATCAAAGGGATAAATGAGCGACACCCCGCTCCTTGAAAAGGGTGGGGTGTGGCCAAGCGATTCTAGAATGGACGATATGGCAACGAGCGACGGCGCAGTCAATTCCCGCTTCTACGCGCTGGTGCCTTGCGCCGGCACGGGGAGCCGGGCCGGCACCCCCGGCCCCAAGCAGTATGAACGTATCGCCGGGCAGCCCTTGGTTTCGCACACATTGGCGGCGCTCGCGGCTGTCAAGCGAGTCGCACGCACGCTGGTGGTGGTGGCACCGGGCGATGGCTTCTTCGAGCGCAACCATGCCTCATCGGCACTGGTCGTGCCGTGCGGTGGCGTGACTCGGGCAACCAGCGTGAACAATGGCCTATATGAGTTGCGACGCGCCGGTGCCACCGAGCATGACTGGGTGCTGGTGCATGACGCGGCACGTTGCCTTATCAGCCCGGAACTGATCGATTCGCTGATCGATGCATGCGAAGGCGACGAAGTGGGCGGGCTGCTGGCGCACAAGCTGCCGGACACACTCAAGCGCGAGGAAGGCGGCCGCGTTGCCGAAACATTGCCGCGCGAGGACAAGTGGCTGGCCCAGACGCCGCAGATGTTTCGCATCGGCATGCTCATGCAGGCGATCGAGCGCGCGGGGCCGCTGGTCACCGACGAGGCCACGGCCATCGAGATGCTGGGCCACAAGCCGCTGCTGGTGCCCGGCGGATCGCAGAATTTCAAGGTGACGTACCACGACGACTTCGCGCTGGCCGAAGCAGTGCTCAAGGGGCGCGCGCGATGACCGCTTTTCGCATCGGCGAAGGATGGGACGTGCACGCGCTGGTGCCCGGGCGCAAGCTCGTCATTGGCGGCGTGGAGATTCCCTTCGAGAGAGGATTGCTCGGGCACTCGGATGCGGATGTACTGCTGCACGCGATCACCGATGCCTTGCTGGGGGCCGCGGCACTGGGCGACATTGGCGCGCACTTCCCGGATACTGATCAGCGCTTCAAGGGCGCTGACTCGGCCGTGCTGCTGGCAGAGGCGGCGCGGCGCGTGCGGGAGAAAGGTCTCTCCATCGCCAACATCGATAGCACCGTGATCGCGCAGGCGCCAAAGCTCGCGCCGTACATGGAGGCTATCCGCACGCGGATCGCCCAGGTGCTCGAGCTTTCCCCGGGTCAGGTGAACGTGAAAGCAAAAACCGCCGAAAAGCTGGGGCCGGTAGGACAGGGCTTGTCGATCGAGGCGCGGGCGGTGGTGTTGCTGTTCGCCTGAAATTCAGATTCGGACTTCCGGGCGCAGAGAACGCAGAATTTACGCAGAGGACGAAAAAGGGTCAGAAAGACAACTTGTTATTCCTTCTGCAATTTCTGCGTACGGGAGTTTGTCTTCAGTGCTGCAGCACCGGCTCCGCCTTGGCCTTCGCTTCTTCCGGTTGGGGCGCGTTGAGCTTGGGCTTTTGCAGCTTGATGTGCGCGGCCAGTCCGCCCGACGTCGTGTTCGCCAGCGCGAAGATCCCGCCCATGCGTTGCACCGTCTTGTCGACGATCGCCAGGCCCAGGCCCGCGCCGGTTGCGGCGGTGCGAGCCGCGTCGCCACGGAAAAAGGGCTTGATCAGGTTCGGCAGCGCCTCGGGCGCGACACCCATGCCGTGGTCTCGCACCTTGAGCAGCACCCAATCGTTGCGCGACTTCGCAGCAATGTCGACGATGGCGATACCCGTCTCCGGCGTCTTGCCGTAGCGCCGGGCGTTTTCCAGCAGGTTGGAGATGACGCGCGCCAGTTCGACCTCATCGGCCAGAACGTAGAGGCCCTTGGAGACGTCGAGGTTGATCCGCATGTCGCCCTGGTCCTGCACGGCGTAGAGGCACGCCTCGATCACGTCGTTGAGCAGCACGGGCTTGAGCTCGGCATGGTCAGGCCGCGCGTAGTCGAGGAACTTGTCGATGATCGCGTCGAGCTGGTCGATGTCCGCCGCCATGTGTTCGCGCGCGTCGGCATCGGCCACGCTCATTTCGGTTTCGAGACGCAGGCGCGCCAGGGGCGTGCGCAGGTCATGCGAGATGCCGGCGAGCATCACGGCCCGGTCCTGCTCGATCTTGGCCAGCTGCTGTGCCATGCGGTTGAATCCGATGTTCACTTCGCGTATCTCGCTGGTCACGGCCTTCTCGTCAAGGCGGCTGGCGTCGAAGTCGCCGTCGCGCACGCGGCTGGCAGCGAAGGAAAGTTGCTTCAAGGGGCGGTTGATCAGCCGCGCGATCAGCGCCGCGCCCGCCAGCGAAAGCCCGGCGGCCGTGATCAGCCAGATCAACCAGGTGCGCCCGCCGACGCTGGTGAGGCGAGAGCGGTCGAGCAGCATCCAGTACTGGTCCTGGTCGATCTTGAAGCCGATCCAAAGGCCTTGTTCGGCGTTCACTGTCGAAGCCATCACCGTGCCGGGGCCCAGTCGCGTGACGAGTTCCTCCATGACCCGTGCGTCGAGCTCGCCGACGGTGAAGCCAGTGAATCGGTCGTTCGGCTCGCGCGGGACGATGCGGACGCCCTCCTGGTCGGCCAGGGTCTTGATCAGGGAGACACGTGCAATCGAATCCGAATGCACCAGTGCCGCACGGCTGAGGTTGACCAGTGATGCGATCTGCTGCGCCGTCTGCACCGCACGCGGCTCGAATTCCAGCGCGCGGAAAGTCTGCAGCCAGGCAACGATGGAGCCAACGAGCAGGAGCGAAAGCAGGAAGAAGGTGCGCCAGAAGAGCGACAGGCCCACGCGCGGGCGCATGTCCAGCGGCGCCGGCGCCGTTTCGAGCGGGGCCGGCCCGGTAACGTCGATGCTGGTCGTGACGCCTCTAATCATGACAAATGAAAAACCATGAAAGGACCTGACAAAGGAAAGAGGAGCTCATGCGATTGTCATGGCTCCTTTGTCGTTTGTCATTCGGGCACTGCCCGGCCAGTGGACTTGCGTGAATCAGCCCGCCCCATCCGGGACGAAGACGTAGCCAACACCCCACACGGTCTGGATGTAGCGCGGCGCTGCCGGGTCGGCCTCGACCAGCTTGCGCAGGCGCGAGACCTGCACATCGAGGCTTCGGTCGAAGGGTTCGAACTCGCGGCCGCGGGCCAATTGCGCGAGCTTCTCGCGCGAGAGCGGCTGGCGCGGGTGGCGCACCAGCGCCTTGAGCATGGCGAACTCGCCGGTGGTCAGCGGAAGCTCTTCGCCGTTCTTGCGCAGGGTGCGGGCACCCAGATCGAACGCAAAGGGGCCGAAGTTCACCACCTCGTTGTCGCTCGACGGCGCGCCCGGCGCTTCCTGCGCAGGGCGGCGCCGAAGCACGGCGTGCACGCGGGCCAGCAGTTCGCGGGGATTGAAGGGCTTGCCCAGGTAATCGTCGGCGCCGACTTCCAGGCCGACGATGCGGTCGACGTCTTCGCCCTTGGCGGTGAGCATGATGATCGGCGTGCGGTCATTGGCGGCCCGCAGGCGCCGGCAGATGGAAAGCCCATCCTCGCCGGGCATCATCAGGTCGAGCACGATGAGGTCGGCCGTTTCGCGGAGCATCAACCGGTTCAATGCCTTGCCGTCCTCAGCCAGGATGACCTCGAAGCCTTCCTGGGTCAGGTAACGGCGCAGCAAGTCGCGGATGCGTGCGTCGTCGTCGACCACCAGGATCTTGTCGGTTCGGGCTGCAGCTTGTGTCATGTGGCTCCGGGGAGTGATTTGTAACAGAGCCGATTTTGAGGGGCGCACAGCTCGACGTGAGCCGTTTTTCGGAGTACCTGACACAGTGTTACAAATGTTGCCCCACTGATCAACCGTTCACTCGTTCCAGGCGAACGCCAGCCGGCTTTGCCCGTTTAATCGGCAGGATGCACCGCTACCTCATCATTGCCACGGTTTTCGCTGCCGCCCCATGTGCGGCTGCGCCGGGCGGTGCGCCGGTAACGCATCCGCAGCAGGGATCGCAACAAGTCGCGGACCTTCGTTCGGTGGATCTGCACCCCGTCGGCCAGCACGTGTCAGCCCCCGTCAAGCAGGCGCTTCCAGCGCAGTCGTCGCCCAAGTGGGAATTGAGCGAGAAAGAAAAGGCCGAGATGCGTCGCCAGCTGTATCAATTCAACCGGCGCGGCGGCAAGTGAGGGCGCCGCGACCTCTCATTGCCGCGTTCCTGCTCGCTGCCGCCGGCGCGACGCCGCAGGCCCAGACAGTTGCTGCGCCACAGAACGTTCTCCAGTTGTCCGCCACCGGCAGCGTTGAGGTCGCGCAGGACTGGCTGGTGATGAGCTTGAGCGCCACACGCGAAGGCGCGGACCCCACGGTGGTGCAGAACCAGCTAAAGGGCGTGCTCGATGCCGCCCTGGCCGAGGCTCGCAAGAGCACACTGCCCGAGAAGATGGACGTGCGCACCGGCAATTTCTCTCTCTATCCGCGCTACAGCCAGGCCGGGCGCATCGCGTCATGGCAGGGCACGGCAGAGCTGGTGCTGGAAGGCCGCGATTTTCCGCGCATCACCCAGGCCGCGGCACGAGTGCAGGGTTTGACGGTTGGCAATGTGTCATTCGCTCTCAGCCGTGAACAGCGTCAACGTGTGGAAGGAGATGCACAGTCGCAAGCCATCGAGCGGTTCAAGGCCAAGGCGGTCGAACTGGCCGGGGGCTTCGGATTCAGCGGATTCAGCCTGCGCGAGATCTCGGTCAACACCAACGACAACGGCCCCATGCCACGCATGCGCATGCAGGCCAGTGCGATGCCCGCCTCGGCGGACTCACCGATCCCGGTGGAAGCCGGCAAGAGCACCGTCACCGTGACGGTCTCGGGTTCCGTACAGCTTCGCTAGCGGCCGTCCGACAGCGCGGTCCTGCGGCTCGCGTAAGCTTGAGCGCCAATGGCCGTCCTCCTGCAGATCTCCGACACGCACTTTGGCACCGAGCAACCTCCGGTCGTTGAAGCTCTCAAGCTCCTGGTTCGCGAGCGCCGGCCCGATGTCCTGGTGTTCAGCGGCGACGTGACGCAGCGCGCGCGCTCGGAGCAGTTCGCCGCCGCGCGCAAGATGTGCGACGAGTTCGACATCGCGCACATGCTCGCGCTGCCCGGCAACCACGATGTGCCGCTGTACAACCTGCTGGGCCGTGCAGTCAGTCCCTACGGCAACTACCTGGAGGCTTTCGGTCCCAGGCTGGACCCGCTGCTGGACCTGGATGACTTCCTGGTGATCGGGGTGAACACCACGCGCGCCACGCGTCACAAGAACGGCGAGGTCTCGAAAGAGCAGATCGAACGAGCCTCCGGCCAGTTGCGTGCAGCCCGGGCCGGCCAGTTGCGCGTGGTGGTGACGCACCAGCCAGCCGACGTGATCCGGACGGAAGATGAGCCGGACCGGTTGATTGGCGCCGAGCCCGCGCTGCAGGCGTGGTCGGCCGCAGGCGCCGACCTGGTGCTCGGCGGGCACATCCACCTGCCGTATGTGAAGGACTTGCGGGCACGGCCCCGGCCGACGCCCCGGCCCATGTGGTGTGTGCAGGCGGGCACCGCGGTGTCGACGCGTGTGCGGCACGGCACCCGCAATTCCGTGAACCTGATTCACTGGAGCGCGCCGCGCAATAGCGGCGAACGGACTTGCACCGTGGAGCGCTGCGACTACGACGCGAGTGTGGGGTGGTTCACCATGGCGAGCACCACGAACCTCGTGCTCGGATAAACCTTCGCTACTGGGCGGCCCAGCCGCCATCCATGTTCCACGCCACGCCGCGCACGTTGTTTCCGGCGGCAGAGCAGAAGAAAACGGCGAGTTCGCCCAGCTCCTCGGGCGTGGTGAACTGCATCGACGGCTCTTTTTCGCCAAGCAACTTCTTCTTGGCTTCCTCGTTGGAAATGCCCAGCGCCTGCGCTTTCGCGTCCACCTGCTTCTGGACCAGCGGCGTCAGTACCCAGCCGGGGCAGATCGCATTGCAGGTGACGCCGGTGGTGGCGCTTTCCAGCGCGGTCACCTTGGTCAGACCGACGATGCCGTGCTTGGCGGCCACATAGGCCGACTTCTCGGCCGATGCCACGAGGCCGTGGACCGACGCCACGTTGATGATGCGGCCCCAGTTGGCGGCCTTCATCGCGGGCAGCGCCAGGCGCGTCGCGTGAAAGGCGCTGGACAGGTTGATAGCGATGATCGCGTCCCACTTTTCGGGGGGGAAATCCTCGACCCTGGCGACGTGCTGGATACCCGCGTTGTTCACGAGGACGTCGACGCGGCCAAATTCAGCGGCGGCAAACTTCATCATTTCCTCGATCTGCGCTGGCTTGCTCATGTCGGCGCCGTGGTACGCCACCTTCACGCCCAGGGCTTGCACTTCGGCCTTGGGGCCGTCGACATCGCCGAATCCGTTGAGGACGATGTTGGCACCCTGGCGCGCCAGCGCCTTCGCGATGCCCAGGCCGATTCCGCTGGTCGAGCCGGTGACGAGGGCGGTTTTGCCTTTGAGCATGTGCAGGACTCCGTGCTTGAACTTGAATTAGGATGAGGAAAATTACCGCCGCACAGTATGCGGCGATTTGCACACCATGGTCTCACCTACGCTGAACTACGTACCGTGCCCCGATGCCTCGGGGGGGCACCGCATGGCCTATTGGCGATGGGGCGCCGCAGACGCGCCGCATGTGGTGGTTTGCGCGCATGGAATCTCGCGGCAAGGCCGCGACTTCGATGTGCTGGCCCAGGCATTGGTCTCCGACGCGTCGGAGCCGTTGCGCGTGATTTGCCCGGACATCGTCGGCCGCGGCAGCAGCGACTGGCTCAAGGACCCGATGGGCTACCAGATTCCCACCTATGTCGGGGACATGTTGGCGATGCTGGGACAGTTGCACCAGCAGGCACCGGTCAAGGAGCTCGACTGGGTGGGCACGAGCATGGGCGGGCTGATCGGCATCGGTGTGAGCGGCACGCCCAACCTGCCTTTGCGGGTGCCGGTACGCCGGCTCGTGATCAACGACGTGGGGCCAGTGATCCAGTGGCAGTCCTTGCAGCGCATCGGCACCTACCTGGGGCAGACCGGCAAGTTCGAGTCCGTCCAGCAGGCCGCAGATGCGATGTGGGCGATCTCCAGCAGCTTCGGGCCGCACACACCCGAGCAGTGGTTGGCGCTTTCGCAGCCGATGGTCAAGCCGATGCCCGAAGGCGGCTACACCTTGCACTACGACCCCGCCATCGCCGTGCCTTTCCGCCAGGTCACCGAAGAAACCGCGCGCCAGGGCCAGGAAGCGCTCTGGCAGGTTTACGACAACATCAAGGCGCAGGTGCTGCTCACGAGGGGCGCCCAGTCGGACGTCCTGTCTGGCGAGACCGCACGCGCGATGACACAACGCGGGCCACGCGCCCGGCTCATCGAATTCGAGGGCGTCGGCCACGCGCCCACCTTCATTGCGAACGACCAGGTCCAGGCCGTGGTGTCGTTCCTGCTGGACACCGGTCATGAAGAGCCTGCACGCGGAACAGGCTGACGGCCTCCAGATCCCCGAGCTGATCGCGGCGACCGAGCAGTCGTTGCCGCAACAGGTGAACGCACTGGCACGTGCGCGCGCTTTCGCCGAGCCACTGATTGCCGGCGAAACGCTCGACACGGGCGAGAACACTCTGGCGCACGCGGACGCGGTCGCGGCGATCCTCAAGACCATGGGCGGCTCCGAGGCCATGCAGGCGGCAAGCTACCTGGTCTATGCCTGCGCACACCTGAACAAGCCGCAGGAAGTGATCGCCAAGGCCTTCGGTGACAGCTACGCTGCACTCGCCATCGAAACCAACAAGCTGGTGCGCGTGCAGCTGCAGACGCGCGCCGCGGAAGAGGCGAGTCAGTCGATCGAGGATGCAAAGGCGCAGGCGGAGGCGGTGCGCAAGATGCTGCTGGCCTTCTCGCGCGACTTGCGAGTCGTCCTCTTGCGGCTCGCTTCGCGGCTGCAAACTTTGCGCTGGCACGCGGCGATGAAGACCGTTGCGCCCGCCGGCGTCGCCCGCGAAGCGCTCAATATCTTTGCGCCGCTCGCCAACCGCCTGGGCATCTGGCAGGTGAAGTGGGAGATGGAAGATCTGGCCTTCCGCTTCCTGGAACCCGACACCTACCGGCAGGTGGCGAAGATGCTCGACCAGAAGCGGGTCGAGCGCGAGGATTACGTCGAGCTGCTGCGCGCACAGCTGGAACGCGAGTTGAGCGCGCAAGGCATCCGCGCCAGCGTCCATGGCCGGCCCAAGCACATCTTCAGCATCGTCAAGAAGATGCGCGGCAAGTCGCTCGGCTTCGACCAGGTGTTCGACATCCGCGCGCTGCGCGTGATCGTGCCCGAAGTCAACGACTGCTATGCGGCACTTTCCTGGGTGCACCAGCAGTTCTCACCGATGGTCGAGGAGTTCGACGACTACATCGCCAGGCCCAAGGCCAACGGTTACCAGTCGCTGCACACCATCGTGCGCGATGGCGAGGGCCGCGCGATCGAGATTCAGATCCGCACTCAGAAGATGCACGACCATGCCGAGCATGGCGTGGCCGCGCACTGGGCCTACAAGGAGGCGGGCGCCAAGGGTTACTCGGGCGTGTCGGCCAGCGGCGAGTACGACGCCAAGATCGCGGTGTTGCGGCAACTGCTGGCGTGGGAGCGCGACCTGGCGGGATCAGGCCCGGCCCTCTTCGACGACCGCATCTATGTATTGACGCCCGACGCGGCGATCATTGAATTGCCCCAGGGCGCAACACCCGTCGACTTCGCGTACTCGGTGCACACCAGCCTGGGCCACCGTTGCCGCGGCGCGAAGGTCGACGGCGCGATGGTGCCTCTCAACACCGTGCTGCATAACGGCCAGACCGTGGAGATCGTTGCGGCCAAGGAAGGCGGCCCGTCGCGCGACTGGCTCAACACAGAACTCGGATTCCTGGCGAGCCACCGCGGTCGCGCCAAGGCGCGCGCCTGGTTCAACGAACAGGTGCGGCACGATACCGTGGCGCGCGGCCGTGAGGCGGTCGAAAAGCTCCTGCAACGCGAGGGCAGGACGGCGGTCAAGCTCGAGGGCCTCGCTTCGCAACTCGGATTCAAGTCGGCCGACGATCTGTTCGAGGTGGTGGGCAAGGACGAATACTCGCTGCGCAACATCGAGGTGCTGCTCAACCCGCCGGAAGCGCCGCTGACGCCGGACGAATTTCTGCTGAAGAAGGCGCGGCCCGCCCCGAAGTCGAACAAGGGCGGGGTGCTGGTGGTTGGCATCGATTCCCTCATGACGCAATTGGCGCGCTGCTGCAAGCCCGCGCCACCGGATGCGATCGCCGGTTTCGTGACGCGAGGCAAGGGAGTCACCATCCATCGCCGCGACTGCGCAAGCTTCCGGCAACTCGTCGCACGATCGGGCGAGCGGGTGATCGAAGTCGAGTGGGGAACCAGCAAGGGCGAAGGCGCATCGGTGTACCCGGTCGATGTCGCAGTCGAAGCGACGGACCGGCAGGGCTTGTTGCGCGACATCTCGGAGGTGTTCGCCAAGGAAAAGATGAACGTGATCGGCGTGCAGACGCAGTCCGTGAAGGGCACTGCGTGGATGACCTTCACCGTTGAAATTTCCGATTCGGGCCGGCTGAACAAGGTGCTGTCGCTGGTGGGTGAGGTCGGTGGCGTTCGGTGGGCCAAGCGTCGGTGAGAAATGCCCCCAAGACCGGGTGCCTGCTGATCGCGTGCGAGCTTGCCGTCAAGGTGGACTCGC
>JBKJOM010000095.1:0-2601 GCA_046595775.1 Ramlibacter sp. | reverse complement strand
TGAAGAGAATCAGCAAGTTCGTGCTTTGTGTGGCGGCGTGTGCGGTTTTCCAAGTCGCCACGGCACCGGCTGCCTTTGCGGCCCCGATCCTTGGAGCCGATTTGGCAACCTTTGCGGTCCTGGGCGCCACGACGGTGACCAATGTCCCCACGAGCACCATCACCGGAAGTGTGGGTGACTGGAAATCCGGAGGTGCTAATGCGATCACCGGGTTTTGCGTTTCACCAGGCGTTGCGTGTGCGGACACGCAGGTGACGACTGGGACGGTACAAGCAGGTACCTCGCAGGCAGCGTCCGCTCAGGGTCAACTCACCACTGCGATCGGTTATCTAGACTCCCTGGCCGGTACCGCTACCGTATTGTCCAACGGGGATCTGACCCTTGCTGGGCCGCTGGCTCCGGGCGTCTATTATGTTCCATATGCAATTAGTAATTTGACGGGATCGCTCACTCTCGACGGCGGCGGCAACGCCAATGCGGCTTGGGTTTTCCTCATGCAGAGCACGCTGATCACCTCGCCCGGCTCGGCCGTGAACTTGATAGGTACAGGTTCAGGCGCCGGCGTGTATTGGGATGTGCGCAGCTCCGCGACCCTCGGCACAACCACGTCGTTCCAAGGAAATATTCTCGCACTAACGAGCATCGCCCTCAACACCGGCGCAACAATTGGCTGCGGTAGCGCCTTGGCGAGTACTGGGGCAGTGACGTTGGATACGAACACCATCGGCAGCGGCTGCAGCGGCGGCCTTACGGTTACAACTACACCTGGCGGCGGCACGGTGGTCACCCCCCTGCCACCCGCTCCCGTTCCGGAACCCAGTACGTTGTTGCTTTTGGGCACCGGTATCGCCGGGTTGGTGGCGCGGCGGAGGCGACCGAACCTGTCACTCAGGGCATAACGCGCAGCACGGCGGATCATGGGGCTGTTCGCAACGGTCCCATGATCACAGCCAGAATCTATCCTTTGAGCCCTGCCAGCACGCGCTGGGCATCGGCTGCCCCGTCGAACATTGGATCCAGCGCCA
Source organism: Ramlibacter sp. (assembly GCA_046595775.1). GTDB lineage: Bacteria > Pseudomonadota > Gammaproteobacteria > Burkholderiales > Burkholderiaceae_C > Ramlibacter. The sequence goes on along the minus strand of JBKJOM010000095.1, from coordinate 1,576 downwards.
GCGCCTGTTCGAGAGCCTTTCGGGCCTCCTCTTTGTTACCGCTCTGTGCGTACGCAAGGCCGAGGTGATACTGGTACCCAGCGTTCTTCGGCCACTTGTCGGCGATTTCGCGAAAGAGGGGCACCGCAAGGCTCGGCAAACCTTTCTTGTAGTACACCCATCCGAGCGTGTCGCTGACGTCGGGGGAGTTCGGCAGCTGCGACTTGGCAGTCTGCGCCAGCCCCAGGGCTACGTCGAGGTTGCCGCCGCCCTCCGCATAGAGCCAGGCCAGATTGTTTGCCGCTACCGCAGCCCTGGGATCCATCGATAGAACCTTTTCATAGCGGGCCTGGGCTTCGGCCTGTTTGTTCTGCATCTGCAGGATCATCCCGACGACGGTGTGAGCCCCGACCGAGCTTTTCGGACGCAGTTGCGCCATTTTCTCGAATTCAGCCAGAGCCTCGTCGAGGCGACGCTGCGAGGCGTAGAACTGACCGAGCAGGGCATAGGCGTCGAACTGGGCCGGGTCGACCTCGATGACTCTCCGAAGACTCCGCTCGGTGGCAGTCACGTCCCCAAGCGCCGAGTACAGCCGGGCCGCGAGCAGCAGGAGCCGCGGATCGTTCTGGTTCGCAGCCAGACGACCCTCGACACGCGCGCGAGCGGCGGCCGGATTCTTCGCCTGGATATCCAGGGCCGTGAGGCCTGTAAGCGCCTCGATGTTCGTCGGATCGATCGTCAGGGCCTGCTCGAACGCGCCGCGCGCGCTTTTGCTGTCGCCTTTGACAAGGTAGAGCTGTCCGAGTTCAGTCTGGGCGCTTGCCGATTTCGGGAACTCTTTCGCCAGCTGCTTCACGTGCGGCTCCGCGCTTCCCGAGTCGCCTTTTCTCAGCATCGCTTGAGCCAGAATCATGGTCGCTTCGGCCAGACCAGGCTGCGCCTTCAAGGCTTCCCGCGCGAACTGAATGGCGTCGTCCGGCTTGCCTTTGACGAGCGAAAGGCGCGCGAGCTCCAGCCGCGCAGCGTTGACGCGGGGGTCCAGCTTCAACACCTCGCCGTATGCCGCGATGGCGTCGTCCCAGTCCTGCTTTGCGCTATGCACCCTGGCGAGGGCGTATTGCGCCGAGGCCGAGCGGGGGTCCGCCTTGACAGCCTCCTCGGCGGGGGCAAGGGCCTGGTCGGGTTTCTTGTCCCCGAGAAACACGTTCGCGCGCGCTACGAGCGCGTCGACGTTCCTGGGCTCCTTTTGGAGCACCTCGTCTATCAGCTTGTGCGCGCCGGCCGTGTCACCGCCGCGCGCCGCGATCGCCGACAACCGGATGGTCGCGGCGGAAAAACCCTGGGCGTCCGTCTTTGCCAGTTCCTGCAGCAACGTCGTCGCCTCGGCGACGCGACCCGCGGAAAAGTAATAGTCCGCGAGCACGAAACGGTCGCTGCTCTGCTTGGATACGTCAGCGACGGTCTTCAGGTACGCCTCGGCGTCAGACGCTCGATTGGTCGCAAGGTAAAACACCGCGAGCGCGCGATTCGCCGAGCTGTCCTTTGGATTTATGGCAAGCGCCGCCTTCAGCTCGCGCTCGGCCGCCGGAAGACTGCC
>JBKJOM010000048.1:0-20186 GCA_046595775.1 Ramlibacter sp. | reverse complement strand
GCGTGCGGTCGGTGCTGTCATTCAGAACGACCAGTATCTCGTCGAAGACGCGATAGATCGACATCACACTGGCGACGATGTACTCCTCCTCATTGCGGCAGCGGATGAAGGCGCTCAGGCCGGGTGGGCGCTCGGGCACTTGTTCGGAGGCGGAGCTGCTCATGGATAGCGAGTGGCCGTGTAGGGGATGGCAATGACGCCCGACGAGCGGTCTTGGGATCGGTTACCCCGATTGTCCGAGAAGTCCAGCACGGCAACATCGGCTCCCCAGACCCATTCGGTGGAGGCCGTCGCGCCTACTCCCAGCGTGTAGCGGCCGGACCGGAAGACGTCGGCTGGAATCTGGAAGGTCGAGACGAACTGTCCTCGTTGCAGCGGTTGGGCGACAGGGCTGTCGTGGCATGAACACACATGAATGCCGTCCCGGAACAAGGCGATCTTCAGTTCGAAAGATGGGTAGGCCCTTGCCGCAATTCCGACCAACTCCAGTTCCAAGGCGGCTAGCGGATCTATTGCAGTCACCACCGTGCCTCCTTGGCGGCACACCAGCCGCTCGAAGGTGACCTCGGCCTTGAGCGAGCCCTCAAAGTGGGCGTCGTCGGTCAGGCCGCCAGTGGAAAAGGACTTTTCGTAGGCGGCCAGCCCTTCGTTGACGGCGCCGTCAAATATCAGTTGACCCCGCTCCAGTAATAGGGCCTTAGTGCACAACTGGCGAACGGCGCTCAGGTTGTGGCTCACGAACACCACTGTCCGCCCGCTGCGCGCTGCCTCGTTCATCTTTCCAAGCGACTTGCGCTGGAATTGGGCGTCTCCAACGGCCAGGACCTCATCGACCAACAGGATGTCGGTCTCCAGGTGTGCGGCGACCGCGAACGCGAGCCGCACATACATTCCGCTCGAATAGTGCTTCACTGGTGTGTCGACGAATTTCTCGATCTCGGCGAAGTCAACGATCTGGTCGAACTTGCGGCTGACCTCCGCCCGCGTCATGCCGAGAATTGCACCGTTGAGATAGATGTTTTCGCGGCCACTCAACTCCGGGTGAAATCCGGTGCCCACCTCAAGCAGGCTGGCGAGCCGGCCCCTGAACATCACCCGGCCACTGGTCGGCGCCGTGATGCGGCTAAGGATCTTGAGCAGCGTGCTCTTGCCTGCGCCATTGCGGCCAATGACACCGGCGACTTCACCCGGGCGCAGCTCGAAACTGACATCCTGCAAGGCCAGAAAAGTTTCAGCGCCGGTGGTTGAAGTACGACCATTGCTGGCGCGCTGGAAAGGCGCACGCAGCAATTGTCCGATCTGGTCGTAGAGCGTGCCATGCCCTGCGGTGCCGCTTCCTAACCAATACCGCTTGGACAGGTTTTCGACGAGGACCGCCGGGTCTTTCATCGGGTCAGCCCTTCACGTACCAGTCGTCCCAGCGGGAAAATTGCTCGAATTTTCTCTGGTAACCGTTCCGTGCCATCAAAGTTTGAATCCCCTCCCGGCTGGGAGTGAAGTTGTGTTCGACGGTGATGATGTGGATGTGGCGGCGGGTGAAGTCGAAAGCGTTGAGGATGTCGAACTCAGAGCCTTCGGTATCGATCGAGAGATAGTCAATCTGCTGTGGGGCGTCTAGGCGTTCGAGCCAGTCGTTCAGGGAGAGGGTGGGGACGTTGTAGCGCAGCCCCTGCGTGCGCCGGGCAGCATGCCAGTCACCCGTGGACAGGTGGTCCAGGGTCGAGTACTCGCGGTCCGGCGTTTCGTTGAATGCGAGCATCTGGCCGCTTGAGTGCCAGATACAGTCGGTCGAGATGGCGCACCGGCGGTTGGCATGCAGCGCTTCCTGCCAATAGCGTGCCGGTTCCGCCAAGGCGCCGGTCCACCCATATTCGCGTTCGAGCAGAACGGTGTTACTGATGTTCACCCCGTCCGTTGCACCGAACTCGACAAAGTAGCCTTCGCGGCGTTGACCCGTTTGGTGCAAGACGAAGAGATCCTGCAGCAACTGGGCGCTGGATTGTGAGAGATGCTGTCGACAGAACTCGACAAACTCCAGCTCGTCGGACGGGCTCGCGCTGCTTCGTGTGGCGTCGCGCAGGGAGACCATGGATTCAAAGAGCGCGGCGTGGCTGGTGTCTTCGACTTCCTTTGTCGGTCGGTGGCGACGCAAGTCAACACCTAAAGCGTGCCCAACGCGCCGCGCCGCCTCTATCGCCTGCCGTCGAAACGGGACGCTGGCCGAAGTCCGAGAAGGCGGCGAGCTGGCCATGGTCAGATGATGTCCGCGAAGCGGCGCTCGGCCTTTTCAAAATAGGCGATGCCGATCGCCATCACCAGGAGCGAGACTGCCAACGACGCCATGATCGCCCACAGATCGAAGGGGCGGCCGAGGAACGCGGAGCGGAATGCTTCCACCAAGCCGCACATGGGATTGAGGTACAACAGCCAGCGCCATTCGGTGGGAACGATAGTGACCGGAAAGACCACGGGCGTCACGTACATCCAGATCTGCACGAGGAAAGGCGTGATGTGCGCGAAGTCCCGATAAGTCACTGTCAGTGCGGCGAGCAGCGTACCCACGCCTAGCGCTGCGAGGACGACAGCGGCCAGCAGCAGCGGTGCGGCCAGCAGGTTCCAGCTCCAGCCGACACCGTACCAGGCCATCATGCCCACCAGGATGAGCGCCGACACAAGGAGATCCACCATGCCAGAACCAGCCGATGCCAGTGGAATGATGATCCGGGGAAAGTAGACCTTGCTCACGAGGTGCGAAGAGCCGATCAAGGACTGGCCCGATGTCGAGATGGCCGCCGCGAAAAACGTCCAGGGCAGCAATCCTGCGTAGACAAATATGGGATAGGGCAGGCCATCGGAAGGCATGCGCGCGAAGTGACCAAACACCACGCTGAAAATCACCATCGCGGTGCAGGGCCGAATCACCGCCCATGCCGCCCCCAGCACCGTCTGCTTGTAGCGCACCTTCACGTCGCGAGCCATCAGCACCCACAGCAACTCGCGATAAGCCCACAGCTCGCGCCAGTCGAGCATGCGCCAGCCGCGCGGCGGCTCGATCACGGTGACGTGATCGTGACCGAAGGGGTTGTCGTCAGTGCTAGAAGCTCGCATGGGTGTCCAGGGGCAATGGTGCGCTGAAGCCGGTGTGGCGGCGGCGCGGTGCGAGGTCGGGGAAGGCGGCCACCAGTTCCTGCCAGAAGATTTCCTCTGCGCGGCCCTGGCTGTAACGCTCCTCGACCAGTCGCCGTGCCGCCTGCGACATCCTCTCCCGCAGCACCGGGTTGTCAAGGATACTCGCCACGGCATGCGCCATCGCGCGGGGTGAGGAGTCGACCAGGTCGCCGGTGACACCGGGGAGCACAAACTCCTGCGGGCCGCCGCAGCGGGTGGATACCACCGGCACGCCACAAGCCATGGCCTCGAGCGCGGATATGCATAGGCCCTCCTGATGCGACGGCAGGATGAAGACGTCAAGCGTCTGAAGGCAATCGCGCATTTCCAGCCGCGACAGGCCGGGGCGGAAGGCAACGTGGCCGCCCAGCCCCAGTTTCGCGACGAGACGGGTCACTCGGGTATCCGGCGCGTCTCCAATCAGCACGGCGGTCACATCGTGGCCCAGCTGCCGCAACTGGGCTTCCGCAGCAAGCAGCAGGTCGATGTTCTTGCGGGGATCATTGAAGCGCCCCGCGAAACCGATGCGGCCGGCCACCCTCGCGTCTGGGCGCGGCGTGAACACAGCGGTGTCCACGGGAACCGGCAGCACCGCGCTGTACAGCGGCCTGCCCGCTCGCGACTCCAGCATCGCGGCCGTGTACTCGCTGAGCGCCACGATGCGGCCGCCGCGCAGCAGCCGCTGCTCAAGCCGCTTGATCATCGGGCCGTTGACGCACCAATCCAGAATTCGCCGCGGCCAGGGAAAGTGGCGCACGCGGTCACACCGGTCGCCCTCCCAATCGGTCGCGACCCAGGCGAGGTAGGGGCGGCCTGTTTCGAGAAAGGCCGTGCCGGCCAGTACGTTGCCCGAGACGACCACAAAGGCATCGCAACTGTCCATCAGTTCGCGCCAGTGCTGCGTGGGGGCGTAGTGCGTGAACTCGAGTTCGGGCAGCCAGGTGCCGATTCCGTGGATCTCGCGGGCGTCGTAAGCCAGGCCACGTTGCCGTCCGGGGCGCCGCTGCCCCAGGCGAAACACGGGTACCGACAGCGCCGGTTTCGTGCTGTAGGTGGCGTAGTGGGCAATGACCGGCTCCATGCCCTTGCGCGCGAGGGCCCGAATGACGAAGCCGGTCATCGCGTTGACTCCACCATTGCCCGGAGCGAGTGTGGAGACCAGGACGCGGCGCGTGTGCTCGTCGGCCTGCGAGCGCAATGTCGGCCGCGGCCACTGCCGGCTGTAGACGTATTTGCTCCAACCCCGCAGGCCGCGTGTCGAAGGCGAGGGCGCGCCGAGCCATTCACGGACTGGCACACTGAACCCGCTCTTGGGCCGGTTCAATATTTCAGCCGGCAGGTCGGGGGCGGCGGCATGTACGACGTCGCGTTTGGTCAGGCTGGGATGCGCCGCGAACCAAGGCGCGCAGCGTCGAATCAGCTCGATGTCGGCCAATGGCGTGCGGATTTCCAGCGAGTGCGCCATGCCCGCCCAGTCAGCGTCGGCCAGCAACTGATGCCGCATGTACCACGACGTCTCCAGCGCACTGATCGCGAGCCGGCTGGGTTTTTCCCCTGCAGTCTGCGCCGTGTCGGTCAAGCGGGCCACGGTCTGCAAGTCGCTCCAGCCCGCGCGCGCCATGTCGGGGTCCATCAGGCGCGGCAACTCCCAGGGCATGTGCAGCGCGCGGCGCAGCAAATAGGCGCCGCCGGTGGAGCCGCCATATTCCAGCAAGCCGGCGTACTTGGGCGACGTGAACTGACGCACCAGCGGCGCGGACAACTGTCGCACCACGAGCCCCAGCCCCGGTACACGGGACAGCGGACCGGCCAGGCCGGTGAGCAAGGGGATCTGGCGAAAGCTCGGGTAGGAGCCGAGCAACTCGTCGCCGCCGAGCCCTGAGAGCGCGACCTTCAGTCCACGGCTCGCGGCAGCGCGCGCGACAAACCACGAGTTGACGCCATCGATCGATGGCTGGTCCATCGCGGCGAGGAGCTTCTCGCGCTCGGCGCCGAAGTCGGCTTTGCGCACCGTCACCGTCGAGTGGTCGGCGTGCAGCAGTTGCGCGATCGATTCGGCCAGCGGTGTTTCATCCAGTGGCGTACCGGCGTATTCGGAGAACGCTAGGGTGATCGTTCGCGGCTGGACGCCCTGGGCGGCCACCATCGAGGCCAGCAGCGTGGAGTCGAGTCCGCCTGACAGGAACAGGCCCACCGGCACATCGGACACCAGGTGGGCCTGCAGGCTCTCACGTATCGCGCTGCCAATTTGGGAGAGGGCCTCTTCGCGGGTGCCGACTGCAGGATGATCCGCGCCTTGCGCCAGGACGTCGCTGACCTTGCAATAGGCCTGCGGCTCGGCGGTGCCCCTGGCATCGGTCCACATGAAGTGGCCTGCCGGCAGCGCCTTGATGCCGCGGTACAGCGTCCAGGGGTTGGGCACGCTGCCCCAAAGGAAGAAGCCCGCATGGCCGGCCGGGTCGGGCGACGTGTCGACGTCGGCTTGCAGCAGCGCCTTCACTTGCGATGCAACACGCAATATGCCGCCGCCGGTGGCGTAGTAGAGCGGCTTGATGCCCAGCGGGTCGCGCGCGACCAGCATTGCGCCGCGCTGCGTGTCCCACAGCGCGAACGCAAACATGCCGCGCAACATGGAGAGCATGGCGGTACCGTGCTCCTGGTACAGCTGCAGGAGCACTTCGGTGTCCGATTCGCTGGTGAACATGCGACCGCGTGCCATCAATTGCGTTCGCAGCTCGCGGTAGTTGTAGATCTCGCCGTTGAAGCTGACAAGGAGTTGGCCATCGGCGGATGCCATGGGCTGGTGCCCGCGCGTTGACAGATCGATGATGGCGAGGCGGCGATGCGCCAGACCCACGCGACCGTCGCGCGAAAACCATTCGCCTTCGCCGTCAGGTCCGCGCGCGGCCATGTGGTCGCGCACTGCCCTCAGTTCTTCCCGGTCAACCCCTGGCGCGTGGGCCGCATAGGCGTAAGCCGCAGCAACCCCGCACATCGATCAGGCCGACTTCAACAGTTGGTCGAAGTAGTCGATGGTCTTGCGCAAGCCCTCGTCCAGCTGCACCTTCGGCTCCCAGCCCAGCCGCTTACGTGCCAGCGAGATATCGGGTTGGCGCTGCAGAGGGTCATCGCTGGGCAGGGGACGCGACACGATCTCCGAGCGCGAAGCGGTCAGCTCGATCACCTTCGTTGCGAGTTCACGGATCGTGAACTCGTTCGGGTTGCCCAGGTTCACCGGTCCTGGAAGGTCGGCCGGTGTGTCCATGAAACGAACGAATCCTTCGACCAGGTCATCGACATAGCAGAAGGAGCGCGACTGGCTGCCGTCTCCGTAGATCGTGATCGGCTCGTTCTTCAGTGCCTGCACGATGAAGTTCGACACCACGCGGCCGTCGTTCGGATGCATGCGCGGGCCGTAGGTGTTGAAGATGCGCGCGACCTTGATGTCCAGCTGGTGCTGGCGGTAGTAGTCGAAGAACAGCGTCTCGGCACATCGCTTGCCTTCGTCATAGCAGGACCGGATGCCGATTGGATTGACGTTGCCCCAGTAGTCCTCGCGCTGCGGGTGCACGGTGGGGTCGCCATACACCTCGCTGGTCGACGCCTGGAAAATGCGCGCCTTCAACCGCTTGGCCAGGCCCAACATGTTGATCGCGCCATGCACGCTGGTCTTGGTGGTCTGCACCGGGTCGTGCTGGTAATGCACCGGGCTGGCGGGGCAGGCCAGGTTGTAGATCTCGTCGACCTCGAGGTAGAGCGGGAAGGTGACGTCGTGCCGCAGGAACTCGAAACGCGGGTTACTGTGCAGGTGGGCGATGTTGCGCTTGCTGCCCGTAAAGAGGTTGTCGGCGCAGACGACTTCATGGCCGTCGGCGAGCAGCCGGTCGATCAGGTGGGATCCCAGGAAGCCGGCGCCGCCGGTCACGAGGATTCTTTTTTGGGCGTTGTACTCGCGCATGTTCTGGAGCGGCGCCGCGCGAGGGCGGACCGGGGGATTCGGTGTCAGGCCGCTATCAGCGGTTGGGACTGCGCCTGGAAGTCTGCATAGGCCTGTGCCAAGCCTTGCTGGAGGTCGACTTGCGGCTTCCAGCCCAAGCCCAGCAGGCGGGATGTATCGAGAAGCTTTCGCGGTGTGCCGTCGGGTTTGCTGCTGTCGAACGTAATCTTGCCCTTGTAACCCACTACTGCGGCTACGCTGCGGGCGAGCTGCGCGATGCTGACGTCGGTGCCGTAGCCGACATTGAGCAGGCCCCGCATGGGGGCGGTGTTGGCTTTCCAGTCCGCCGTCGGCATGTTCATGACATGCAGGCAAGCGGCTGCCATGTCGTCAACGTAGAGGAACTCGCGTTTGGGCTTGCCGGTGCCCCATACGCTCACCGTTTCGGCGCCCTCCAGGCGTGCCTGGTGGAAGCGTCGCAGCATCGCCGGGACCACGTGACTGTTCTCGGGATGGTAGTTGTCGCCAGGCCCGTACAGGTTGGTCGGCATGACGCTTCGGTAGTCGGTGCCGTACTGCCGGTTGTAGCTCTCGCACATCTTGATGCCGGCGATCTTGGCGATGGCATAAGGCTCGTTGGTCGGCTCGAGGTAGCCGGTGAGTAACGCCTCTTCGGTCATGGGCTGTGCCGCCATGCGCGGGTAGATGCAGCTGGACCCGAGGAACAGCAGTCGCTTCACGCCATGCAGGTAAGCGGCGTGAATCACGTTGGCCTGCACCATCAGGTTGCTGTAGATGAACTCGGCGGGGTAGGTGTTGTTGGCGTGGATGCCACCCACGCGGGCGGCAGCGAGATACACCTCGTCGGGGCGCTCCTTGGCGAAGAGGTCCAGGACGACGCGCTGGTTGGTCAGGTCGCATTCGCCGCGGGTGCGCAGCATGAAGCGCGTATGGCCTTCCGCCTGGAGCGTGCGCACTATGGCGCTGCCCACCATGCCCCGGTGGCCGGCGATATAGATCTTGGGTCCGACCATCATGAGTGCGCCAAGCGGATGAGCAGCCTATGGTAGGGCAGAACGCACTGCGCTTCACTCCGTGACAGCCAGCGGGCGGGCCATCCCAACGTAACAACCCCGCAATGTCGGCATTGCTGCACGGTTCCATGCAAGGAATGTGTGCAGATCCAAAGCGCAGGTAGAAGTGTCAAGGGTGTGCAAACTTGGTATCCCGGCTCGCGGCGACGCCAGGACCGGGGTTGCAACATTTTATTACAACTGGTTGGGCAGCGCTAGTGCCGGCCGACAGTGCCGGCCGAAGGACGCCTGCAGCGCTTGACGAATCCGCCGCATGGGTTAACCAGGAGCAATCAATCCACGCGCTCGCAAATCGTTCGTCAACGCCACCAGATCACGCTCGACATCTGCACGCCGAACTTCATACTCTTGAAGCATGGCGTCGCAGATTGCTGAAAGCGTTTTGCCTTCGCCCATCATCTGCCAGATTCGCGCCCCCACTGGATCCAGCCCGAAGTAAGTGCCACTCGCAAGATCGAGGATGACCACTTCTTCGCCGACTTGTCTTGCCATGACTTGCGTGGGAATCGATACCTTGTCCTCCAAATTCATCATTGCGTTCCTCAATTTAACTGCGTCGCACCAAGTTGCTCACATAGGTTAGAGCATCCTGCCAACGGGCGAACCGGTTTGGGAATCGCCGACACAGCTCGTGAGCGATGTCACCGAGTGGTGCGGTCCCGTCTACAAGAGCAAGGCAGTCGCGCTCAAGCTGGGATGCATCCGACAAGTGCGGGATGAAGCCCGCCTCCCATTCTTTGAGCATGGCCATGGACAGGGGCGCACTGTAGAAAGTCGACTGCCGAAATCCCGCTTTTGGAACGTCTCCGGTCCTTAGGAAATCCGTGTTCCAGGACCATATGTAGTCGCCATCCACCAGGTCTGCCCGCAGTTGGACTCTGACCTTGTCCCCCGCGGCCAGCCCGACAGGCTCCTCCAGCGGAAAAAACGCCTGGCCATACAGCAGCTCCGGCTGGTCCGGCGCATTGGAAAAGCCGATGCCATCGCCCAAGTCGGTGTCGAACCAGAGCAGAAATCCGTGCGCGGTACCCCCGCGCTCGATCGTCCACACCAGGTCGCCTGCGACGTCAGAACTGTCTATCGAGTGGTAGTCCAGTGTTGCCCATGTCTGAGGCGTCGACAACAGCTGCTCGGGCTTGGCGTGGACTTTCCGCCAGCTGTTGCAGACAAAGCGATGGGCGGCTCGAAGGTCTAGCCCCAAGTCGTTGTGAAGCCAAGGCTCGGCGTACCTCTGGTAAAGCTGCGGGCTGTCCACCAAGGCCGCCCGTAACGTGTCGCAACGGGCAATTAGGACGCCTCGTTCGGCCAACAAGCGATGTCGAGCGTCAATGATTGCGGGGATGTGGTGCTGAAGCAGCGGCACGACGCCGCGCAGGTCTGAAATGATGACGTCGGCGGGAGTCTCGAGCGTGAGCTGGGTTGACAGGCATTGATGGAAAGTGATCCGCCCTTCATAGCCATTGGCTGCGGCCATCGCGCGCCCGAGCAGGATCGAATCGTCGGGCTCCACCGCGTGGACATGACTCGCGCCGTATTGACAAGCCAGCAGTGCGAAGATGCCGGTGCCCGCCCCAACATCCACGACCACGCAGCCCGGCCGGATCGCGCCCTTCAGCGCCCGGGCGTAGGCCTGTATGCGTGGGCCGGTGGCAATCAATTCGCCGTGGCCCAGCAGGCTATAACTGGTCGGCATCTTCATAAGTGTTCACCTCAAGGTCATCCTTGATAGCTTGGCACACTTCGAAGATTCCGCCCAGATCGGAACTGGGCGTGATCCGCCTGAGAACCACTTTCTGAACCAGCCGGCCGAGCAGTTCGAATTCCTGGGCGCGCTGGTCCCGATCGAGCAGATAGTTCGCGTGGGTGTTCGTCACCAGGTCCATGAAAGCCGCTCGCGGGCTAAGGCTTTCCACGGTGCAACGTCCTGCGCCCTGGCTTCGCTCGGCCAGAAAATATATTGCTCTCAAGGGGAGAGGCTTGCGGTGAAACCGGTAGACCGGACCATTCAGGTCGAGGAAACGCTTGTCCCAGGTCGGCGTTATGCGGGGCAAAGCATCCACGGAACCGAACAGCGAGCCGACCGATTCAGGCCAAAGCCGGATGCGCGGGTAGGCGGGTTGGACGTCAAAGCGATCCCCGTGGTCGGCGAGTGCGAGTACGTCATCCGTCAACACGGAATGCCCCAATCGCGCAAAGGCGGCCGCGGTCGATGATTTGCCGGAGCCCGAGGGGCCCACCAGGGCGATGGCCGTGTTGCCTATCGCCACAGCACTCGCATGAAGGCAAGCCACGCCACGCAGACGCAGGACGAAAGCCAGGATAGGGCCCAGCAAGTAGGTGGCGGTGTCTTCGACGCTTGCGGTGTCGGGCCATGTTGCCCAGATGGCGCTACCCGATGCGTCGGCGATGATTGCTGTACGGTCCGCATATTCAATGCGGAAATACTTGCCGCCTAGAAGACGCCACACCGACACAGCGGGGCGCCCTGAGGCGTCCACGCTCGGGCTGACGTGGTACGACTGTGCATCGGCGACGCCCCCAGTCCCTTTCGGTGGCATCGCTCCCAGAGTCAGCTGCACGTCAACTCGGGCGGGCGGCCCGAGACCGCTGAGGCCTGCAATGAATTGGTTGTACTGGAGCCCCAAGCCATAGACGGAACAAGAATAGGCCATTGGGTTAACTGAAGCGCCCATTGGATCGGGAGGGCGAGAATCGCGGCAGGCGGACCGCGGCGCGAGCCTCAAGCGGTTTTCTTGTAGCTCCCGAAGGTCCCGTTGTCGCCCTTCGTCGAAGTGTTGCCCACGGCCTTGGTCAACGCCTGAATGCTCCCATACACCTGAAGCACAGGTGCATGGTACGGCTTCTTTGGCTGGTTCTCGACCTTAGGCTTCATTGCGGACCTTGTGAACTGGGTGCAGTTGTTGGCTCTGTGGACAGGCTGTCAAGCCAAAAGTTGAGACTGAGCGGCCGCAGATTCGTCCAGGCCGCGCGCGAATCCGAGCTTAACCAGTTTACTGGAATATTAGCAGTTTCGACGAAGCGGTCAATGCAGGCGGCGCCGGTGAAGTCATCGACCCATCGGGTATCTGGCCGCTGCAGCGACTCGAAACACGGGAGACCCGCCATGGGGGTTTTTGGACGCTGCCGCACGGTTTCTGGGAGGCAGCCATTCATGGCGATCCGCAAAATTGATTTCTTGACACACCAAGGCATTGGCGGCAGCGACAGGCAGTATTCAATCAGCCGCAAATCCAGAAAGGGATGGCGGTATTCAATGGGTTCGCCAGTGATGCCAGGGTCGTATAGGTCGAAAAAAGACGACAGCTGCATAACTTGTTCGAGGATCCGGTAGGCGTAGGGGCGAAGGGGATGCGCCGGCTTCGACTCAGCCTGGAAAGCGTCCCACCGATTGCGCAAGTCGAACTGCTTTTCCAAGGCTGGGTTGATCCACGGCGGAAAGTCGGGCGCGATATCGCTGCTCCCGGAGATAGCGCGTCGAAGCCAGCCTCGCGCAGTGAGCGGCACCAACCTGCGTTGCAACAGCCCGTACCGCGCGATCCCGACCAGGAGGCGGACATAGTGACGCTTTTTCCACAGGCTGCGAAAGAACGGTTTGGGCGACTCGTTGAGGAGGGCGTCACCGTCCCAACCCGTCAACGCGACGCGGCTGAACGTTGCGGACCGGGCGACTGAGTCGGCAAAGACAGCATGATCGGGGTTATGGACGGGCTCCGCAAAGTGAGTGGTCCGCTTCGCATGTGAACCGTACAACTCGTAGTCGTCGGCCACAAAGTAGTCAATGGGGATGCCAAGGTGTTCCGCCACCAATCCCGCATAGCGGCGCTCCTGGTCCGGAATTAAACGGTCGTAGACAATCGTGCAGGCACGGAGTTCGAACGATGCGGACCGAGCGTCCATCAAACGCTTGGCCGCCACGGCTACCGCCGGCGAGTCCAATCCGCCACTCATCTGGATGACGACACGGTCAGTGCGCAAACGGTCCGCAACGGCTTGGTCCAGCAGGGCAGTGAAGTGCGCCACATAGTCGCCGGCGGGTCGGTACCGGACGCCGAGATCGCGGGGAAGCGACCAGTACGGCTTCACCGCCAGGCTTTGCACCGAACAAGTAAGGCTATGCGCCGGTGGCAGGCGTCGGATGTCAGCGAAAGCCGTACTTGCCGGATCCAGACTCACTTCGAAGAGCAGGAAGTCAGCGATCGCCAGGTCGTGCAGCTGGTCTGAAACCGCCGGATGCATGCGTACGCAGTTCAGTGTGTTGCTCACCACAATGTGCTGCCCGACACGGGCATAAAACAATGGCTTCACTCCGAAGTGATCGCGTGCGCAGAACATTCTTCTGCGCGGCCCGTCCCAGATCGCAAATGCGAAGTCACCCAGCAAGTGCTGGGCACAGTCTTCTCCCCAGGCCAAGTACGCGTGCAGGATGAGTTCGCAGTCGTTGGTCCCCGCCAACCCGGTTCGGCCCTGGCCTTGCAGCTTCCTTTTCAGCTCGGGTTGTGCATCGATGCGGGCGTCGGCCGTGATCCACACAAGGCCGTCAAGAGTGTGGGGCTGGCGTTCATTTTTCGATTCAAAGGTGGTGCGCAGCAGTGTGTGACCGAGGCCGGCCGGCCCGTCGGCCCAGGTGTCCCGCGCATCCGGGCCCCGAAATACCAGACCGTCCGTCATGCGCTCCAGCAATTGCCTGTCGAAAGGAGAGTCGTCGAGACAGAAGATGCCGCAAATACCGCTCATGACTTCAAGACAACTGGCGGCCTCAGCGAGCCACAATGACGCCGGCGGAGAGAGGTTCGTTGAACGGAGGGTAGCGGTCGGCAACGTCCAGAACGTCGTTGAGAGGCTGACCTTCAAGCTCAAGCCAGGCGTGCGCGTCAAGCTGCCCCGCAATCTTACGCACACCGATGCGTAAGTCACTGGCGAAACCGCGACGTCGTAGCAGCCAGCCAAGCACCAGCGAGCGGGTCAAACAGGTGGGCTGGCCAATCGTATACCCAGCTGCCGTGCCAACCAACTTTGCCACGTTCACCGCCTGCGAACGTGGGAGCACTTGCTCGGAAGTGTGATGGCGGGAGCTCCAGGCAGCCAAGCGAGCGAATCCCACGACCCGCAGCCCCAGCCAGAACAGGGGCAGCGTCAGGAGCGCTGCCAGCAGCACGTGCTGATCGGGTCGCGACAGGGCAAGGAACTTGGCGAGTGGGCTGGTCATCTGGAAAGTTATACCCGCTATTATCGTCACGCCGCACCCACGGCAAACCGACCATGAGATAACCAATGGAATGGCCAACGATTACCCGCGTGGGACCGCTTCCTGTGGTGACGCAAATTCTGCGGGAGGCGACCGAGCGGGAGCCTGGCAACGCAACGGCATGGGTGCGGCTCGCGGAGAGTCTGTTGATGACAGGCTGCCCTCGCGCTGCCGTTCCGATTCTGCGCGAGGCCCTCGAACGCCACCCTCATCAGCGCCAGTTGACGCTGCTGTTGGCCGATGCACTGGTTGAATCTGATCACCCTGCCGCCGCGTTGCAATTGGTCGATCGCTACCTCCTTGTGTCTCCGGGCGATGCGGACGCACGCGTTCTCCGGTTTGAATTGCTCTTGGCCGCTGACAGCCTGGAGATGGCGCGGGACGCCGCAACAAAATTGGAGCCGACGCACCCCGTGCTGCTTGGTCTGGCGTTGGAATTGGCACGGCGAAACGGCGAGTGGCCCGCACTCTTGCGCCAATGCGACGTGAGGCTGGCGCTGGCCCCTGCCGACTCCAATGCGCGGTACCACCGTGCCCTCGCGCTTGCAGTGCTCGGTCAAAGGCGGGAGGCAGCAGCGATGGTGCCGCATCAGAGATTCACGTCAATCAGCGACCTGCCGGCCCCCCAGGGGTTTGGTGGCGACGCGGCTTTCCGCACCGCGCTGAAGGAAGAAATTTTGCGCAACCCGACTCTTGGACCAGATCCGAAAGGAAAGGCGACGCGCGATGGTTTGCAAACACTGCGACTGCAACAGCCGGGTGATCATGCGGTCGAGTCGCTGCTGGCCAAGATCGTGGCCGAGGTGGACGGGTATGCGACCAGGCTCGAACGCGGACCTGACCCCTTCACAGAGACTCCACAACGCGCCCGACTGCAAGCGTGGGCCGTGGTTTGCAGGGAACGAGGGCGGCAGGTAGCGCACATTCATCCTGCCGGTTGGCTCAGTGGGGTCTACTATGTGACGGGAGTCGACGCCTTTCAGAAGACCAATGCCGGGACCTTGCTCTTAGGCGCCCTTCCTGATGAATTGGAGATGGATCCTCCTTGGAGCGTTAACTCGATCGCACCCAAACCCGGCCGGCTCGTGCTGTTTCCTTCTTGGGTTCCTCACGCGACGGCGCCAACCGGACCCAAGGAGATGCGGATCAGCGTAGCGTTCGACGTTATTCCCATGGCGTAGCAGGGAGCACCTGGTACCTTCCGCCACGCCCTAAATACCCTGCAGCTCAGGAATTCCAAACAGCCGAGCCCAGTTCTCCGGCAATGCGAGTTCGGACGTCCCCCGCGGCATGAAATCAAAGAACAACACGTCGCTGAATTGCGACCCAACGTGGTCAGGCATGAGATCGCGGTAGTGCCATTGGCTGCTCGCGGAGAACAGGAGCGCTTCTCCCGGCTGCAAGCTATAGGTCTGGAAGTTGTACTGCGCAGACCGCTTGATTTCGCTCTCCCAATCAGGACGTGCCCAAAGCGTGTCGTCCGGTTTCGGCCACGGCCTGACTGCGCCGATGTGAATTGGCCAAACACAGCTCTGATTCACGCAAAGGTCCAGACTCCATTTCGCGTAGGGAGCATCCAAATGAACTGAACACTGGCCCTGCGCCGCGTAGAGGCTTAGCAGGTTGTACGAAAGCTCGACCGGCTCCCCGACGGCCTCACTGACAAGTGGAGCGATGCGATGTTGAAGCTCGGTGAAGAATGGATGATCGTGAACGAGCAGGCGTTTGAACCGCGCCGCTTCATGCAGTTCGAGGTCGGGCGGTTTGAGTCCAGCAATGACCTGGCGGATCTGCTGCAGGTCGCCCGGAGTAAAGATCGCATCCGCGCGCACTGTTGCCGCCTGCGGCGAAGTATGGAACACACTCATGGCGTCCAGAAACACTGGACTCATTTGGGGCCTTATCCGCTCGACAATCGCGACCGCTTCCCAATATCGATGGAGCCAACCGGAATCGTACCAAGGGAATAGCCCGCTCCGCGCCGGTCGTGCATGGGACGGAGTCGTGCTCGCAGCAGGTACCGAAAGCGTTTCAGCAGCAGCTTGATTCATTCAGGCGGTCACAGCACAAGTTCATGACGCGGCTCGACCGCCGACCACTTTTTTGACCACGCCGGTGGCAGCCCTGCGCAGGTAGAGCCAAGGTAGCCACTGCGATTCATCTCCATACTTGGTTCGCATATAGGCTGGCGGCGGAAAAAAGAGCTCGCGGGCGAAGCCAAGTCGGGTGCTGAAAGTGTCCAACGCCCAGAAATCCATCCACTGTTGACGCAGCTTGCTTCCATTCAGGTAGTGCGCGGCGGGTTCGCGCGCGCCCGGTTCGGTGAGGGCGGTCAAAACCTGCGCAGGGTACGCGGTACGAAAGCAGCTGTGTGCTTGCTGCATTCCCTCCAGGCATACCGCGCGCAAGTGCTTTTTTGACGCCAAGCTTGCGAACTGTTCCCACTCACTGGTGCTCAATGTACCAGCGAGGAGATGGATGTCGTAAAGCCAGATCAAGCGATTGGCGTCGTGGTGAGGCTCGTCATTCACGTAGTACGGATTCTGCTTGTGCGTCGATCGATGCATGCAGGACAGCAGCAGCGCTTGCACCGGAGAGGCCCCAAGTGCGCGCGGAGAAAGTTGAGGCAAAGGCCGGGCATCATGCACCAGCTCGTCGTACGTGAACAATCGCGAGAGCAATTCGGAGTTGTTGATCTTCCAATGCACATCGAGTGTGTGCGAGCTGCCATCCGGCGCGCGCCGGGTATAGTTCGCCTGGTAACTAACGAATTCGCCGCTAACTCCCAGGACGCGCTCGAATCCCATGGACACAAGCACCTGATGCACCCGGTGTCTGGAACTGATCGGCACGATTAGATCTGTATCGCCCCGAGTGCGCAGAACCGGGTCGGCGTAGAGCGAATAGGCCAGTGCAGTGCCCTTGATCAGGACCGGCTGGACACCGATGACATCCAGCGCCGCCAGCGCCTGCGTCAAAACCTGGTGGTGGCGAAGTTCCCACATCGCTTGCTGCACGGCATGCACTCGCAGCTCTTGCCAAACGGCGGTGGGCCAGTCACTGGACGGGAGGTGAGCGTACAGCAGCGGGCCCACCCCATGAAAATCCGAACGGTTGGCCAGGTTCGCGCGTTGCGCAGCGCCCATGCCAGATGGCCAGGCTGGCTTTTCCCCGCGGAGCACCGCGCACATCAGCTCATCGGAGTCTCGCGAAAGATTTTCATGCTGCACCGTTCCATTCTCACCTCATATGGGGTGGCCCCACAGGGGCAGTTACTGCTTGCGGCGGCGCGGCGCCGCCCGTCGGTAAAATCAAAGAGCTGACCAGACAGCGGCCCACTCCATGCTCTACCCCCAAGAATTCGACGTCATCGTGGTCGGCGGCGGCCACGCCGGGACAGAGGCCGCCCTGGCGGCGGCACGCATGGGTTGCAAGACACTGCTGCTCACGCACAATATCGAGACGCTCGGACAGATGAGCTGCAACCCGTCGATCGGCGGGATCGGCAAGGGGCACCTGGTCAAGGAGGTCGATGCACTCGGGGGTGCGATGGCCATTGCGACCGATGAAGGCGGCATCCAGTTCCGCATCCTGAACGGCTCCAAAGGGCCGGCGGTGCGTGCTACACGCGCCCAGGCCGACCGGATTCTCTACAAGGCCGCCATTCGGCATCGCTTGGAGAACCAACCCAACCTCACGCTCTTCCAGCAAGCCGTGGATGACTTGATGGTCGAAGGCGACCGGGTGGTGGGCGCCGTCACGCAAGTGGGTATTCGCTTCCGATCGCGAGCTGTAGTGTTGACTGCCGGCACTTTCCTGGATGGGCGTATTCACGTGGGGCTCAGCAATTACCAGGCGGGCCGTGCCGGTGATCCTCCGGCCATCTCGCTTTCCGCTCGCCTGAAGGAGTTGAAGCTGCCGCAAGGGCGCCTGAAGACCGGAACACCGCCACGCCTGGACGGACGGACCATCGACTTCAGCCTGTGCGAGGAGCAGCCCGGCGACCATGATCCGGTGCCGGTTTTCAGCTTCATGGGTTGCGCGGCGATGCATCCGCGCCAGATGCCTTGCTGGGTGACGCATACCAACGAGCGCACCCACGACATCATCCGCTCCGGCTTTGACCGCAGCCCGATGTTCACCGGCAAGATCGAAGGGGTGGGGCCGCGCTACTGCCCGAGCGTCGAGGACAAGATCAATCGCTTCGCCGACAAGGACAGCCACCAGATTTTCCTCGAGCCTGAGGGCCTGACGACCCACGAGATCTACCCCAACGGCATTTCGACGAGCCTGCCGTTCGATGTGCAATACGACCTGGTGCGCTCGATGCGCGGGCTGGAGAACGCGCACATCCTGCGGCCGGGCTATGCGATCGAGTACGACTACTTCGACCCGCGTTCGCTCAAGAGCAGTTTCGAAACCCGGTCGATCGGCGGCTTGTTCTTTGCGGGCCAGATCAATGGAACTACCGGCTACGAAGAGGCCGCGGCCCAAGGTTTGTTCGCTGGGGTGAACGCGGCACTGCAGTGCCTGGACCAGGAGGCCTGGTTGCCCGGGCGCGACGAAGCTTATCTGGGCGTGCTGGTGGATGACCTGATCACCAAGGGTGTGACTGAGCCCTATCGCATGTTCACCAGCCGGGCCGAGTTCCGGCTCCAGCTGCGCGAAGACAACGCCGACCTGCGCCTGACCGAGGCGGGGCGCCGGCTGGGCTTGGTCGACGATGCCCGCTGGGGCGCCTTCTGCCGCAAGCGCGATGCCATTGACCGGGAGCTGCAGCGCTTGAACTCCGTGTGGGTCAATCCGCGCTCGGTCGATGCAGCTGAATCCGAGCGAGTGCTGGGCAAGGCCATGGAGCACGAGTACAGCCTGGCCAACCTGCTGCGCCGGCCCGACGTGACGTATGCGCAGCTGATGACCTTGGCCGGTGGCGTGCACGCCACTCCCGATGTTTCACGTGAAACACTGGGCGAGCTGTTCGAGCCAGTCGTTGAGCAACTGGAAATTGCGTCCAAGTATTCGGGCTACATCGAGCGCCAGAAGGGAGAAGTCGAGCGAGCGGCCCACTACGAGCATCTGCAGCTGCCGGCCGACTTGGACTACATGCAGGTTCCGGCCTTGTCGATCGAGGTGCGGCAAAAGCTCGACAAGCATCGGCCGGAAACACTGGGACTGGCTTCCAGGATCTCCGGGGTCACGCCGGCGGCCATCTCGCTCCTCTTGGTTCACTTGAAAAAATCCCGGCTGAAGGGTTTCGCGCCTGACCCGGCCGACCCTGCCAAGGCGTTGGCCGGATGAGCCAGGAACTGGCCGACCTCATGGAGTCGGGTTTGGCTGAGCTGGGCTTGAAGTTGGACGGCGCCCGGCAAGCCCAACTGCTTCAATACATGGGCCTGATCGCGAAGTGGGGCAGGGTCTACAATCTGACAGCCCTGCGTGAGCCGGCCGAAATGCTGACACATCACCTGCTGGACAGCCTCGCTGTTGTGCAACCGATACTGCATCAATTACCCGCGCAGCACGCCAATGTCCTGGATGTCGGATCCGGGGCGGGCTTGCCGGGGGTGGTCCTTGCGATTGCCTGCCCGCAGTTGCAGGTCGACTGCGTGGATGCTGTGGCCAAGAAAGCCGCGTTCATCCAGCAGGTCGCGGGCACCTTGCAGCTGCCGAACTTGCGCGGCATCCATCAGAGGGTGGAGCAATTGAACGGCCAATACGACCTGATCACTTCCCGTGCCTTCGCCTCGCTGGCTGACTTCGTGACGCTTTCGGCGTCGAGCTTGGCGCCCCAAGGCCTCTGGGCAGCGATGAAAGGCAAGGTCCCCGATCCGGAAATCGCTGCGCTCCCTGAGGTTGTGACTGTGTTTCACGTGGAACAACTGAAGGTTCCTGGCTTGGTTGCCGAACGCTGCGTCGTGTGGTTAAGGCGCGCTTCAGCGTAACGTAAACTCAGTCATCCATTTCCGGGGGAATTCATGTTTGGCGTAGTCGACTACGGCGCATTCGTCGCGGCGATCATCGTTTTTCTGGCAATTCCCGGCCCCGGTAACCTCGCACTGGTCACCTCCACCGGCAAGGGGGGCATTCGCGGCGGCATCGGCGCAACCTTCGGCATCATTGCGGGCGACCAAGTATTGATGTGGGCGGCTGTCGCCGGGGTGGCGGCCCTGCTGTCCGCATACCCGGCAACCTTTCATGCGGTCCAGTGGGCCGGCGCGGCGTACCTCGCCTGGCTAGGCGCCAGGATGTTGATCGCCGAGCCCGGTGCCAAACCAATCCTGAGTATTCAACCGCGACACTACTTTCGCCAGGCTGCCCTGATCACGCTGCTCAACCCCAAGGCGATCGTCTTCTATATGGCCTTCTTCCCGTTGTTCGTCGACCCGGCGCAGCACCAAGGCGTAGCCACCTTCGCTTTGATGGCACTGACCATCGCCGTCCTCACCTTCATCTACGGCTTGATCGCGGTGCTGTTGACGCACCACCTTGCTGAACGCATGCGCGCCAACCCGATCATTGGACGGATGCTGGAAAAGCTCGCGGGAGTCTTCCTGCTCGGCTTCGGCATCAAGCTGGCGATCAGCAAGTGATGGCCAAGATCTTCTGTGTTGCCAACCAAAAGGGTGGCGTCGGCAAGACCACCACGACGGTGAACCTGGCGGCTGGTCTGGCGAAGGTTGGCCAGCGCGTGCTGATGGTCGACCTCGATCCGCAGGGCAAC
>JBKJOM010000004.1:0-25408 GCA_046595775.1 Ramlibacter sp. | reverse complement strand
GCATTACCTGCGCGCCGACCTGTCGCAGCGGGCGGATTACCTTCGGCTGCGATCATGGCTCGACGCACCGCGCACCGGCGAGGGTGGTGGAGTTTCCCGGCAGGACACGGTGGTGCTCTACCTGGCCACCAGCCCCCATCTGTTCCCGCAGATCTGCGAGCAGATCGGTGCCGTCGGACTGAATGGGCCGCGTGTCCGCGTCGTGCTCGAAAAGCCGCTTGGCCACGACCTGCAAAGCGCGCAGGCCATCAATCGTGCCGTCAGCGCCGTGTTCAGCGAGGCGCAGGCTTTCCGGATTGACCACTACCTGGGCAAGTCCGCAGTGCAGAACCTGATGGCGCTGCGCTTCGGCAATGTCCTGTTCGAGCCGTTGTGGAGGCGCGAGAACATTGCAAACATCCAGATCTCGCTGGCCGAGCAAATCGGCGTGGGCACGCGCGGCGAGTTCTACGAGCACACCGGTGCGCTGCGCGACATGATCCAGAACCATGCCCTGCAGCTGCTGACGATGATCGCGATGGAACCACCATCACGCAACGACGCCAACGCGATTCGCGACGAAAAGCTCAAGGTGCTGCACTCGCTCAAGCCTTTCACCGACGAGACGGTGCTGCGCGACGTGGTGCGCGGCCAGTACCGCGCCGGCTCGCTCGGCGGCCAGCCGGTCGTCGGCTACCAGCAGGAACCGGATGTGCTGCCGACGAGCCGCACCGAGACTTTCGTAGCGCTGCGCACCGAAGTGCAGAACTGGCGCTGGGCAGGCGTGCCCTTCTACCTGCGCACGGGCAAGCGCATGGCGGCCGTCGAGTCAAAGATCGTGGTCAACTTCCGGCCCACCCCGCATAGCATCTTCCCAGGGTCGAACCCGCCCAACAAGCTGGTCATCAAGCTGCAACCCGAGGACGGGCTGGAGTTGCACCTGCTGTCGGCCAAGGGTTCGGGCCGCCCGGAAGCGCTGTCGCCGGTGTGCCTCGATCTGGACTTCGACCAGGCCTTCGGCGAGAAGCGGGTCGGCGGCTACGAGCGCCTGCTGCTCGAGGCGATCGCCGGACGGCTGAACCTGTTCGTGCGCAGCGACGAGCAGGAACAGGCCTGGCGCTGGGTCGAGCCGGTCCTGCGCGCCTGGGAACGCGACGATGAAGCATCGAACGGCCCCCGCCCCTATCCGGCCGGAACCTGGGGCCCTGCAGCGGCCAGCGCGCTGGTCGCGCGCGACGGTGGCACCTGGCCCGAAGAGCAGTGAACGCAACGCAGGACTGCTTGAACAAACCCCCGGAAACTCAATGGCATCGACCCTCCACCCTGTCCTGTCCACCGTCACCGAACGCATTCGCCGGCGCAGCCACGCAACGCGCTCGACCTATGTCGTCCGCATGGACGCCGCGCGCGGCAAAGGGCCGATGAGGAGGGCCCTGGGCTGCACCAACCTCGCGCACGGCTTCGCGGCGGCACCTGCTGGCGACAAGCTCATGCTGCGCGAGCTGCACCGGCCGAACCTGGCCATCGTCTCGTCCTACAACGACATGCTGTCGGCGCACCAGCCCTTCGAGCGATTCCCCGCGATCATCAAGGCAGCAGCGCGCGAGGCTGGCGCCACTGCGCAGTTCGCCGGCGGCGTGCCGGCGATGTGCGACGGCGTCACCCAGGGCGAACCGGGCATGGAGCTGTCGCTGTTCAGCCGTGACGTGATCGCGCTGGCGACCGCCGTGTCCTTGTCGCACAACATGTTCGACGCTGTGTTGTGCCTGGGCGTGTGCGACAAGATCGTTCCAGGGCTCCTGATCGGTGCCCTGCAGTTCAGCCATCTGCCAGTCATCTTCGTGCCCGCCGGGCCGATGGGAACGGGGCTGTCGAACGATGAGAAGGCGGGCATTCGCCAGCGCTATGCCAAGGGCGAAGTGGGCCGCGATGTGCTGCTCGATTCAGAGGCGCGCTCCTATCACAGCCCAGGTACTTGCACCTTCTACGGCACGGCCAACAGCAACCAGATGCTGATGGAGGTGATGGGGCTGCACCTGCCGGGCGCGGCTTTCATCAACCCCAATGCACCATTGCGCGATGCACTGACCGCTGCCGCAGCAACGCGGGCGATCGCGATCAGCGAGCTCGGTCCGCAATACACCCCGATCGGTCGCGTCATCGACGAGCGGGCGATTGTCAACGGCATCGTCGGCTTGCTCGCCACCGGCGGCTCCACCAACCACACGATCCACCTCGTCGCCATCGCACGCGCCGCCGGTATCGTCATCAACTGGGACGACTTCCACGACCTCTCGAACGTGGTACCGCTGCTTGCCCGCATCTACCCGAACGGCAAGGCCGACGTGGACCAGTTCCAGGCAGCCGGTGGCATGGGGTTCCTGATCGGCGAGTTGCTCGATGCCGGGCTGCTGCACGCCGACACGGTGACGGTGGCGGGCGATGGCGGCCTGAATCCCTATCGCCAGCGGCCTGAGCTGCTGGACGGGGCGCTGACCTGGCGTGACACACCCAAGGCGAGCGGCGACGTCAGCGTCCTGGCGCCCGCGGGCGCGCCGTTCAGTACCGATGGCGGCCTGAAGCTGCTGGTCGGCAACCTCGGGCGCGCCGTCATCAAGACCTCGTCCGTCAAGCCTGAGCACCGTGTCGTGCGTTCGCCGGCCATCGTGTTCGAAAGCCAGGAGGCGATGATGGGCGCCTTTGATCGCGGTGAATTGCAGCGCGACTTCGTGGCAGTGGTCAAATTTCAGGGTCCTCGCGCCAACGGCATGCCCGAGCTGCACAAGCTCACGCCCCTGCTGGGCGTGCTGCAGGACCAGGGCTTTCGCGTGGCATTGGTCACCGACGGGCGCATGTCGGGTGCATCGGGCAAGGTGCCCGCAGCGATTCACGTCACGCCAGAATGTTTTGCAGGCGGACCGCTGGCACGCGTGCGCAGCGGGGACATCCTTCTTCTCGATGCGGAAATGGGCGTGCTTGAAGCCCAGGTTGATGCAGTGGAGTGGCAGGCACGACAGGCCGAGTGCGTGGACCCGACCCGGGCGACGTACGGCATGGGTCGCGAGCTGTTCGCCGCGTTTCGTGCCAATGCGCTGGGCGCAGAAGAAGGCGCAGCGACCTTCCATACCGGCCAGCAACAAGGCGCGGCAGGCGCGACGCAAGACGCAGCGATGCACGCTCATTTTGTCTTTGCCCCTGGAGGCGCCCAATGAACTTGCGGGAACTGATGCGGATCGGTCCGGTGATCCCGGTGATCGTCATCGAGCAGGTCGAACAGGCGGTGCCGCTGGCCAGGGCGCTGGTGGCGGGCGGCGCGCGGGTGCTGGAGATCACGCTGCGCACGTCTGCGGCTCTGCGGGCCATCGAAGCCATCGCCAAAGAGGTCGAGGGCGCGATTGTCGGCGTCGGCACGATCACGCGCGCCGACGACTTCGATCGTGCGATCAAGGCTGGTGCCGTGTTCGGTGTCAGCCCCGGCCTGACCACGGAACTTGTCGCGGCCGCACGCGACAGCGGTTTGTCGCTGCTGCCGGGCGTGATGACGCCCTCGGAGGTGATTGCCGCCCGCGCTGCAGGCTTTACCGAGCTCAAGCTCTTTCCGGCGCAGCAGGCGGGAGGCTTGGGAATGCTCAAGGCCTTGGGTGGGCCATTTCCCGACCTGACTTTCTGCCCCACGGGCGGCATTACCGTGGAGACGGCCCCCGCCTACCTGGCATTGCCGAATGTGGGTTGCGTCGGCGGCTCCTGGCTGACACCGCCCGCCGCGCTGGCAGCTGGCGATTGGGCGCGAATCACCCGACTGGCGAGTGCGAGCGCGGCCTGGCGCAGCGTCCGCGCCAACTCCGAGGCGCACTTCAAGCGCGGTTGATCGGGGCGCGCTACCGTGCGGGCTGGTAGATCCGCACGTGATCGATCTCCATCACGACGGGAAAGATGCGGTCGTCGATGGCGCCGCCCAGGTCGCCGCCGATCGCGATGTTGAGCAGCAGGTATTGCGGCGCGTCGAACGGCCAGGTGGCGGCGCCTGATCCCGGATTGGTGTAGCGGTAGTACTCGACACCGTCGACGGCGAAACGGATGTCCTGCGCGGTCCAGAGCATCTGGTAGTTGTGGAACTGGGTGCAGGTGTCGGGTACCTGGATCGCGGCGCCGGTGCCCGCGCCGCCGCTCTGCAAGGTGTGGACCGTGCCGAAGACGCGGCTCGGGTTGCTGCCTACCTGTTCCATGATGTCCAGCTCGCCATCGTCGGGCCAGCGCCCGCGGGTGCCGAGCGTCCAGATCGCCGGCCAGGTGCCGGCGCCACACGGCAGCTTGGCGCGCACCTCGAAGAAACCGTAAGTCCAGGCGGCCTTGCCACGCGTGAAGAGGCGTGCCGAGGTGTAGTGCTGGCCGCCCCAGTCGCTGGTGCCGACGAGGTCTTCCTTGCGTGCGGTGATCACCAGCTTGCCATCTGTGACCCGCGTGTTCTCAAGGCGCGCGCGCGCGTAGTACTGCCGTTCGTTGTTGTACCAGCCAGCGGCATTGCGCTCGGTGTCGTAGTCCCAGTGGGTGGCGTCAGGCAGGCCATCGGTCGCGAACTCGTCCGACCAGACCAGCGTGTAGCCGGCCGGCACATTGCTGGGTGCAGGAGCAGGTGTCGGAGCAGGTGTCGGTGCAGGTGTCGGTGCAGGTGCCGGGGCAGGCGGCGGCGCTGCGGCTACGGGCGGCTCGGCACTCGCACCGCCGCCGCCGCAGCCCGCGAGCAGCAAGCCCAGCAGCGCAGTGCAGAGCGTGAGAGCGCCGCGTCTGCCGGACTCGACGCAAGCGCGTGGCGACGGTGCAAGGTTAAGTGGCAAGCGATCCCCCCAGTGCGAGCAGCCAAAAGGCGCCGAAAACAAATGGCAGTCCCTTCGCGGCCCACTGCCCCCGATGCGCGAAGCGGGCATCCGGGGTCAGCCGGCAAACCTGTCCAAGGCCCGCCGCGTCGTAGGTCCGCCGGACATCATCGGTGGCCGCATACGCGGTGAAGATGCCGACCCCGATCAACGCGGCGACCGCGATGCCGAAGAACGGGAAGCCGAACTGCAGCCACTGCAACTTGGCGCTGGACACCGTGCCGTAGGCCGTGAAGAGCAGGCCCTCGGACAGGATCAGCCACATCAGGCGGTGGTTGACCAGATCGTCCTCGTGCGTCCACTGCTCGCGCAGGGCGCGGTAGAGGTCCCAGTCGTCCACGGTCTGCGGTAGCTTGTCCATCACTCGTTCTCCCAAGCGCTTCAGCGCCAGTCGCTCATCGCCAGTTTGGGCTGCCGATCCACCGTGTACAGGCCCCAGTGCTTTTCCGGCTCCAGGGGATCGGGCGAGCCCTTCCAGGGTTCGTCAAAAGCTTCGAACACAAAGCACAGGATGCCCGCCTCGTCAGTCCAGTCCATCAGGTCGCGCAGGTACACGGCCTGCAGTTCCTGCACTGCATGCTCGGCGTTCATGCCGCGGCCGTTGCTGTTGGTGCACCAGCCGGCCTCGGTGATGACGATGGGCGTGTCCGGGTAAAGCCGCGCCACGCTGTCGTAGTTGTCGCGCGTATAGGTCAGCGCCTCGTGCACATGCTTGTATTCCCAGACGGGATAGGTGTGCAGCGAGATGAAGTCGAGCTCGCTCACAAGGTCGCGCAGCTTGTGCTGCCACGGCACGTAGTTCTCGCAGAACGTGACCGGCTGCAGCACGCACTGCCTGACGCGCCGCACATGTTCGATCATCCGGTGCACCGGCACGAAATGGTCGGTCCAGTCGACCGTGGCCTCGTTGCCGACCGCCACCGAGAAGACGACATCCGGGTTGGCGTTGGCCAGGGTGATCAGGCGCGAGACCTCGGCCTCGTTCTCGGCGATGCTGGCCTCGAGCTGCTCCTCGCTGTAGGTGCCACCCCAGGGACAGCCGAAGTTGTTCATCTCGGGCCCGAGGTAGGCGCCGAGCATCACCTTGAAGGGAAGACTGTCGCGGCGGATGACTTCGAGCACCCGTTCGGCGTGCGCGCTGCAGTCGTACAGACGCAGCAGTGGCCAGTGCGGTGCCAGGATCGCGAGGTCTTCGCGGATCTCGTCGAGCGAGGGGTAGACCTTGCTGTCGGGGCTCTGGCCGTGGCGGTAGCCGGAATAGCAGATCGCGCGGCCCTTCGGAAGTGCAGGAACGTTCAGTGGCTTCATGAGCATCGTGCAGGCAATTTCCGTTCAGCCGAACTTCGGCCGAGCGTCCTTGTCCCAGAGGCCCCAGTAGGCGCCGACGTCGCCTTCGGCGCCCACCTTCCAGGCTTCGTCAAAGGCTGCGAAATAGAAGACCTCGATGCCGTCCTGCTGCGCCCAGGCCATGGTGTCGACGAAGTACTGCATCGCGCCTTCGACCGACGGCATGGCGGCGTGGAACGCACTGCCCTGGTCGGGCCAGCCGGTCTCACTGATGGCGACGCGCTTGCCCGGTGCTGCGGCGCGCGTGCGCCGCACCATCGTCTGCATGTACGCCAGCGCCTGTTCGCGCGGGCAACCCTCCCAGAACGGGTAGCAGTTGGTCATCACCACATCACAGGCGGCAGTGATGCGCGGATGCTTCTCGAACAGGAAGTAGGCGTCGACGTACCCCACCGGAACGCCGGGCAGCGCCCGCTTTACGCGATCGATGTAGGCCAGCAACGCATCCTCGGACATGTCTTCGCGCAGCATCACCTCGTTGCCCACCGCCACGAGGTCGGCATGGCCTGCCTTCGCCACCGCGATCACTCCTTCAATCTCGCGCTCGTTGATGCCCAGGTCGGTGCCGAGCCAGGCGCCGACCATGGTCTTGATGCCCAGCTCGTGCGCGATGCGCGGCGTCTGCTCGTGACCGTCGGTGCACGAGAAGGTGCGGATCCAGCGCGTGTGCGGGCGGATGATCGCCAGCCGTTCGCGGATCTGCGCTTCGCTAACCTGCGCTCCGGGCGACTGGCCCTCGAGATAGGGACTGAAACACAGGCCATGCACGCCAGCGCGCAGCGTGGCACGGAACTTTTCATCGAGCGTGGCGCGCGCCTCGGGCGACAAGGGCAGCGGCTTGCGAGCGCCCGGCTGACCGTCGGCCGAACCTCCAGGCGCATGGACACCGCCCGGCGCAAATGTCGGCTGTTGTGGTGCGGATCCGGATGCGGAACGCGTCGCAGCTGACTCGGGGTCGTTTGGTTTTTGGGTCATGAGGGTCTCCATCTGTCTGCGTGGCGCGGCTGCGCCAAAGGAATCGACCGGATGCAGCGTCGGGGACAGCGGCGACTGCGGCACGGGTCCGGGTTCGCGGGCGCGGCGCTCTTGCAGCTCGCGCGACATGCGCTCGACCGTGGCTTCGTCGAGCTTGTAGAACCAGAGGGCGGCAACCGCGATGACCGCACCGACGGTCGGGATGATGCTCATCATCATCATGATGCCGTCGAGGGTGCGCGCACTCTGTGCGACGTTGGGTTGGTAGCCGAAGTAGGCCAGCAACCACCCGGTGCCGGCGCCCCCGATGGCCCAGCCGAACTTCTGCGCAAACGATGCAGCAGAGAAGACCAGGCCGGTGGCGCGTCGGCCCGACTTCCATTCGGAGTAGTCGGCGGTGTCGGCGTACATGGCCCAGACGAGCGGCGCCGTGGGCGCAGCCACCAGGCTGATCAGCGCGTGCCCGCCCCACACCAGCGCGATGTTGTCAGGTGGCACGAAATAAAAACCTGCACTCAGTACCGCCGTGAGTGCCATCGACACCATGTAGAAGTTGCGCTTGCCGAAGATCTTCGAGAGCGGCGAAGTTGCCATCACACCGATGATGAAGGCGACGGCGCCTGTGGTCATGACCGGGCCGAAGTAGTCCTTGCCGCCCGGCACCACGTTCTCGAAGTAGAAGATGGCCACGGTGCCGCGAATGTTGGCGTAGGTCAGCGCTGCGATGCCCACCACGCAAAGCACGACCCAGGGTCCATTGGCGAAGAGGTCCTTGACGTCATCCTTCAGGCTCGTCTTCTGCCCTGGCTCAGGCTGCACGCGCTCCTTCGTCATCGCGAAGGTGATGAAGTACAGCAGCACCGCCACCACCGAGTAGATGATCATCGTCATCTGCCAGCCCACCGCCGAATTGACGTCGCCATCCCCGAAGTGCTGGGTCAGCGGGATGGCGGTATTGACGATCACGAAGACCGGCAGCAGGGCCATCACGAAACGGTAGGAACTGGCGCTGGTGCGCTCCTCGGAACTGGGTGTCAACACGCCAAGCAGGGCGGAATAGGGAATGTTGATGGCCGAATAGGCCACCATCATCAGGCTCAGCGTGACATAGGCGTAGACGATTCGGGCCGTACCCCCGAAGGCCGGCACGGTGAAGGTCAGGATGGCGGTCGCAGCCATTGGAACCGCCATCCACACCAGGTAGGGTCGGAAGCTCCCCCAGCGCGTCTTGGTGCGGTCAGCGATGGCGCCGATGATGGGGTCGACGAAAGCGTCGCCAATGCGCGTAACGAGCAGCATCGTACCCATCGTCGCTGCGCCGAGCAGGAAGACATCGGTGTAGTACTTGGCGATGAAGATCGAGAACATCTGCCAGAACAGGTTCGACGCCAGGTCGCCAAAGCCGTAGCCGACCTTCTCGGTGACCGTCAACTTCTGGGGGGAAGTGCTCATGTTTGCGCCGCCTTGCTCTTTTAATTTTTCTTCTGCCAGGGCATGCGGCCGGCACCGCGCGGCCTGGGCTCGCCGTAGCCGACCACCTTGTCGTACACGCGCACATAGTCCACCACCAGCTCGGCGGGGAACTTCGTCGCGTCGTTCGGCGCGCCGGGGAAGTTGCCGCCCACCGCGACATTCATCACGAGGTAGAACGGCTGGTCGAAAGGCGCGGGCCATGGGTTCAGATCGGCGGCTCTGGCAGCTTCGACACCCGCGCCGTCCTTGAGCTTGCTGGTGCTCCACCAGTGGTCATAGGTGCAGGTCTGAACATCGTCGACGAAGAAGCGGATCTCGCCAGGCTCCCATTCCACCGCGTAGGTGTGCCAGTCCGAGACCATGCTGCCGCCAGGCAGGGGGTGCACGGTGGTGATCAGCGAACGCTTGGGGAAGGTCGAACCGAAGTGGATGCTGTTGAGCACCTCGTGCGGTTTCTCGCCGACGATCTCCATCAGGTCGATCTCGCCCGACGCGGCCCAGCCGCCGTACTTGTCGTCCACCGGCAGCATCCACAGCGCCGGCCAGAGGCCCTTGCCCCATGGGACCTTGGCGCGGAACTCGATGCGGCCGTACAGTTTCGAGAACAGGGTCGTGCCGTCGCGCTTCTTCGTCTTGAGCCGCGCCGAGGTGTAGCCGCAACCGTGCAAGGACGCCTTCACCGCGCGAATGGTCAACAGGCTGTTCTTGACGGTGACGTTCTCGGGCTCGGCCGTGTAGTACTGCAGCTCCTCGTTGCCCCAGCCTTCGACCCAGGCGTGATTCTTGTAGTCATAGAAGCCGTTGCCAATGTCGAAGTCCCACTTCTCCCGATCGACCTGCTTGCCTTCGAACTCGTCGCACCAGACAAGCTTCCACCCCTTGCGTTTTTTGGATGTCATCTTCGCAATCTCCTCAGGCAGCCAGGCGCGCATCGGCGCCGAAGGCCAGCGCCCGCGATGCATCGGGCTCCAGGCCTACCGCCTGGCCGGTGTCGGCGCTCGTGTGCCCGGCGCTGACCTTGGCGCTCAGCAACTCGGCAACACCATCGACCCGCAAATGCAGGATCGACACATCGCCCAGGTGCTCGGCCAGCTCCACATGGGCCGGCACGCCCTGACCTGCGGCGACGACGTGAAGATGTTCCGGTCGCAGCCCGGCACGCTGAACGCCGGCCGGTGCATTGGCGGCCAGCGTATTCCACAGCGTGCGATGCGCCTCTGGCGCACCGCCCGCAGGCCGGTCGACCATGTTGATGCGCGGAGCGCCGATGAAGCCCGCGACGAATTCGTTGGCCGGCCGGTTGTAGAGGTCCATCGGCGCGCCGAGCTGCTCGACCACGCCCTTGTTGAACACGGCGATGCGGTCGCCCATCGTCATCGCCTCGACTTGGTCATGGGTGACGTAGATCATCGTCGCACCGAGTTCCTTGTGCAGGCGCGACAGCTCGATGCGCATGTTGACCCGCAGTGCCGCATCCAGGTTGGACAGAGGCTCGTCGAACAGGAAGACCTTTGGCTTGCGCACGATGGCGCGGCCGATCGCCACGCGCTGGCGCTGGCCGCCGGAGAGCTCTTTTGGAAAACGCCCCAGGTATTCAGTGATGCGCAGGATCTCGGCGGCGCGGCCCACCTGGGCGGCGCGGTCGGCCTTGCCGACACCGGCCATCTTGAGCGCGAAGCCCATGTTCTCGGCCACCGTCATGTGCGGGTACAGCGCATAGCTCTGGAACACCATCGCGGCGCCGCGATCCGAAGGCCGCAGGTCGTTGGCGCGTACGCCGTCGATCAGCAGCTCGCCGGCAGTGATCGATTCCAGCCCGGCGATCATGCGCAAGGTGGTGCTCTTGCCACAGCCCGAGGGCCCGACGAAGACGAGGAATTCGCCGTCGTTCACATCGAGGTCGATGCCCTTGATGACATCGACACTGCCGTAGCTCTTGCGCACGCCGCGCAACGTGACTTGTCCCATTTCAAGCTCCTTTGGCGACCAGCTCTGGGGCAGCGGGTTGTTGTCGTTGACGACGCAGAAAGTCGCGGTACCAGTGCGCGCTGGCCTTCATCGTGCGTTGCTGCGTCGCAAAGTCCACGTGCACGATGCCGAAGCGCTTCGCGTAGCCGCTGGCCCATTCGAAGTTGTCGAGCAGGCTCCAGACCATGTAGCCTTCCATCGGAACCCCCTGCGCCAGCGCATCACCGACGGCGGCGATATGCGCTGCCAGGTAGGCCACGCGGTCGGCGTCGTTGATCCGACCGTCGACCACTTTGTCCTTGAAGGCGCCACCGTTTTCCTTGACATACATCGGTGGCACGCGCCAGTCGCGGTGCAGTCGCAGCATCAATTCAGTCAGGCCGGCCGGATAGATCTCCCAGCCCATCTCGGTCAACGCGAGCCCGCTGCTGCTCGCCTGCCAGGAACCATCGACGCTGGCCACGGTGCGTGAGTAGTAATTGACGCCCAGGAAGTCCATGGGCGTCGCAATGCAGCGCATGTCGCCGGGCTCGATGCGCGGCGCATCGGCACCGAGAAAGTCGAGCACGTCCTGCGGGTACTCGGCGTTGAACAGCGCGTCCATGTACCAGCGCACCAGTCGGCCGTCTTCGAGCCGCGCGTGCGCGCGGTCGGCCTCGCTGTCAGTGGCAGCGTGGACCGGCGCGAGGTTGAGCACGATGCCCAGCTTGGCGCGGCAGCCGGCCGCGCGCAACGCCTGCAATGTCTGTCCGTGGCTCAGCAGCAGGTGGTGAGACACCTGGGCTGCGGTCGCGCGGCTCTTGATGCCAGGCGCGAACACGCCCCGCTCATGGCCCAGTGCTGAGATCACCCAGGGCTCGTTGTGCGTGGTGATCGCGGACACGCGATCGCCCAGGCGCGCATGCACGCCGAGCGCGTAGTCGACGAAGTGCTGCACCGTGTCGCGGTTGGCCCAACCGCCTGTGGCTTGCAGCTCGTCGGGCAGGTCCCAGTGGTTGAGTGTCAGGTACGGTTTGACGCCGCGCGCCAGCAGGCCGTCAACGAGGCGCTCGTAGAAATCCAGCCCGCGAGGGTTCCAGGCGCCGCTGCCGGCAGGTTGCACGCGCGGCCACGACACCGAGAAGCGGTAGGCGTCGACGCCGAGTGCCGCGACCAGGTCGAGGTCTTCCTGCCAGCGGTGGTAGTGGTCGCAGGCCACGTCGCCGTTGCTGCCGTCGGCAATCGCACCGCTTTGGCGGCAAAAGCTGTCCCAGATCGATGGTCCCTTGCCGTCGGCAAGCGCCGCTCCTTCGATCTGGAATGAACTGGTCGCCACGCCCCAGACAAAGCCGTCCGGGAAGTGGTGCAGGGGATCGACCGGCCGCAGCAAGTTCACTTGACGGCACCCGCAGTCAAGCCCGAGATGAGCTGGCGCGAAGACAGCATGAACAGCACGATCAGCGGGATGGTGGCGATGGCCGAGCCGGTCATCAGCGCCCCCCACTCCGTATCGACGGGGCTTTGCAGACTGCGCAGCGCCAGCGGCAGCGTGTAGTTCTCGGGGCTGCGCATGACGATCAGCGGGCCGATGAAGTTGTTCCAGCTCGCGATGAAGGTGATCAGGCCGAGCGTGCCCAATGCGGGCTTGAGCAGTGGCAGCACAATGCGCCAATAGATGCCGAGTTCGCTGCAGCCGTCCATGCGTGCCGCTTCGATCAGGTCCTTCGGCACCGAGGTGGCGACGAACTGGCGCATGAGGAAGATGCCGAAGGCGCTCGCCGCACCGGGGATGTAGAGCGCGCGTTGCTGGTCGATCCAGCCCAGCACGTCCATGATCATGAAAGTCGGGATCATGTTCATGAACGAGGGCAGCAGCATCGTGCCCATCACCAGCGCGAACAGCGCGTTCTTGAAGCGAAATTCGAACATCGCGAAGGCGTAGCCTCCCATCGAGCAGAACAGCAGCGTCAGCGCCGTGGAAGCGAGCGCGACGTACAGGCTCCAGCCGAGGTTGCGCCAGAACGGGATGCGGTCGGTCAGGATCTTCAGGTTGTTGAGGAAATCGTCGCCGAACCAGACCGGCGGCGGCAGGCTGAATATCTCGGTACGCGACTGCGTCGCGAACACGAACATGAAATAGAACGGCGCCAGCATGATGAGCGAGCCGACACCGACAACGGCATAGGCAGCCCAGGGGGCGAGTCGGTCATTGCTCATGTCAGGCTCCGCCCCGGGGCTTGAAGGCGCGGTTGGTCAGCCAGGTCAGCACCACCACCACAAAAAAGAGCAGCCACGACATCGCACTGGCGGCACCGAAGTCGTTGAAGTCGAAGGCCATGCGGTAAAGATAGATCGCCGTCGTCATGCCCGACTGGTCGGAGCCGCCGCGTCCGCCGGTCAGGATGAAGGGCTCCTCGAACAGTTGCAGGCCGCCGATCACGGACAGGGTGACGCCGAAGAAGATCATCGGCTTCAGGCTCGGCAACGTGATGAAGAAGAACTGCTGGAAGCGGCCGGCGCCGTCCATCGTCGCGGCTTCGTAGATGTCCTTCGGAATCGTCTGCAACGCGGCGAGGTAGAGCACGACGTTGAAGCCGACATAGCGCCAGAACACGATCATCGCGATGGCCGGCTTGATGTTCTCGGGCCGCCCCAGCCAATCGACAGGTTCGCTCGGAAACAGCCCACCCAGGCCGGGCATGTGACTGAGCGCCATCAAGCCCTGGTTGACCAGGCCGAAGTCGGTGGAGAACAGCGAGCTGAAAAGAATCGCGATTGCCACCGTCGAGGTGATGTAGGGCAGGAAATATGCGCCGACCACGCCGTCACGCAGGTGCTTGAACGATGTGTGGATGAAGACCGCCAGCGGGATCGCGACCAGGTGCTGCGGCACCCCGGATGCGACTGCGAGCCAGGCAGTGTTCTTGAGTGACTTCCAGAACCATTCGTCCTGCAGCGAGAAGATGAAGTTGTCCAGGCCGACGAACTGCATCGTCGCCAGGCCGCTGGTCGGCTCCCACGACTGGAATGCCAGGTAGAGCGAGAACACGAGCGGGAACACGCCGAACACCGCGAACAGCACGACGAACGGCGACAGCAGCACATAGGGCGCCAGGGTGGGCGACAGTCGCAGGGCGTTCGGCAGCTTCATGGTCCGGGGCTGCCTACCGTTTGGCACGCTTGGCGAGCAGCCGCTCTGCGTCGGCGAGGGCGAGGGCGATGTCCTTGCCGCCATCGAGCACCTTGTCCAGTTCGGTGTCGATCACCTCGCTGGCAAAGGAGTCCTGCTTGTGCACGGTCACTGCCGTGATGTGACGCGTCGCTTCGCGCCACAGGACCCGCCCGGGCTGCCCGCCCAGGAAGGCGATCGGCTGCTCGAAGAACGGATCGTCGTAAGTCGCCAGCAGCGCAGGAAACGCGTCTTGCGACTTGAAGGCCTGCAGCTGCAGCGTGGGGTCGAGCGTCATCAACTGGATGAACTCCCAAGCCAGCGTCTTGTTGGAGGCGGGAGCGCTGCGCGCGATGGCGAAGAAGGTGCCGCCATAGGCAGCCCAGGCCCCCTCGGGCAGCTGCGCTGCACGCCACAGCCCCTTGGTGCCCGGCGCGAGCCAGTTGTTGAGGTGGCCGGCGAGCCAGGCGCCCGACAGCTGCGTCGCGAGCGTGCCTCGCTTGAAGCCCTCGGACCACTCGTTGGACCACGCCGAGACGCGCGCGTCGAGCTTGTTCTGGCGCACCTTGCGGGCGAGCTCGAAGGCCCGTGCGAAACGCGGCGTGTTGACCAGCACGCGCGACTGGTTGTCGAAGTACAGCCCCTCGCCCGGCTTGATGCCGGTGCGAATCAGGATGTCTTTCATGTCGCGGGCATGCGCGAGCAGGTAGGCTCCGTTTTTGGCCTTGATCTTGATGCCTGCATCGACGTAGCTGTCCCAGGAACGGGTCAGCTCGGCCTCGGTGACCCCGGCCTTGGCGAGGATGTCGGCGCGATACAGCAGCGTGCCGGGCCCGATGTCGGTGGGCGCAGCGACCACACGACCGCTCGCGCTGGTGGCCTGCGCAAGCGCATAGGGCGCGTATTGCGCCGCGTAGCGCCGGATGCCATACGGGTCGAGCGCCAGGTCATCCAGCCCACCGCCCTGCGCGAAGCGGCCGACGTATCCGACCTCGAGCGCCATGACGTCGGGCAGGTAGAAGGAGGTCGACAGCGCGGTCGTCATCGCGGTGTGGTGGTCGGCGAACTGGCGACTCACCACCTTGATATCGACGTCGGGGTGCAGTTTCTTCCAGGCCGGGATCGCGGCTTCGACAATCTTGTCCACCGCAGGAAACGCCGCGACGGTCAGGACCCTCTGGGACTGGGCGTGGGACTGGATCGATGCCGCCGCAAATGTGAGAAGGCCCAGCGCCAGCAGCAAGCGCATCCCCCCGTTCGATTGCCATTGACGACCCGCCACCATGGTTCCAGCCCAGTACACACTTCCGAATGAAAGCGCTTTCAGACTTTATGGATCGCAGGCCCGGCTGTCAATTGAGGGTAATCGCTAGGTCGCGAGCGCCGCTTCAGGCGCGTGGGCGCGCGCTCGACTCGCGCGCGATGAACCGCGGCGCCGGCATGTCGACCTTGGGTTTGACGCCGGAGAGCAACTGCAGCATCGATGCCGCGGCCAGCCGCCCGAGCTCGTAGCCGGGCTGGTGCACCGTGCTCAAGGGCGGCAGCGTGTACCGCGAAGCTGCCAGGTCGTCAAAGCCGACCAGCGATATGTCTTCGGGGACGCGCAGGCCGCGCTGGTGCAGTGCCAACGCCGCACCGAAGGCCATCTGGTCGTTGGCGGCAAACACGGCGGTGAAGCGCTGCCGGGCCTGCAGCAGGTGTTCCATCGCCACCAGCCCGCTTTCCTCGTCGAACTGCCCCGGAGCGACCAGGCCGGGCAGAAAAGTGATGCCAGCCGCCTCGAGCGCGGCGCGGTAGCCTTGCTCTCGCTCGACGGCATCCGGATGCGCCGGATCGCCGGTGATGAAGGCAATGCGGCGGTGGCCGAGCCCGATCAGGTGCTCGGTGGCCATGCGTGCACCAGCAACGTTGTCGAAGTTGAGCGACACCAGACCTGCTGCCTTGAGCGTGCGACCGGTCACCACCACCGGCACCGTCTTTACGCAGTTGCGCAGCGCTGCGTCGCTGAGTCGGCCCGTCAGCACGATGATGCCGTCAACACGGCGCGCGCGCAGCGTGTCCATGCAGCGTGCCTCTTCGATCGCGTTCCAATGCCCGCTGACGAACAGGGCGTTGTAGCCGGCCTTGTCGAGCTCGTCCTCGATTCCGCGCAGGGCAATCCCGTAGAAGGGGCTGTCGATCGCCTGCGTGACGACCCCCACGCTCAAGGTCCGGCCGCCGGCCAGCCCGCGCGCGACCGGGTTGGGTACGAAGCCCAGGTCGGCGATGGCACGCTCCACTGCCACGCGCTTTACATCACTGACGGTGGCCGTGCCGTTAAGAATCCGTGACACCGTGCTCGGCGAGACGCCAGAACGCTCTGCCACCATTTCGAGAGTGACCTTGCGGGCATCGACGGACGCCTTGCTTCGAATTGGGGCTGGCAAGAGGACGGGGGCTGTTTGGCGCTGTAGTGTTCAGCCAGTTTAAGGCCTGATCGCCCGGCCGTGGTCAGAGACTCTTTGCCGGCTTCTTGCGCAGCGACGCAGGCATGTCCAGCGTCGCCAGATCCCATTCCTCGATCTCCAGGATCTTCGCCAGGCACTCCTCCATCAACTGGTGCGCCTGGTCGGTCGAAGCAGCGATGGTTTCGTGCACCACCCTATCGTTCTCCGTGCCGTTGGCGCAGTTCATCTGGTAGTCGTACAACTCGCGCATCTCGAAGATCGCGCGGCACACCTGCGCCGGGCAGGCGCACTGGTAGACCAGCGCCTGGTCGATCACCTTGCTCACTTGCGCCGCGTTGAATCGCTCTTGCATGGGTCACGCTCCGGGGCTTTGGATGGGTTGGCTGAAATCATAGGCGACGCACTCTACGCCATTGTCGAATCCACGTACCGCGACGGTCCCGATAGAACGCTGCCTGGCGTCACGGATGCGCGCGGCCGAACACAGTCCCCGCGTGGCCATGGCCTCTGCAGCCTTGGCCATGTTGCACAGTCGGGCCGCCAGGTGCACCGTGACGCCGATGACATCGTATTGCCGCTTTTGTCCGGCGCCGCCGGAATCGCCGATCAGCCCCGCCAGCACCAGCCCTTCGGCTGCACCCACGCCGAAAGGCAGGATCCGTTGAGCGTCGCCACGGGCGAGTTCCAGCGCGCAGCGCAGTGCCAGGTGGGATTTTCCCAATCCCCGGAACACGGCCATCAGCCCGTCGCCCGTGAACTTCACCGCGGCGCCGCCCGACTCGCTGACGACGCCCGCCTGTGCGCTGAGGGACTCATTGAGAAGCCGGAAGAAATCCCGGGGCGGCAGCTGCGCAATCATCTGCGAAGAGCGGCGGATGTCGGTGAACACAACCGCCGCCTCGAACATCTCGGCCTCCTCCCCGTGCTCGACGTCGACCGCGGACACCGCAGCCTCGGGCAGGAGGTTTTCGAGCCGCTGGGCGCGGGCCTGCAGCACGCGGGCCGCGCGCCGGGTCGTGCCGAGGTCGCGCAAGACCATGAAGAACCGTTCGTCCGATAGCGGTTTTTCGATCACCACGTCGATGCACTTGGTCAGGTTCGCCCAATCGCGTACACGCTTCATCGAGGGTCCCGCCGACACCAGCGCGACGATCGCAGCCTCAGGGGCGAGCAGCCTCGCCGTGCTGCATTCGTTGAGGCTGTCGGGGTGGTCGGAATGGTAATTGAAGACCACCACGTCGATGCCATCTCCGGTGAGCGATCCGCGCAGCGCGAGACTGGCGTTCACGCGCACAACGCTGCCAAAACCCTTCGCATTGAGTTCATCCAGCAGGACTGACGCGGAATAGTCGTCGCGGTCGATCACCACCACGTCGAAGCTTTGTCGGTTCATTCGGGTCGTTCAGCGTTTTTGGCGGGGCGGTGGCGTGCCAATGATACGGGGCAGCAGGTCCTGATACCGTCCACGCCGTCGTGCCAAAGGAAAAGAGCCGCACACGGTGCGGCTCTCTGGTTTCGCCCGGCAGGACCCGGCTACACCGGCTTCCTTCAGCGCACTTTCACTCTTCGACGAAGGCTTCTTCCCGCTTGGCCTTGATCGCCGGCAACGCCACGATCACCACCAGCAGGAGCGCCGCGGCAAGCAGACCGGCCGACAGCGGACGGGTGACGAACACGCTCCAGTCGCCGCGCGAGAGCAGCAATGCGCGACGCAGGTTTTCTTCCATCATCGGCCCCAGGATGAACCCCAGCAGCAGCGGGGCCGGTTCGCACCCGAGCTTGATGAACAGGTAGCCGATGAAGCCGAACGCGCCGACCATCCACACGTCGAATGTGTTGTTGTTGGTGGAATACACGCCGATCGCGCAGAACAGCACGATCGCCGGGAACAGCCAGCGGTAAGGCACCGTCAGCAGCTTGATCCACATGCCGATCAGCGGCAGGTTCAGAATGATCAGCATCAGGTTGCCGACCCACATCGAGGCGATCAGGCCCCAGAACAGCTGCGGGTTGCTGGTCATCACCTGCGGGCCCGGCTGGATGTTGTGGATGGTCATGGCGCCCACCATCAGCGCCATCACGGCGTTGGGCGGGATGCCCAGCGTCAGCAGCGGGATGAAGGAAGTCTGCGCGCCGGCGTTGTTGGCCGACTCGGGCGAGGCCACGCCGCGGATGTTGCCCTTGCCGAACGGGATTTCGCCCGGACGCGACTTGATCTTCTTTTCCAGCGCATAGGCTGCAAAGGCCGCCAGCAGCGCACCGCCGCCGGGCAGGATGCCGAGCGCCGAGCCCAGCGCGGTGCCGCGCAAGACCGCTGGCGCCATGGCCTTGAAGTCTTCCTTGGTCGGCCACAGGCCCTTGACCTCGGCGGTGAACACTTCCCGGTGCTCTTCCGAGACCGAGAGGTTGCTGATGATTTCGCCATAACCGAACACGCCCATGGCGATGACGACGAAGCCGATGCCATCGGTCAGTTCGGGGATGTCGAACGAGTAGCGCGCGACACCCGAGTTCACGTCGGTGCCCACCAGCCCGAGCAGCAGGCCCAGCACGATCATGGCGATGGCCTTGATCAGCGAACCGGACGCCAGTACCACGGCGCCGATCAGGCCCAGGATCATCAGCGAGAAATACTCGGCGGGGCCGAACTTGAACGCCAGCTCGGTCAGAGGCGGCGCGAAGGCGGCCAGGATCAGCGTGCCCACGCAGCCTGCAAAGAACGAGCCCAGGCCCGCAGCCGCGAGCGCGGGGCCTGCGCGGCCCTGCCTTGCCATCTGGTAGCCGTCGATACAGGTGACGACCGACGAGGATTCACCGGGCAGGTTGACCAGGATGGCCGTGGTGGAGCCACCGTACTGCGCCCCGTAATAGATGCCGGCCAGCATGATCAGGGCCGACACTGGCGGCAACGCGTACGTGGCCGGCAGCAGCATGGCGATGGTGGCCACCGGCCCGATGCCTGGCAGCACGCCGATCAGTGTGCCCAGCAGGCAGCCGATGAAACAGTAGAGCAGGTTGATGGGCGTGATGGCGACGCCGAAACCGATTGCAAGGTTGGAGATGAGATCCATGTTGTTATCCTTTTTCTCAGCCCGTGATGAATGCCGGCCAGACCGGGAACTGCAACTTGAGCAGCACGATGAACGCCAGGTAGCTTCCGATCGCCAGCACCGTCGCCAGGATCAGGTTTTCCTTGAGGATGAACTTGTCGCCGGCCATGCTCGCGACGAAAGTCAGGCCGTAGATCGCGGCGATCATGCCCATCGAAGGCAGCTTGATGCTCGGCAGGCCGCCCAGCAAAATTCCGAACAACAGGTTGGCCGCGATGATGAAGCCCAGCGGCTTCCAGGCCCATTTGCCGATCGGCTCGCCATCTTCGGTTTCGACCACCAGTGACTCAAACAGGATGAAGCCTCCCAGGGCCGAGAGCAGGATGCCCAACATCAGTGGGAAGTACCCGGGGCCCATGCGGGCGCCCTCGCCGACCGTGTAGGTGGTCGCGCCCCACGCGAAGGCCACGCCCACCGCGATGAACATGACTCCTGAAAAGAAATCCTTCTGGCTCTTGATTTTCACGGACGTGTCTCCTCGAAACGGAAATTCGATGGCGCGATTGTGGTGGCAATGACCACGGCGCCGGTTGTGGATTTCACCTATCCAACCCCATGCACTGTTAGCGTGCTCACTCCAGCGGGGGCGTGGCAGTCAGCACCTCCTCCAGGGTGGTCAGTCCTTCAGCGATCCTTAAGGCCCCCGCCAGCCGCAAGGGCCGCATGCCATCGGTCACCGCTTGCCGGCGCAGCGGATCGATCGACGGCTCCTGGCTTAACCGGTCCTTGAGCGCTTCACTGACGGTGAGCAGCTCATACAGGCCCATGCGCCCCAGGAAGCCGGTCATGCGGCAATCGACGCAACCCACCGGTTTGAAGGGCTTGTAGCCGCCCGTGATCTTCCAGGGCTTGACGATGGCGTCCAGCGATTCGAGCGAGGCCGACTCGTCAGGGACGCGGCACTGCTTGCACAGGGTTCGCACCAGCCGCTGCGCGAGGACGCCAAGCATGGTCGCATTGATGAGGTACGAGGGAATGCCCAGCTCCATCAACCGCGTGATCGCGGAAGGCGCGTCGTTGGTGTGCAGCGTCGAGAAGACCAGGTGGCCGGTCAGCGCCGCCTGCACCGCCATCTCCGCGGTGGCCAGGTCGCGAATCTCACCGATCATGATGATGTCGGGGTCTTGCCGCATCAGGGCTCGCAGGCCTTCCGCAAAACCGAAATCAAGGTTGACCTGCACCTGCGTCTGGTTGAAGGAAGGCTCGATCATTTCGATCGGGTCTTCCACCGTGCTGACGTTCACCTCCTCCGTCGCGATGCGCTTGAGCGTCGAGTACAGCGTGGTGGTCTTGCCCGACCCAGTCGGGCCGGTGACCAGGATGATGCCGTGCGGCCGCTTGACCAGCTGCTCCCAGCGCTGCGCGTCGTGCTGCGAAAAACCCAGCGCGTCCAGATCCTTCACCGCGGTGTCGGGATCGAAGATGCGCATCACCATCTTCTCGCCGAACGCGGTGGGCAAGGTCGACAGGCGCATCTCCACTTCGTCGCCGCGCGGGTTGCGGGTCTTGATGCGGCCGTCCTGCGGCCGGCGCTTCTCCACCACGTCCATGCGGCCGAGCAGCTTGATGCGCGCGATCATTGCGTTCAACACGCCCATCGGCATCTGGTAGGCCGGGTGCAGGATGCCGTCGATGCGGAAGCGGATCACGCCTTGCTCGCGCCGAGGCTCCAGGTGGATGTCGCTGGCTCGCTGGTCGAACGCGTAGTTCCACAGCCAGTCGACCACCTGCACCACGCCTTGGTCGTTGGCATCGAGCTGCTTGTTGCTCTGGCCCAGCTCCACCAGTTGCTCGAAGCTGGCGGCGCCGGCATTGCCACCCGCCTTCTGCGCAGCGCGCACGGATTTGGCCAGCGCAAAGAACTCCGCAGTGAAGCGGTGGATGTCCTGCGGGTTGGACAGCACGCGCCGCACGGTGCGGCGCGACTGGCGCTCCACCTCGTCGACCCAGTCGATGAGGAAGGGCTCGGAGGTCGCGACCACCACATGGCTGGAAGTGACCTGCACCGGCAGCACGCGGTGCCGCTCGGCGTAGGCGGCGCTCATGACATCGGCCACTTTGCCCACGTCTACCTTCAGGGGATCGATCCGCAGGTAGTCCATCGCGCAGCGCCGGGCCAGCCATTGCGTCAGCGTCTCGATGTCCAGCGGCTTGCCGTCGCCGGCGCGCGTCATGGCCACCGCCGCGAGGCGCACCAGCGGATGCTGCGCGCTCTCGGCCTGCGCGCAGCGCGCCACGGTGCGCTTCATCTCTTCGGCGGAGATCACGCCGTCTTCAGCCAGCCACTCGACCAGCTGGCGCCAGTCGACGGGGCCGCGCTGCGGGGTGCGGGCGGTAGTTTTGGGTTTGGCGACGGCGCTCATGGGGACATATCGGCGGGCTTGAACACCCGCAGCCATTTGCGGGCGGGCAGGCCCCAGCGAGTTTCAATGGTTTCCGCCCGCTGGGCAAGCTCACCACGCACCGGTTGCCGGGCCTGCCTCAGCGCCAGCACGATGGTGTTGCCTTCCCGGGTGGGCCGGAAAGCCCAGACGCAGTCCGCACCGAAGGCGGCGGCGATCTTCTCCAGGCTCTTCGGATAGCTGGAGGAGCGCCCGAACAAGTTGACTGTCATGACGCCGTCTTCGGTCAGCAAACGCCGGCAGTCGGCATAGAACTGCGCACTGTCCAGCACCGGCGCCGCCGCCTCATGGTCGTAGAGGTCGACCTGCAATGCGTCGACCTGGCCGCGCCAGTGATCGTGCGCCGTGACTTCGCCCGCGTCACCCAGCACGACCGACAGGCGCGCATCGTCGGCCGGTAGCTTGAACCACAAGCGGCAGGCGGCGACCACCTGCGGGTTCAGCTCGATCGCGGTCGTCTTCATCCGCAGCTTCTTCCAGCAGAACTTGGTGAGCGACGCTGCACCCAGCCCGAGCTGCATCGCGTGCCGCTTGGGGGCGGTCGCCGGGTCGATAAACAGCAGCCAGGCCATCATCCGTTGGATGTATTCGAGCTGCAGCTCGAAGGGCCGGTCCAGCCACATCGAACCCTGCACCCATTCGGTCTCGAGGTGCAGGTAACGCACGTCGCCATGGTCGGAGAAGTTGACTTCGGGAAGGACAGGTGCCGTTTTTTTCACTGGCCGCGATTATGGGGTTTGACCCAGGAGTGCTGCCATCCGCGGCAGCGCCTCCATC
This sequence comes from Ramlibacter sp., assembly GCA_046595775.1. Taxonomy (GTDB): domain Bacteria; phylum Pseudomonadota; class Gammaproteobacteria; order Burkholderiales; family Burkholderiaceae_C; genus Ramlibacter. The sequence goes on along the minus strand of JBKJOM010000004.1, from coordinate 2,908 downwards.
GCGTTGCGGGTGGTGGCCTGCGCCAGCTCTTCCACACCCATCCCCCGCAGGTCGGCCAGCACTTGCGCGATTCGCGGCAACTCGCCGGGTTCGTTTCGGCCCTGGGACTGCCCGCCCTCGCGCTCCAGGGCGGTGCGATACAACCAGTGCGGCGCAATGTCGGGCGAGTCGGTTTCCAGCACGATCGCCGATAGGGGCAGCTCCACCGCAAGCCTGCGGATCTGCAGCGCGCGCTCATAGGTCAACGTGCCGCCAAAGCCGAGCTTGAAACCAAGCTTCGCGAATTCCTGGGCCTGCTGGTCGCTGCCGTTGAACGCATGGGCGATGCCTTTCACGCCGCTGCGCCGCAACTCCTTGAGCAGCGAGTCGGCGGACCGCCTGACATGCAGGATGACCGGCAGCCCGTGGCGCGCGGCCAGCGCCACCTGCTTGCGGTAGAAGAGCTCCTGCCGCGCGGCGTCCAGGCCCGGCACGAAGAAGTCGAGCCCGATCTCGCCCACTGCCACCAGGCGCGGGTCGGACCGGGCCGCGGTCAGGGCCGCGTCGAGCCGCTCCAGGTCTTCCCCCGCAGCATCGGCGCAGCGCAACGGATGAATGCCCAGGGCGTAGCTGTCGCCGTGGTGGTATGCCAACGCGCGCACCGTTTCGAAGTTGTCGACGGCGACCGCCGGCAGCACGCAGTGACCGACGCCAGCAGCGCGCGCTCGCGCCCGTACGGCGTCCCGATCCGCTGCGAATTCGGGGGCATCGAGGTGGCAGTGTGTATCAATCCATGAAATCACCGGGTGATGATGCCCGAAGGGACTGGCGGGCGGCCCGTTGGCGTGCAGCGCACTGCAAACCGTGCTACCGTGTGATCGAGGTACCCGTTTATGCGCAGGCCAGCCCTCTATAGCTCCAGCCGCCCGGCCCGGCCCGCGGCAGGCACCCCGCCCGGCAACGCCGAGGCCGCTGCACATCCGGCGCAGCCCGATGCGGCCGGCACTTCCGCAAACCCCCTCAGGCGCCTTTCACTTTCCAGCCCCGCATTGCTCTGGGCGGCGATCTTGCTGCTGGCCGCCATGCTGGCCCTTAGCCTGAGCATCGGCCTGGGCCACGGCCAGCGCAAGCTGACTCAGGAAGACATCAACGCCGCGGTGATGAAGACGCTCGAGACTCAGGTGCTGCCGTCCGAATACGCCAAGGCTTACGACAACATCCGCCCGGCCGTCGTCCGCGTTGTTAGCTACGTGAAGAAAGGCCGCCTGAAGCAAGCGCAGGAGGCCGCCGCCAAGGCCACCGGCGGCAAGGGCAAGGCCCAACCCAAGCCACTGGGCCCCGCCACCGAAGGCCTGATCCAGGGCGCCGACGACGAGGAAGTCGAACACGGCGTGGGGACCGGCGTCGTGATCATCGACAAGGGCGTGATCCTCACCAACCTGCATGTCGTCTCCGGCGCGGACCACATCAAGGTGACGTTCTTCGATGGCCTGGAGGCCGAAGCCACCATCACCGGCGTGCAACCCGAGAACGACCTCGCGGTGCTGCAGGCCAAGAAGATTCCCGACGACCTGATAGCCGCCACGATGCGCTCGACGTCCGACCTGGCTTCCGGCGACAAGGTGCTGGCAGTGGGCTTTCCTTTCGGCATAGGCCCTTCTGTCTCGGGTGGCATCGTGTCGGGCCTGAAGCGCTCGTTCCGCTCGCCCGAGGGCAAGCAGGAGATGACCAACCTGATCCAGTTCGACGCCGCCGCCAATCCGGGCAACTCCGGCGGGCCGCTGGTCACGATGGACGGCGAAGTGGTGGGCATCGTCACGGCGATCCTGAACCCCACGCCCGCACGCACCTTCCTGGGCATCGGCTTTGCCGTGCCGATCGAGAACGCGGCCACCGCCGCCGGCCTGCCGCCCTTCTGACGGCAGCCCCTTTCCCTATCGCAAGACCCACCCGCCGCACCATGGAATCCACAACCACACGCCAGGACAACGACACCGCGCAGCTGATGGAGCAGATCCTCTACGAGGTCAAGCGGGTGGTGGTGGGACAGGACAGGTTCCTGGAACGCGTGATGGTCGCGATCCTTGCGGGCGGGCACCTGCTGGTCGAAGGCGTGCCGGGCCTGGCCAAGACGCTGACCGTGAAGACGCTCGCGAACACCATCCGTGGTCAGTTCAAGCGCATCCAGTTCACGCCCGACCTGGTGCCGGCCGACCTGGTGGGCACGCGCGTCTACAACCAGAAGACCGGCGACTTCTCCACCGCGCTCGGCCCGGTGTTTACCAACCTGCTGCTGGCCGACGAAATCAACCGCGCTCCGGCCAAGGTGCAGAGCGCGCTGCTCGAGGTGATGCAGGAGCGGCAAGTCACCATCGCGGGCGAATCGCACAAGGTGCCGGAGCCCTTCCTCGTGATGGCGACGCAAAACCCGATCGAGACCGAAGGGACCTACCCGCTGCCCGAGGCGCAGGTCGACCGTTTCATGATGAAGGTGCTGGTCGACTACCCGAGCGAGGAAGAAGAGTTTGTCATTGCCCAGCGCGTGACCGGCCCGCCGGTCACGGTGTCGGCGGTGGCCAGCATGTCACAGCTGGCCGAACTGCAGCAGGAATGCCGCAAGGTCTATGTCGATCCGTCGCTCATCCAGTACGCCGTCAAGCTGGTCAGCGCAACCCGCCGGCCCGACCGTTTCGAGCTGCCCGACCTGGCCAAGTACATCACCTTCGGCGCCAGCCCGCGCGCCACCATCGGGCTCATCGAAGGGGCTCGCGCCCTCGCCTTCATGCGCGGACGCACCTATGCGCTGCCCGAGGACATGACCGGCCTGGTCGGCGACGTGCTGCGGCACCGACCAGGCCGGTCATGTCCTCGGGCAATGCGTAACTGCGGCCGCGCATGAAGGCGAGGGCACGTGCGCCCTCGATCAGCC
>JBKJOM010000008.1:0-3176 GCA_046595775.1 Ramlibacter sp. | reverse complement strand
CTTGCGCGTCAGGGCGATCGCAATCCCGCCAAGCTCGAATACTTCGCTCATCAGTAGCCCGGCTGGTTCTTGATGATCTCAAAGATCGCCTGCGTCGCCGTCTTGTTCTTCTTCATGATTGGATAAATCGCATTCAACACCTGGGCCTCGCGCGCCGAGTCACCTTTCCAGCCGGCGGGCGCCTTTTCGCGGACGGCCTTGTCCAGCTTCAAGGCCAGGTCAAGACACTCGTCACCGTAGGCTGCTGCTGGTTCAGCCGCCGTGTTCGGGGGCACCGAGGCTGTGAGTACACCGGGCAGGTTGTTGTACAGCACCGTTGCCTCTTTGTTGCCGTGCAAGGCGGCGGGTACGTCGTTGTCACCCTTGCCCGTGCCCAGCTTCTTGGCCAGCGCTTCGGTCTGCTTCAGGAACTGCTCGTAGGACTCGGTGTCATCGTGCTTCTGCTGGATCAGGTCCTCCAGCAGCTTCGACATCTCCGCGTAGAACATCGGGTCGGTGAGCTGATCGCGGATGATGGTCTTGCGGACATTGTTGATGATGCCCTCGGCAATGGCATTGTTGGACAGCTTGCCCTTTTCGTTCAACTTCTTCGCGATGGCATCGTGGATGCCGGTTTCGATGATCAGCTCGGTCAGCGACAGCGAACTCAGGTCGCCCAGCAGGTTGGCGGGATCGGCCAGCACGTAGCTGTTTATGAGGTGACGCATGTCGGCCTCGAAGGGCTTGATGTCCAGCTCCTCGCCCGAGTGGTTCTTGATGGCCGCACGGACCTCGGCATAGAACTGCGTCTCTTGCTCGAAGGCTGCGATCTGCACAGCGCTGTAGCCCGCTTCTTCCAGGTTCGGCGCCAGCTCGGCGTAGGCGCGCACATAGGAAGCCACCGCTTTGTAGAACGAGATGCGCAGCGGTTCGGTGTCGTTCAGCGCGCTGCGGTTGGCCGCGTCGCCGCAGAAGTAACGGATGTACTGCTCGATGCCCTGTGGCTGCTGGACCGGTGCACACAGGTAGATCAACGCCTCGCGGGCCGCATCGAGCCTGGCTTTGCCTTCCTCGCGCCAGTCCTTGACGATCACGTTGCCGTCTTCACCACACGTCTCGGTGTCCAGCTCGTCCGAGGTGTACACCGCGATGGCGTCCTGCACCTTGCTGAACAGCTCCTTGTAGTCGACGACATGGCCGTAGTCCTTGTCTTCGCCGTCCAGCCGGTTGGTGCGGCAGATCGCCTGGAACAGGTTGTGGTCGCGCAGTTCGTTGTCCAGGTAGATGTAGGTGCAGCTGGGCGCGTCGAAGCCGGTCAGCAGCTTGCTCACCACGATCAGCAGCTTCAGGTTGGCCGGCTCCTCGATGAACCGGCGCTTCATCTCGGTTTCGTACTGCGTTGTGGTCTGGCCCTTGGCGAGCACGTGCTTCGTGTACGTGTCGAACTTGTAGCGCTCGTCGCTTTCCTTGGGCTCCTGCGAGATCGCGTTGTGATTCGGCTCGTACGAGGTAATCAGCCCGCAGCAAGGGCCCAGGGGCGAATGCTGGAACTCGCGGTAGTAATGGCAAGCGTCGTAGATCGAAGCCGCTACCAGGATGGCCGTGCCGCGGTCGTTGTTCAGGCGCGGGCGCACCCCAAAGTCGTGATTAATGTCGGCGATGATGCGCCGCTTGCGCTCGCCGGAACTCATCAGCTCTTCCATCGTGGCCCAGCGCTTGCGCAGTACCGATTTCTGGAAGTTGTTCAAGCCCTTGGCGGCTTTTTCGAACCAGTCGTCCACGGCCTTGGACGAGGTCAGTCGCTGCGGCACATCACGCGCCTCGTACTTCAGGTCCAGCACCACTTTGTCGGCCACGGCCTGGTCGAACTTGTAAGTGTGGATGAAGGTGCCGAACACCTCGCCTGTGGTCTGCTTGTCGCGGCGCAGTAGCGGCGTGCCAGTGAAGCCGATGAACACGGCATTGGGCAGCCAGCGCTTCATCTGCTTGTTCATGTCGCCGCCTTGCGTGCGGTGGCACTCGTCGACGAACACGTAGAAGCGCCCGGCCAGTTTGGGCGGCTCACCCTTCAGGTCCGAGGCATCAATCTTGTGGATCAGGGCGCACATCAGGCGCGGCGCCGCTGCACCCAGCTTCTCCACCAGGTCCTTGCGCGACTGGATGCGCGGCGATGGTGATTCGGCACCAATGACACCGGCGTTCTTCATCACGCCTTCGATCTGCTTGTCCAGCTCGTCCCGGTCCGTCACCACCAGGATGCGCGCGTCGGCGTCGTGCTCCAGCAGCCATTTGGCGATCAGCACCATCAGGATGCTCTTGCCGCTGCCCTGGGTGTGCCAGATCACGCCGCCTTCATGCTTCTTGATGCGCTCCTGCGCGGCCTTCACTCCCTCGTACTGGTGCAGGCGCGGCACCTTCTTGAAGCCCGCGTCGTAGATCACGAAGTTGCGCATCAGGTCCAGCAGGCGCACCGGGTCCAGCAACTGCTTCAAGGGCCCGTCCAGCAGCTCGCCCACTGCCAGCGCCCCGTCGCTCTCGCCGACCCTGTGGTGCTTCCACTCCACGAAGAATTTCTCAGGCGTGCCCGTGGTGCCGTAGCGAAGGCCCTGGGAATCACTGCCGGCCAGCACCAGCTGCACGGTGCTGAAAAAGCCCAGGTTGAATATTTCTTCCTGATTGGTGATGAGCTGGCGGATGCCATTGGCGGTGTCGACCGAGCTGCGCTTGAGCTCGATCACCACCACGGCAATGCCATTCACGTACAGCACGATGTCGGGCCGGCGCTCGTGGCCGCCCTTGAGCGTCACCTCCTGCGCCAGTGCAAAGTCGTTCTGTGCCGAGTGGCCCCAGTCGATTAGATGCACGGTTTCATGCGGCGCCCCCGCAGCCACCTGCACCGGCACGCCGTAGCGTAAGAGCTGGTAGGTGCGCAGGTTGGCCTGGTACAGCGTGAGGCCCGTTGCGTCCACCGCGGCCATCAGCTTGTGCAGGGCTTGCGAGATGTGCGTGTCGGTATAGCCCCGCCGCTTCAGGTTGGCCCGCAGGTTCTCAGCCTCCACGCACCGGTTGCCTTCGCGTTTGCTCCAGTCGCCCAGGTCGGCGTAACCCAGGCCGCCAGCCGCCACGGGCGTGGTGATGCACTGGACGACGCGGTTCTGGGTCAGGCGTTCGGGGCGAAGGGGTGGTGGCATCAGGGC
>JBKJOM010000314.1:0-11557 GCA_046595775.1 Ramlibacter sp. | reverse complement strand
GTGCCGCGGTACGGTGCCAGGGCGCCTTTTAGGTCGGTGGTAATGTCGCGTTGAACTCGGCCCGTCGCCACCCCATAGCGCCAGACTTGCCGCGCAAGCATAAGGCCCCGATCCGCTGTTTCGATCGCGCCCCGTTCTTCCACTTTGCGCAACGTCGCCAATAGTTCCACCGGCTGAATATCACCTAGCCGCCGCTCACCCAGCCATGGGAACAAGTCCCGCTCAAGCTGGCGTTTGGACCGCCCGGCATGGGCCTCGCTCCAGTGGGGCGCCTGCTTGCCATACCACTCAAGCGCCACGATCTTGAACGTGTCGCCCGCCGGATTGGTGGCATTGAGCCTCTGCACTTTGCGAACCTGCACGGGATCGAGACCTTCCGACCTCTGCAGCTTCGCCGAGTCCCGCGCTTTCCGTGCTGCGGTTAGCGTCACCGTCGGATAGCTTCCCAGGGCCAGCTGCTTTTCCAATCCAGCGATGCGGTACTTGAGAAACCAGCGCTTTGTTCCGGAAGGGCTGACTTGCAGGTACATTCCGCCGGCATCTGCAAAGCGCGCCTGTTTTCTGTGCGGTGGGCAAACGGCGTTACGGCATTCGGCGTCGGTCAGCATGGGGGTACACCTCCATCACTGGATGTGGCCCCCGGGGGTACGGAACCCGGCCCTTTCACAGAGCAGCGGGAGTTCCGTACCCCCAAATCTCGGAAAAGTCGTTCTTGCACCCCCATGCGCACCCCCACATTGATTTAGCTGCCAGTGTACGACCTGATCTTTCCTTGTACACAAGATGTTGATTTACAAAGGAAAAAGGCCGCTGACTATCTCTAGTTAGCGGCCTTTGTCGGTCGGTATGGTGGAGCTGGCGGGAATTGAACCCGCGTCCGCAAGCCTTCTTCGCACAGTTCTACATGTGTAGCCGTCTGGTCAAGTCTCGCCTCCTGGTCCGCGCAGCGGCACGCAAACCAGGACGCCAGTCACCTATTTTCTCGTCCCACGCCAAGTGACCCGGCGCAGGACCAGCCTATGAAATTATCTTCACAGCCTGGACTCCCGAAGGAACCCTTGCCCAGCCCATAGGCCTGCTGTTGTGAAGCTCACCGGCAATTAAGCGGCGAGTGCGAAACGTTCGTCGTTTGCAGTTAGTTTGTTTGAATCATTTTTACGAGCACATTCAGCTCGACATGCCCTGCCACGCGTCCGAACCCACGTCGAAACCAGTGCAGCCCCAGGAAACCCTATTTTACGCCCCGGATCGATTTTTCAAGAGCGCCAGCAGCTCAAGCGGCGAATCTATTCGCGCATCGGCGCCCCACAGACAGGTGTCGGCGTTGCTGCCGAGGTAGCCGTAAGCGGCTGCGACAGTGGGCATGGCAGCAGCACGGCCTGCGACGATGTCGCGCTCGTCGTCGCCCACATAGATGCAGCTCGACGCTTCCACACCCAGTAACCGCGCGGCTTCCAGCAGCGGCGCGGGATGCGGCTTGGCATGTGGCGTGCTGTCGCCACCCACCACCGCGCGGGCCGTAGAGAACAGCGGCATGGCGCGAATCAAGGGGCCGGTGAAGCGCATCGACTTGTTGGTGACCACACCCCAGGCCAGGCCGCGCTCGTCGAGCTGCGCGACCAACTCGGCCACGCCTTCGAAGATGACGGTGCGAACGGTCATCGCGCGCTCATAGTTCACGAAGAATTCTTCGCGCATCGCCTCGTAGTCGGGATGTTCGGGAGTCACGCCGAAAGCGATGCCCAACATGCCGCGGGCGCCGGCACCGGCCATGTGCCGGTACCCCTCGAGCGGCAGCGAAGGCAGGCCCCGCTCGACACGCATTTGATCCGCGGCGGCGCCCAGGTCGGGCGCGCTGTCGATCAGTGTGCCGTCCAGGTCGAACAGCACGGCCTGCACATCGCTGAACATCAGGCCTTCCGGCAGGCAACGAGGTAGTTCACGCTGGTATCGGCCGAGAGCCAGTAGCGCCGGGTGATCGGGTTGTATTCCATGCCGCGGGTCGATGCCAGCTCCAGGCCGCTCGCACGGCAATGCCCTGCGAGTTCGCTCGGCCGGACAAACTTCATGTACTCGTGCGTACCGCGCGGCAGCATGTTCAACACGTATTCGGCGCCGACGATCGCGAACAAGAACGATTTGGGGTTGCGGTTGATCGTCGAAATGAAGACCCAGCCTCCGGGTTTGACAAGCTTGCTGCACGCCCGCACCACCGAACCGGCATCGGGGACGTGCTCGATCATCTCCATGCAGGTCACTGCGTCGAAGGAGCCGGGCTGCTCCGCCGCCAGGGCCTCGACGCTCACTTCGCGGTACTCGACTTCGGGCGTGTTCGCCTCCAGCGCGTGCAATTGCGCGACGCGCAAGGCCTTGCTCGCCAGGTCGATGCCCATCACCTTCGCGCCAGCGCGCGCCATGGAGTCTGACAGGATGCCTCCACCACAGCCCACGTCCAGCACGCGTTGCCCGGCTAGCGGGAGCATCGACTGGATCCATCCCAGCCGCAGCGGATTGATGCGGTGCAGCGGGGCGAACTCGCTCTCCGGGTCCCACCAGCGGTGGGCCAGCTCGGAAAACTTGGCCAGTTCGGCGGGATCGGCGTTGAGGGTCGTGTCGGTCATTGGGGCCATTCTCCCAAATCGGAGGCTCACGCGGCGAAAAGAGAAAGGGCCCCGAAGGGCCAGAAATGAGAAAGGGCCCCGAAGGACCCTTTGATTGCGAAGCAGCGAGTGCTTAGCGAGCGGCGCGCGTGCCGACCACTTCGATTTCCACGCGACGGTTCTTCGCGCGGCCTTCGGCGGTCTTGTTGTCCGCGACAGGCTGCTTCTCGCCCTTGCCTTCGGTGTAGACGCGATTCTTCTCGATGCCCTTGGACACGAGATAGGACTTCACGGCTTCAGCGCGGCGAACCGACAGTGCCTGGTTGTAGCCATCGGTGCCCACCGAATCGGTGTGGCCCACGGCGATGATCACTTCCAGGTTGATGCCCTTGACCTTGTCGACCAGGTCGTCGAGCTTGGCCTTGCCTTCGGGCTTCAACACGGACTTGTCGAAGTCGAAGGAGGCATCAGCGGCGTACGTCACCTTGGTGGCGGCAGCGGGCGGGGGCGGCGGGGGCGGCGGGGGCGTCACGGGCTTTGCGGCCGGCGGCGGTGCCACGACAGGCGGCGGGGCCGGGGGCGGCGGCACCAACGCGCCATCGCAACCCTTGGCTGCCGTTGCCGGCGTCCAGTTGGCATCGCGCCAGCACAGTTCTTGCGTACCGTTCTTCCAGACGTACTCACTGGTCCCGTTGACCCAGTTGTCGATCCGGTTGCCACCATCGGCTGCGGTCACGCGGGTTTGCGCCCCTGCGCCAGTTGCCAGCGCGGCGACGGCAAACAACAGCGCCACTTTATTCAGTTTCTTCATGGTTCTCCTCTTAAGGGGAAAAAGCCGCAGCCGCGCTGCGTAGACACTACGTTTAAGGTGACCATCACCAAAAGCGTCAAACTTATTGTGCCACACGTCCTTACACAATCAACCTCGGTGCAGGCCGCCCTCGTAAGACAAAACCTCAATCCCTATTTCTTGTTGCTGGCAGGCGACACGGTGCCAGAACGTAAAATCGAGAGCTTCGCGCCGCGCATGCCCCTCCTCAATGACCCAATTCGCCAAAGAAACCCTGCCCATCAGCCTTGAAGAGGAAATGCGCAGAAGCTACCTCGACTACGCCATGAGCGTGATCGTGGGCCGGGCCCTGCCCGATGCCAGGGATGGCCTCAAGCCCGTGCACCGTCGTGTCCTGTTTGCGATGCACGAGCTCAATAACGACTGGAATCGGGCGTACAAGAAGTCCGCGCGCATCGTCGGCGACGTGATCGGCAAGTACCACCCGCACGGCGACCAGTCGGTCTACGACACCATCGTGCGGCTGGCGCAGGACTTCTCGATGCGCCACATGTTGGTGGACGGGCAAGGCAACTTCGGTTCGGTGGACGGCGACAACGCTGCAGCGATGCGTTACACCGAAATTCGCCTGGCCAAGATTGCCCACGAGATGATCTCGGATCTCGACAAGGAGACGGTCGACTTCGGGCCCAACTACGACGGCAGCGAGAAGGAGCCGCTGGTGCTGCCCGCTCGCCTGCCGAACCTGCTGGTGAACGGCTCTGGCGGGATCGCGGTGGGCATGGCCACCAACATCCCGCCGCACAACTTGAACGAAGTGGTGGATGCCTGCCTGCACCTGCTGCGCAATCCCGAAGCGACGATCGACGAGTTGATGGAGATCGTTCCGGCGCCGGATTTCCCCACGGCCGGCATCATCTACGGCATCAATGGCGTGAAGGAAGGCTATCGCACAGGCCGCGGCAAGGTGGTGATGCGCGCCAAGTGCCACTTCGAGGACCTGACCGGCGGCGGTGACCGCAGCCAGCGCCAGGCCATCATCGTGGACGAGCTGCCCTACCAGGTCAACAAAAAGACGCTGCAGGAGCGGATGGCCGAGCTGGTCAACGAGAAGAAGATCGAAGGCATCAGCCACATCCAGGACGAGAGCGACAAATCCGGCATGCGGCTGGTGATCGAGCTCAAGCGCGGCGAAGTGCCCGAGGTGGTGCTGAACAACCTGTACAAGCAGACCCAGCTGCAGGACACCTTCGGCATCAACATGGTCGCCCTGATCGACGGGCAGCCCAAGCTCTGCTCGCTCAAGGACCTGATCAGCGTCTTCCTGCAGCATCGCCGCGAAGTCGTCACGCGCAGGACGGTCTTCAACCTGCGCAAGGCCCGCGAACGCGGCCACGTGCTGGAAGGCCTGGCCATCGCGCTGGCCAACATCGACGAATTCATCCGCATCATCCGCGAGTCGCCCACGCCGCCCGTGGCCAAGACCGAGCTGATGCACCGCAGCTGGGACAGCCAGCTGGTGCGCGAAATGCTCACGCGGGCCAAGGCCGATGGCGGCGTGATCAACGCCGACGACTATCGCCCCGAAGGCATGGACCGCGCCCATGGCATGGGAGCCGATGGCCTGTACCGACTCTCGGACACGCAGGCCCAGGAAATCCTGCAGATGCGCCTGCAGCGCCTGACCGGCCTGGAGCAGGACAAGATCGTTGCGGAATACAAGGAAGTGATGGCGGAGATCGACGACCTGCTGGATATCCTGGCGCGGCCGGAGCGCGTGTCTTCGATCATCACCGAGGAACTCACCGCCCTGAAGCAGGAGTTCGGCCAGACCAAGCTCGGCGCGCGCCGCAGCATCGTTGAGCACAACGCGCAGGACCTCGCCACCGAGGACCTGATCACGCCCACCGACATGGTGGTGACGCTCTCGCACTCCGGCTACATCAAGAGCCAGCCGCTTTCGGAATACCGCGCGCAAAAGCGCGGTGGCCGTGGCAAGCAGGCCACGGCCACCAAGGAAGACGACTGGATCGACCAGTTGTTCATCGCCAACACGCACGACTGGATCCTGTGCTTCTCCAACCGCGGCCGCATGTACTGGCTCAAGGTCTGGGAAGTGCCCGCCGGCTCGCGCGGCTCGCGCGGCCGCCCCATCGTCAACATGTTTCCGCTGCTGGAGGGCGAGAAGATCAACGTCGTGCTGCCGCTCACCGGCGAGACCCGCACCTTCCCGGCGGACCTCTTCGTGTTCATGGCAACCAGCATGGGCACTGTCAAGAAGACCGCGCTGGACGAATTCAATAACCCGCGCAAGGGCGGCATCATCGCGGTCAACCTCGATGAAGGCGATTACCTGATCGGCGCCGCCCTGACCGACGGCCGCCACGACGTGATGCTCTTTTCCGACGGCGGCAAGGCGGTGCGCTTCGACGAGGACGACGTGCGTCCGCTGGGCCGCGCGGCACGCGGCGTGCGCGGCATGGCGCTGGACCCGACCCAGACCGTGATCGCGATGCTGGTGGCCGAGGACGAAGAGCAGAGCGTCCTGACCGCCACAGAGAACGGTTACGGCAAGCGCACTTCGATCAGCGAATACACGCGCCATGGCCGCGGCACCAAGGGCATGATCGCGATCCAGCAGACCGAGCGCAACGGCAAGGTGGTCGCGGCGACGCTGGTGCATGCCGACGACGAGATCATGCTGATCACCGACAAGGGCGTGCTCGTGCGCACCCGCGTCAGCGAAATCCGCGAACTGGGCCGGGCCACGCAGGGAGTCATCCTGATTGGCCTGGACGAAGGCTCCAAGCTTTCGGGCCTGCAACGTATCGTGGAGAACGACGCTGCCGGCGCGGACCCGGAGGGGGTCGATCCCGAAGGCGAAAACGCCCCTACGCCCGAGGCGCCATGAAGAAGGACCTCGCCCAGCTGCGAACGGAGATCGATGCTGTCGACCGCGAGCTGCTGGGCGTTCTGAACCGGCGCGCTGCCCTAGCCAACGAGGTCGGTGAGCTCAAGCTGGTTGAGGGCTCGCCCGTCTACCGGCCTGACCGCGAGGCCGAGGTCATCAACAAGCTTCAAGGCGCGAACCCCGGCCCGCTGAAGGCCCGCAACGTGGCCACGATCTGGCGCGAGATCATGTCGGCCTGCCGGGCCCTTGAGGCGCCGCAGCGCGTTTCCTACCTCGGTCCCGCAGGCACGTTCAGCGAACAGGCGGCAGTGCAGTTCTTCGGCTCCAGCATCGAACACGTGCCTTGCGGCAGTTTCGACGAGGTGTTCCATGCGGCCACGGCCGGCACGGCGGACTTCGGCGTGGTGCCGGTCGAGAACAGCAGCGAAGGCGTGGTAACCCGATCGCTCGACCTGCTGCTCAATTCGCCGCTGCATATCATCGGCGAGATCAGCCTGCTGGTGCGTCACCACCTGCTGCGCCAGAGCGCATCCTCGGAAGGCATCGAAGTTGTCCTTGCGCACCCCCAGGCGCTGGCGCAATGCCAGAGCTGGTTGAACAAGCACCTGCCGAGCGCCGAGCGCCGCGCGGTTTCCAGCAACGCGGAGGGCGCGCGCCTCGCCGCGACGAATCCCGCGTGGGCCGGCATCGCCAGCGAGCGCGCGGGTAGCGAATTCGGCCTGCACATCGCCGCGCATGCGATCCAGGACGATTCCTTCAACCGCACCCGATTCGCGGTCATCTGCCTGCCGCAAGTGCTGGCGGCGCCGCAGGCGTCGGGCCGGGATTGCGTGAGCCTGGTGGTGTCGGTGCCCAACAAGCCAGGCGCGGTCCACGACATCCTGGTGCCGCTCAAGCAGCACGGCGTCTCCATGACGCGCTTTGAGTCGCGCCCCGCACGCTCGGGGCAGTGGGAGTATTACTTCTACATCGACGTGCAGGGCCATCCGTCCGAGCCGAACGTCGGCGCCGCATTGAAGGACCTGCAGTCGCTGTGCGCGTTCTACAAGGTGCTCGGAACCTATCCCGTTGGTGAAGCTTGAGAAAGATCCCCTGATGTTCGAACAACTCGGCCTCATCGGCTGTGGACTCATGGGCGGCTCGTTTGCACTGGCCCTCAAGAAGGCCGGCCTCGTCAAGCGCGTGGTCGGCTACAGCAAGTCACCTTCCACGACCGAGCGCGCACGCCAGATGGGCGTGATTGACGTCGAGGCGCCCTCGGCCCTGCTGGCCGTATCCGGCGCCGACATCGTGTTGCTGGCGGTTCCTGTCTCGGCCACTGAGGCCACGCTCAAGGCCATCCGCCACCTGGTCACCAAGGACATGTTGATCATGGACGTGGGCTCGACCAAGCGCGACGTGATCGATTCAGCCCGCCGTGTACTGCGCGACCACGCGGGCTCCTTCGTGCCCTGCCATCCGGTCACCGGCAAGGAGCTCTCGGGCGTCGAACACGCCGATGCCGATCTCTATCACGGCAAGCAAGTCATCATCACGCCGGTGGACCGGACCGATCCCGCGCACCTGAAGTCCGCTGTCGACTTGTGGGAGGCTCTGGGTTGCAAGGTTCTGCGGATGACGCCCGAGTCGCACGATGCCGCTTTCGCCGCAGTGAGCCACCTGCCGCACCTGATCGCCTTCGCATTGATCAATGGCATCGCTTCGCAGGACCACGGCAATGATTTCCTGTCGCTGGCCGGCCCGGGCTTTCGCGATTTCACGCGCATCGCAGCGAGCGAGCCCAAGATGTGGCGTGACATCCTGCTGGCCAACCGCCACGAGCTGCTCGCGCAGTCCGAGGTGTTCAGGCGCACGCTGGGCGCGATGGAGCTGATGATCGAGAGCGGCAATTCCGAAGCGCTCGAAGGCCTGATCGAACAGGCCAGCCAGACGCGCACCCACTGGCGCATGGGCTCGTCGAAAAAGACTTGAGCATGTTTGCCACCGCGTTCCTCGACATCCCGCCGCTCGAGGCGGCGCATGGCACGGTGGTGTTGCCGGGCTCCAAGAGCATTTCCAATCGCGTCCTGCTGCTGGCGGCCCTGTCAGGCGGCACGACGACGATCCACGACCTCCTGGACTCCGACGACACGCGCGTGATGCTCGATGCATTGCGCGCGCTGGGCTGCGGCATCCAGCATGTGGGCAGGGCGTTGCTGGTCACCGGTCTGGGCGGCCACAAGCCCGCCAACCACACGCGCCTCTTTCTGGGCAACGCTGGCACTGCAATGCGGCCCCTGACCGCCGTCCTGGCCGTCATCGGCGGCGAATTCGAATTGAGTGGCATCGCGCGCATGCACGAGCGTCCGATCGGCGACCTCGTTGACGCCCTGCGCCAGCTCGGTTGCCGGATCGATTACCTGGGCATGGAAGGCTACCCGCCGCTAAAGATTTCCCCGCCGCAGCTGCGGCTCGATGCGCCGATCCAGGTGCGCGGCGACGTGTCCAGCCAGTTCCTCACCGCCCTGCTCATGGCCTTGCCGCTGGTCTCGACCCGCGATGTGATCATCGAAGTGGTGGGCGAACTGATCTCCAAGCCCTACATCGAGATCACGTTGAGCCTGCTGGCACGCTTCGGCATCGAAGTGAAACGCGAAGGCTGGCAGCGCTTCACGGTTCCCGCAGGCAGCGCCTACCGCTCGCCCGGCCACATCCACGTCGAGGCCGATGCGTCGTCGGCCAGTTATTTCCTGGCGCTTGGCGCCATCGCCACCACAGGCAAGCCGTTGCGCATCGAAGGGCTGGGCGAGACGTCGATCCAGGGCGACATCCGCTTCGTCGATGCTGCGCGGCAGATGGGCGCGCGGGTGACCAGCGGCGCCAACCACCTCGAAGTCTCACGCGGCACCTGGCCCCTTAAGGCCATCGACCTTGACTGCAACCACATCCCCGATGCCGCGATGACGCTCGCGGCGATGGCGCTCTTCGCTGATGGAACGACCACACTGCGCAACATCGCAAGCTGGCGCGTCAAGGAGACCGATCGGCTTGCCGCGATGGCAACCGAATTGCGCAAGCTCGGTGCGACTGTTGACGAAGGCGCGGACTTCCTCGCCGTCACGCCGCCGCCCCACTGGAGCGCCGCCGCGATCCAGACCTACGACGACCACCGTATCGCGATGTGTCTTTCGCTCGCCGCGTTCAACCCGGCCGGCGTGCCGGTTCGCATCCTCGACCCGAAGTGCGTGGCCAAGACCTTTCCCGACTACTTTGAGGCACTGTTCGCCATGGCGCAAGCCGATGCTTCGCACGTCCCTGTGATCTGCGTGGACGGCCCCACGGCTTCAGGCAAGGGCACGCTCGCCTCCGAAATCGCCCACCGGCTGGGCTATCACTACCTGGATTCGGGCGCGCTGTACCGCATCACCGCTTTCGCGGCAGTCCGTGCCGGGCAGCCACTGGACGCAGCGCATGAGACCGCCATTGCCGAGATGGCCCGGGTGCTGCCGGTGCGGTTTTCCGGTGCCCATGTCTATCTGGGTCAGCAGGAAGTGACCGAGGCGATCCGCACTGAAGAAGCCGGTATGAACGCTTCGAAAGTCTCCGCCTTGCCCGCTGTCCGCAGGGCGCTGGTGGCGCTGCAGCACGGTTTCAGGCGCCTGCCAGGGCTCGTTGCTGACGGCCGCGACATGGGCACCGTGATCTTCCCGGACGCCCCGCTCAAGGTCTACCTCACGGCCAGCGCCGCCCAGCGTGCCGAGCGGCGTCATAAGCAATTGATTTCAAAAGGAATTTCGACTACAATCGATAGTCTTCGCGCCGACCTGGAAGCGCGCGACCTGCGGGACTCCTCCCGCGCCGTCGCACCGCTGAAGCCCGCCGGAGATGCCCTCCTCCTGGATAACTCCAGCCAATCGGTGCAAGAGTCCGTGTCGCAGGTGCTCCAGTGGTGGGAAGACAAACAACAATTTGTCATGTGAAACGAAAGCCTCGGCTTTCGTGAGCCCCCTCAGCTCCCTTCGCGCGTCAGCGCACCGGCTGTCGGGATCGAAAACTTAACCGTGGCCGCGAGGCCGCAAAGCTGAAATCAATGTCTGAATCTTTCGCCGCCCTGTTCGAGGAATCGCTGCAACGTTCCGAGATGCGCACGGGCGAAGTCATCACTGCTGAAGTGGTGCGCATCGAGCACAACTTCGTCGTCGTCAACGCCGGCCTCAAGTCCGAAGCGTATGTCCCGGTCGAGGAATTCAAGAACGACAAGGGCGAAACCGAAGTCCAGGTGGGCGACTTCGTCTCGGTGGCCATCGACGCCATCGAAAACGGCTATGGCGACACCATCCTGTCGCGCGACAAGGCCAAGCGCCTAGCCTCGTGGATGGCCCTGGAAAAGGCCCTCGAGTCCGGCGAATTCGTTACCGGCACCACTTCCGGCAAGGTCAAGGGCGGTCTCACCGTCCTGGTCAACGGCATCCGCGCCTTCCTGCCCGGCTCGCTGATCGACACTCGTCCGATCAAGGACCTGACGCCCTACGAGAACAAGACACTCGAGTTCAAGGTCATCAAGCTCGACCGCAAACGCAACAACGTGGTGCTGAGCCGTCGTGCCGTGGTGGAAGCTTCGATGGGCGAAGAGCGCGCCAAGCTGATGGAAACCCTGAAGGAAGGCTCCATCGTCCGCGGTGTCGTCAAGAACATCACCGAGTACGGTGCGTTCGTTGACCTCGGCGGCATCGACGGCCTCCTGCACATCACCGACATGGCATGGCGCCGTGTCCGCCACCCGAGCGAAGTGGTTCAGGCCGGCCAGGAAATCACCGCCAAGATCCTCAAGTTCGACACTGAAAAGAACCGCGTCTCGCTGGGCCTGAAGCAAATGGGCGACGACCCGTGGATGGGCGTTTCGCGCCGCTACCCCACCAGCACGCGCATGTTCGGCAAGATCACGAACATCGCCGACTACGGCGCGTTCGTCGAACTCGAACCCGGCATCGAAGGCCTGGTGCACGTCTCCGAAATGGACTGGACCAACAAGAACGTTGCGCCTTCCAAGATCGTCTCGCTCGGTGACGAAGTCGAAGTCATGGTCCTGGAAATCGACGAAGACAAGCGCCGCATCAGCCTGGGCATGAAGCAGTGCAAGGCCAACCCCTGGCAGGAATTCGCGCAGAACACCAAGCGCGGCGACCGCGTCAAGGGCCCGATCAAGTCGATCACCGACTTCGGCGTGTTCGTCGGCCTCGCAGCCGGCATCGACGGCCTGGTGCACCTGTCCGACCT
>JBKJOM010000348.1:0-8152 GCA_046595775.1 Ramlibacter sp. | reverse complement strand
GCTTCGGAGCGACTACAGTGCTTACTTCAAAGGAAATGCAATGAGCGATTCGCAAACCATCGTCCTGGGCGGTGGCTGCTTCTGGTGCACCGAGGCGGTGTACGTCAAGGTGCGCGGCGTCACGGACGTCGAGTCCGGCTACAGCAACGGTACGGTCCAGCAGCCGACCTACGAGCAGGTGTGCACCGGCACGACCGGCCACAACGAGGTGGTGAAGATCACCTACGACCCGGCGCAGGTCAGCCTGGGGCAGATCCTGGAGATCTTCTTCGTGATTCACGATCCCACCACCATGAACCGCCAGGGCAACGACAGCGGCACCCAGTACCGCAGCGGCATCTACTACACGACTGACGAGCAGAAGAAGGTGGCCGACGACTTCATCGGTCATCTGGCGCGCGACAAGATCTTTGGCAAGCCGGTCGTGACTGAGGTCAAAGCCCTGTCGAACTACTGGCCCGCCGAGGATTACCACCAGGACTTCTTCGAGAAGAACCCGAACCAGGGCTACTGCGTGGCCGTGGCCGGCCCCAAGGTCGCCAAGTTCCGCAAGACCTTTTCCGAACTTGCCCGGGACTGATGGCCAGCGCGACTCACGAGACAGGGCACAGGATGACGCAGCGCATTTGGCTGTGGTTGCTTGCGCTCGTGCTGGTCGCGGCGCAGACCCTGGGGCTCCTGCATCGCATCGCGCATACGCCCACCGCTTACGGCGCCGCCACCCAATCGCAAGGCATTGATTCGTCGGGCGACGCGCGTGGCTGGGTCAAAGACTTTTTTGCCGGCCATGACGGCGACCCGTCCTGCCGCCTGTTTGATCAGCTCAACGCCGGTGGGGTCCTGCCGGACCTGCCCGTGCTCGCGCCGCCGCCGTCGCTGCCGCTGCACTTTCTTTCGTGGTTCCAGGGCGAAACTCTTGCCTGCTCGGCCACGCTCTTTGACGCCCGCGGCCCGCCCGCTCTTCGCTGATTTCCCGCCGTCGCCGGTGCCGGGCCTCGTGCCCGATGCCGGCCATGCCGTCCGGATTCATCGAAGGTTCCATGAAATTTCATCCAGTTCGCGCCGTGTGCGGCGCAGCATTCATCGCAGTGGGCGGTGCGTCGTTCGCCCAGCAGCCAGCGGGGCCTGCCGTCACGCTCAAGGAAGTGACGATCACCGCCAACCCGCTGGGCGCCACCGACCTGGTCGCGCCTGCCGCGCAATACTCGGGCACCGGGCTCCTTTTGCGGTCGCAAGGCACGCTGGGTGAGACCTTGTCCGCGACGCCAGGCGTCAGCAGCACCTACTTCGGCCCTAACGCCAGCCGGCCGACGATTCGCGGACTGGACGGGGACCACATCCGCATCCTTTCCAACAGCGGAGCGTCGGTCGACGCGTCGAGCCTGAGCTACGACCACGCCGTTACCGCCGATCCGATCAGCATCGAACGCATCGAGGTGCTGCGCGGGCCGGGGGCGCTGTTGTACGGGGGCAGCGCCGTCGGCGGCGTGGTCAATGTGATCGACAGCCGCATCCCGCGTGAGCCTACCGAGGGCGTCACCGGACGAGCCGACCTGGGCTTCGCGTCGGCCAACCGCGAGCAGGGCGGTGGGCTGGCGCTGGATGGGGGCAACAAGCGCGTAGGCCTGCACGTCGACGTGTTCGACCGCCACACGTCAGACATGCGCGTGCCGCTATCGCTGCCATGCACCCAGGGCGGTGTGACTGCGTTCGCAAGCCGAATCTGCAATTCCGCGAGCCATGTGCGGGGCGGTGCGGTGGGCGCTTCGATGTTCTTCGACCACGCGTACCTGGGTGCGTCGGTCTCCACGTATCGCAACGACTACGGCACCGTGGCCGACGACGAGGTGACGATCGGCATGCGATCGAACCGCTATGCGCTTGAGGGCGAGTGGCGCGACCTGGGCGGGCCCTTCACGCGCATCAAGGCCCAGGCGAGCCACACCCACTACACGCATACCGAATTCGAGGCCGGCTCGCCCGGGACGGTGTTCGGCAACTTCGGCAACGATCTGCGCATCGAGGCGCGGCATGCGAGCCTCGGCCCGCTCGAAGGATTGATCGGCCTGCAGGCCGACAACACACGCTTCTCCGCCGTGGGTGAAGAAGCCTTCGCGCCGCACAGCCGCACGCGGCAGATGGCGGTCTTCGCCTTCGAGGAACTCACGCGCGACTGGGGCAAGCTCACGTTCGGCGCGCGGGGTGAGCGGGTGAGAGTTGAATCGCTGGGCAACGTGGATGTGCCACGCTTCGTGCCGGGCACGCGGACTTTCTCTCCCACCAGTTTCGCATTGGGCGCGCTGTGGAACGTCGCGCCTGGCTGGCAACTCACGTCAAAT
Source organism: Ramlibacter sp. (assembly GCA_046595775.1). Taxonomy (GTDB): domain Bacteria; phylum Pseudomonadota; class Gammaproteobacteria; order Burkholderiales; family Burkholderiaceae_C; genus Ramlibacter. The sequence continues at coordinate 5,813 of JBKJOM010000348.1, read as the reverse complement.
GCATCGTCGACGCGGCGCGCGCCCAGGGACTACGAGTTGTTCGTCGATGGGCAGCACCTGGCCACCGGCGCCTGGGAAGTGGGCAACCCCCACCTGCGCGAGGAACGCTCCACCAACGTCGATGCGGGCGCGCAGTGGAAGCGAGAGCACGACAACTTCAAGCTGAACGCATTTCGCAGCCACTTCGCCAACTTCATCGGCTTGCAGGCGACCGGCAACCCGCGCGACAACAAGGGCAACGCGCTGCCAGAGTTCGCCTACAGCGCCGTCCGCGCCCGATTCCAGGGCCTCGAGGCCAGTGGCAATGTCAGGCTGCACAGCGGGCCGTCCACTGTCGACCTCGAACTGCGCGGCGACACCGTGCGCGCGAACAATGCGGATACGGGAGAGCCGCTGCCGCGCATCGCACCCTGGCGCGCGGGGTCTACACTGGCCTGGGCGCGCGGCGACTGGGGTGCGCGCGTGGGTTTCGATCACTTCGCAGCGCAAGGCCGCGTACCGGCGGGCGACAAGGCAACACCCGGCTACACCTTGTGGACGGCGGCGCTCACCTACAGCATGGACGCGCGCATTGGCTCGATGCTCTGGTACGCGCGCATCGACAACGCCGCCGACACCCTCGCCTACAGCGCGACCTCGATCCTCACACAGACCGCACCGGGCAAGTCGCCGTTGCCCGGCCGCAGCCTCAAGTTGGGGGTGCGGGTGGGCTTCTGACGCTGTTCACGGTCGCTTCGCTGTCGGTTGTGCTGATGTTCCTGGGTTGACCGGCCCTATGGGGCCAGGCGCTCGCGCACCCATTGACCGCTGACCAGCGAGTAGTGCAGGCGGTCGTGCAACCTGCTCTTGCGGCCCTGCCAGAACTGCCACTCGTCGGGCACCAGCCGATAGCCGCCCCAGTGCGGCGGCCGCGGCGGGCTGAGCATGAACTGCGCGGCGTACTTCGCGGCGTTGGCGACCAGCACCGTACGGTTCGGGATCACCTGGCTTTGCGGGCTGGCCCAGGCGCCGATGCGCGAGTCCAGTGGCCGCGTCGCGAAGTAGGCGTCGCTTTCTTCGTCTGTGGTTTTTTCCACGCGGCCTTCGATCCGAACCACGCGTTCGAGCTCGACCCAATGGAACTGCAGCGCGGCGTAGGGATTGCCCGCCAGCTCGCGGCCCTTGCGGCTCTCGTAGTTGGTGTACCAGACGATGCCGCGCTCGTCGAAGCCCTTGACCAGCACGACCCGGGTGCTGGGCCGCAGGTTGCCGGCCACCGTGGCCAGCGTCATCGCGTTTGGTTCGGGCACTTCGCCCGCGATGGCCTCGCCCAGCCACTGGTCGAACTGCTTCAGCGGATCGGCGTTCGAAGCGTCCTCGCTCAGCTCGGCGCGTTCGTAACTCTTGCGCAGCTCGGCGATGCGGGAAGAAGTCGTGCTCATGGCTGGGGATTCTCTCATCGCCAGCCAAAGGCGGCTCAGGACGCCCAGATGCCCGTGGGGGCCGGCGGACGTATCGATTTCCAAACGAAGGGGGTGGCTCGGGGTAATCCCCGTGAACTTTTTGCTCTGGAGGAATAGGCTGCTTGATCGGGAAGGCAACATGGAAACTTTGGACTTCAAGCCGGCGCGGCTGCATGACCGCGTCGGGCTGTTATTGGGCGCGACGACACCCGCCGATATCGCAGTGTCGATCGCCGCAGCCACTGCGCCGGGCTGCGCCCTGGCATGAACCGCCCGGTGGTGCTGGTCCTCGCCTCGGGCCGAGGCGAGCGATTCATCGCCTCCGGTGGCAAGGGCTCCAAGTTGAACGCATTGTTGGCTGGCAAGACCGTGCTGGGTCGAACGCTGGACGCCGTGAAGGCCAGCGGCCTGCCCTGGCACCTGGAAGACGGCGGCCATGAAGGCATGGGCGATTCGCTCGCTGCGGCCGTGCGCGCTACGCAAGATGCGGATGGCTGGCTGGTGCTGCCGGGCGACCTGCCGCTGGTGAGGCCGGAATCCTTGCTCGCGGTGGCCGCGGCGCTGGAGCATCACCAGGTCGTGCTGCCGATTCACAACGGCGACCAAGGCCATCCGGTAGGTTTCGGCTTGGCGTGCCGCGATGCGCTGCTACGGGTGCAGGGCGCGCAAGGCGCGCAACCCGTGGTACGCGCACAGCAAACCCTGGGCGCCGTGGCCCGCATCGAACTCGCGGACCCGGGCATCGTCACTGACATCGACACACTCGCCGATCTGCGGCGCGCCGAACAGCTGCTCGCTACGCCCTGACGATCACGGCGCACGCCAGGCGCGGGCCGGAGTTGCCGGTGGGCTGGGTGGTGAAGTCATCGGCATCCCGGTGCACGATCAGACCCCTGCCGATCACGTCGGTATCGCCGCTGCCCACCGAGAGGCGGTTCGACTCGAAACTGAATCTCGCGACCCCGTTGGCGTCGGCCTTCAGGCTTTGCAGGTCGCCGGCGTGCTGCGTGCCGCTCGCGTGCTGGCCGTGCGGCGTTGAACCCGGATTGAAGTGGCCGCCCGCGCTATTGGCATCGGGTGCCGAGCAGTCGCCCCTGTCATGCACATGGAAGCCGTGTTCCGCATGGGGCTTGAGGCCGCGAACCTCGCCCGACACGCGCACGCGCGAAGGGGTCGGCAACCCACCGCCCTCGCCGCCGAAGATGAAACGCGAACCCGCCTGCTCGAATTCCACCCTGCCGCTCACCGCATTGCCGGCAGTGGGCTGCAGCGGCGCGACCGCGCGCGGTCCGGGAACCGACACGCAGCCCACGAGGGGCAACATGGCGACGAGCAGGCAGGTGCGAAAGTTTTGCATGGGCGCATTGTCCGCTACCCGGACAGGGCCGGACAAGGTCTGGACACTCCCCGGCTGCCGACGATTGCCCCCGGGTTTTCCGCGATTCGTCGCGTCAGGCTGCAATCCGTCGCAATGTCATCGCAATGTCGCAGACTCTTGCCTACAGTCCCTCCATCGAGCCACCCACAGGCTCTGGAGAAAAGAAATGAACACCATCGCTGTCACACACCGCAACGCCTTCAAGGCCCCTATTTCCGTCGCTGCCCGCGCCGCCTGCGCCCTCGCAGTTGCTGGCTTCGTCGCCACCGCCTGGCTGTCGGCCGGCACCGAGAGCCATCGCGCCGTCGACATGAGCACTGCCGCCCTGTCGCGCAGCTACATCACGCTGCCCACTGTGGTGATCACGGCCCAGCGCGAAGCCCAGCTCGCCCCGGTCGCCCGTTCCAACGCCGCCCGCGCGAACGCCGCACTCTGACTCCAGCCTGATCCCCTCAAGGGCCGTACCCCGGCCTTCATCAGGTCTTGCGCGCCGCATCGTCAGCGCGTTTTTTTTTGGGAGGAGAGGATTCACGCGATGCGTTTCCACCAGATCAACTGAACTTCATCGGGTAGCTCTGGATAGGCGTGGGGATTGGATTGCGCCAGCGTGCAGCCTTGCGAGAGGTAAAACGCGCAGGCCGCGACATTGACGTCCTGCGTCTCGACCTTCAGCTCGGTACATCCCTGCTCGCGCCCCCAAGACTCGAGCGCATGGAATAGCGCGGTTCCAATCCCGGTGCCGCGCGCATCGGTTGCAACGCGCAAGTCCCAAACGGCGAGCAGGTTGCGCTTGCCCTCCAACATGTCGACACCGGGCGTGTCGCGCGCGCCAATCGCACCAGCCACCTGGCGTCCGTCCAGCCAGGCGCTGGCCAGCACCCAATTCGACACGTCGAACAGCAAAGGCCATCGCAGCGGGCTCTCGAGCAGGTCGTAGTCCTTGCGGAAGGGTACGCCCAGTGCGGACAGCGCTTCGACCGTCGCAGGAACTTCGATGTAGCCTTGCAAGTCTGCAACCGGACCGAGCCTCACTTGGAGCGCCATGACGATTCGCGCCGGGCTCGCTAGCGTTGCCTGAGCTTGAGCAGGCGCTCCAGCCCCCGGTCGCGGATGTTCAGCCGCTTGAGTTCTTCATGCGTTCGGCGCGCATAGTCGAAGGTCGTGCCGTAGATGCCGCTGCACTCCTCAAAGATGCGGCGGTACTCTTCTTCGGAAAGCATGCCGGTGTGCTGGGGACTCTTGCGCGACAGTGTGAACGCCAGCGCCTGCACCGGCCCCTGGTGGGTGTGGCAGGTGAGCCACTTCGGGTCGTAAACCGCAAGCGTCATCTCGCGCGACCAGAGCCGGGCCAGTACTTCGCGACCGTGCGCCCGGGCGATGCGGAACACCATGCCCTGGCACGAGCCCCCCGACAACATGCCAAAGACCAGCCCCGGCTTCTCGGGCGTGCCGCGGTTGATGCGGCTCCACATCTTCAACGCGCGATGCCAGCCGTGCACCTTGGCGGGCCGGCGTTCGGCGAATTCGAAATCGGGCTTCCAGATCAGCGAGCCGTAACCGAAGATCCACAGGTCTTCGCGCCCGCCCCACTCATCGAGCGTGCGCCCGAGCATCTCGGCCGGGTCGCGCGGGGGCTTGAGGGTCGATGCTTCGCTCATCAGGTTGGACTTTAGCGCGGGGCGCGCCGGGCTGGAGGCGCGGCAGTTATTTCCCGGGTACGATCATCCGCATGAAACTGCATCCCACGGTGGCGGCAGTCACCGGGCGTATTGCCCAGCGCAGCGCCCCGGCCCGCGCCGCCTACCTCCAGCTCATCGATGACGCCGCCGCACGCGACAGGGGCGCCGACCGGATGGGGTGCGCCAACGTGGCCCATGCCTTCGCCGCGCTGCCCGCCAGCGACAAGCTGCGCGTGGTGGCCGAGCGCGCACCCAACATCGGTATCGTCACTTCGTACAACGAGATGTTGTCGGCGCACGCGCCGTTCGCACGCTTCCCGCAGATCATCAAGGACGAGGCACGCAGGCACGGCGCCACGGCACAGGTGGCGGGCGGCGTGCCGGCAATGTGCGACGGCGTGACGCAAGGCACGCCCGGCATGGAGCTGAGCCTGTTCTCGCGCGACACGATAGCGCTGGGCACGGCGGTGGCGCTGAGCCACGACGTGTTCGATGCCGCGCTGATGCTGGGCATCTGCGACAAGATCGTGCCGGGCCTCCTGATCGGCGCCCTGCATTTCGGCCACCTGCCCACGGTGTTCGTGCCTGGCGGCCCGATGCCCAGCGGATTGTCGAACACCGCCAAGGCCAAGGTGCGTGAACAGGCGGCGCAGGGACTCGTGGGACGCGCGGAGTTGCTGGCTGCCGAATCGGCGGCTTATCACACGCAGGGCACTTGCACTTTCTATGGCACGGCCAACAGCAACCAGATGCTGATGGAGGCGATGGGGCTGCATGTTCCGGGCACCGCGTTCATCCAGCCCCAGGATGGCCTGCGCGACGAGCTCACGCGCGAGGCTGTACGCACGGCGCTGGGCATCGTGAAGACGAAGCGTTTCGCGCCGATCGGCAAGCTGGTCGATGAGCGGGCCATCGTCAATGCGATGGCGGCCCTCTTGGCCACCGGCGGCTCGACCAATCACCTGATCCACTGGATTGCCGTCGCCCATTCGGCGGGCATCGTCATCGACTGGAATGATTTTTCAGACCTGTCTGATGCCGTACCGACGCTCGCACACGTCTACCCCAACGGCAGCGCTGACGTCAACGAGTTCCAGGCGGCGGGTGGCCCGGGCCTCATCATTCGCGAGTTGCTGGATGGCGGCTTTATGCATGGCGATGTATTGACGGTACGACAGGGCGGCATACGTGAATACACGCGTGAGCCTGAGTTGCAGGGCGCTGCACTCGCCTGGCACGATATGGGTGACTCCAAAGACGACACCATCGTGCGGCCTGCCGCGAATCCGTTCAGCGCGACGGGCGGGCTCAAGC
>JBKJOM010000292.1:0-6100 GCA_046595775.1 Ramlibacter sp. | reverse complement strand
CGACCGCCGCCCCCACCGCGACGGGCGAGGTACGGAAGCTGTAGCCGACGTCGCTGTGCCAGGCCCGCGACAACCAGCCCGGCGATGCAGTTTCCGAAGCCTGCATCACTTGACCGTGACGTATCTCCACTGCATGCCGTTATCGGGCCACTGCACGAGGGAGACGTTTTTCTTGGCGCCCCAGTTCAGCGCCTGCTGGTGCAGCGGGATGTGAGCGATGTCGTCCTGGTGGATCTTGATGGCCTCGCGGATCATCTCGTTGCGCTTGGTTTGGTCGGTCTCCGAGCCGATCTTGGTGGTGAGCTCGTCGATCCTCGCGTTGCTGTAGGCGCCCAGGTTGTATTGGCCGCGACCGCCCTCACCCGGGGTGGACATGATCGGATAGAGCACGTTGTGCGCGTCCACCGTGCTCGCAGTCCAGCCGAGCAGGTAGAAGCTGGTGTCGCGACGCAGGATCTTCGGGAAGTAGGTGAGCTTGGTTTCCGCCTGCAGGTTGACCTTCACGCCTACGCGCGCCAGGTTGGCGCTGACCGCCTGGCAGATGCCCGCATCGTTCACATAGCGGTCGTTCGGGCACATCATCGTCAGCTCAAAGCCGTTCGGGTACCCCGCCTCCGCCAGCAGCTTCTTGGATGCTTCCGGGTCGAAGGGCAGGCGCTTGTCGAGTTCCGGCACATAGCCGTTGACCTGCTTGGGGAACATCACGGCAATGGGCGTCGATGCGCCGCGCATCACGGTACGCTTGATGCCTTCGATATCGATCGCCTGATAGAAGGCCTGGCGCACGCGCTTGTCCTTGAAGGGGTTCTTGCCCTTCACGCTGGAGAACAGCAGTTCGTCGCGCTTCTGGTCCATCCCCAGGAAAATCACGCGCAGTTCGGGGCCCTGCAGCACCTGCAGCTTGGGGTCGGCCTTGATACGGTCGATGTCCTGCACGGGAACCGGCTCCATCACGTCGATCTCTCCCGTCACCAGGGCCGCGACGCGCGTGGCATCGTTGCTGATCACGTTGAAGATCACCTCGTCCACGTTGCCCTCCACTTTGCCCCAGTAGTTGCCGTTGCGAACGAAGGTCGTGCGCACGTTGGGCTGGCGCTCGCGCAAGCGATAGGGGCCGGTGCCGTTGGACCGGAACGACGCCGCATTTTCGATGCCCTTGCGGCGGTCCACCGGTTTGGTCGCCTGGTTGGTCTCGCACCACTTCTTGCTCATGATGTCGAAGTGGAAGAACAGCTCGGGCAGGATCGGGAATGGTGACTTGGTGACGACGTCGATCGAGTGATCGTTGATCTTCTTGATTTCCTGGATGATGCCCACGTAGGACTGCATGTCGCCGCCCGGGTCCTTGGCGCGTTCGTAGCTGAAAATCACGTCGTCCGCCGTGAACGGCGTGCCGTCATGGAATTGCACGCCCTTGCGCAGGTCGAAGTGCCACACCGTGGGCGCGGTCTGCTTCCAGGCTGTGGCCAGCGCGGGCGCGAGCTTGAAGTTACGGTCGCGCGTGACCAGCGCCTCGTACACATTCTCGTTGACGCTGATCTGCAGCGACTCGTTGAACGAGTGCGGATCCATGGACGTGGCGTCCCCCTGGTTGCCGATCTTGAGCGTGACTGCGCCGGCAGGCTGCGCCGCCAGCATGGCGGCGGCTGCAGCGATGGCGAGCAGGGTGGGCTTGTATGTCATGGGAGGCTCCTCGTTCGTTGGATGGGAAATATCGTTATGCCGAAAGCGGCAGACCCTGCTCCACCAGGCTGGCGTGCATGGCCGAGCCCAGGGGCAGGATGTCGTCGTTGAAATCGTAGCGCGCGTTGTGCAGGAAGCAGTTTTCGCCGCCCTGGCCCAGGCGCAAATAGGCGCCCGGCTTCATCTGCAGCATGAAGGAAAAATCTTCCGCGCCCATGCTCGGTTCCATTTCGCGGTCCACATGCTCGGGGCCGACCAGGCTCTCGGCGACGTCGCCCGCGAAGTGGGCTTCCTCGGGCGTATTGATCGTGGCGGGGTAGGAGCGCTCGTACTTCACGCTCGCGGTGGCGCCAAAGCCCAGTGCGATCGCAGTGCACAACTCCGACAGGCGCCGCTCGACCAGCGCCTGAACTTCGCCCTTGAAGGTGCGGATGGTGCCGACGATCTTCGCGCTGCCCGGGATCACGCTCATCGCGTTCAAGTCGCCCGCCTGGATTGCGCACAGGCTGACCACGGCGGTGTCGATCGGCCTCACGTTGCGCGAGACGATGCTTTGCGCCGCGACAATGATCTGCGCGGCCACGAGGACCGGGTCGATCGCGAGGTAAGCGTGCGCGCCATGGCCGCCCTTGCCGGTGATCTCGATCTCGACGCGGTCGGCCGCGGCCATCATCGCGCCGTCGTTGATGCCGATGGTGCCCGGCTTCATCGCGGGCCAGTTGTGCATGGCAAAAATTGACTGGACCGGGAATCGGTCGAACAGACCGTCCTCGACCATCGCTTTTGCACCGGCGAAGCCTTCTTCACCCGGCTGGAACACCAGCACCGCGGTGCCGTCGAAGTTGCGCGTCTCGGCCAGGTAGCGCGCCGCGCCGACCAGCATCGTGGTGTGCCCGTCGTGGCCGCAGCCGTGCATCATTCCCTGCTTGGCCGACTTCCACGGGAAATCGTTCTGCTCGGTCATGGTGAGGGCGTCCATGTCGGCGCGCAGGCCGATCAAGCGGCCGCTCGCTGTGCTGCGGCCGCGGATGATGCCCACGACGCCGGTCTTGCCGATGCCGGTGTGCACCTCGTCGACCCCACACAGCTTCAGCGCCTCGGTGACGCGAGCCGAGGTGTACACCTCTTCGAAGCCGAGCTCGGGATGCGCGTGCAGGTCGCGGCGCAGTGCCGTGAGGTCAGGCAGGAACTGCGCGATGTGCGCGAAGGCGCGGCCATTGGCCTTGAGACGGGGGGCGAGCATCTCAATGTCCCTTCGGGGTCGACACGCGCAGGCGCGGGTCGACGGCGAAGTACAACATGTCGACCACTAGATTGATGACGACGAAAATCAGCGCAATGAGGCACAGGTAGGCCGCCATCACCGGGATGTCCGCGAAAGTCACCGCCTGGATGAACAGCAGCCCCATGCCGGGCCATTGAAACACGGTCTCGGTGATGATCGAGAACGCGATCAGCGTGCCCAGCTGCAAGCCGATGATCGTCATCACCGGCACCAACGTGTTCTTGAGTGCGTGGCCGAAATGGATCGCGCGGTCTGGCAAGCCGCGGGCGCGCGCGAACTTGATGTAGTCGGTGCGCAGCACCTCGAGCATTTCGGCGCGCACCAGCCGCATGATCAGCGTCAGCTGGAAGATCGCGAGCGTGACTGCGGGCAACACGATGTGGAACCAGCCGTCGCGCGTGAAAAGGCCGCTGCTCCACCAGCCGAGCTTGACGACGTCGCCGCGGCCAAAGCTCGGAAACCAGCCGAGCCACACGGCAAAGACCAGGATCAACAGGATGCCAATCAGGAAAGTGGGCAGCGAAACGCCAAGCAGCGAGATCGTGAGGAACACCTGGCTCATGAAGGTGCCCCGGCGCAGCGCGGTGTACACGCCCATCGGGATACCGATCGCGATGGCCAGGACCCCGGCGACCAGGGCCAGCTCCAGCGTGGCAGGGAAACGCTCGCCGATCAGGCGCGACACCTTGGCCCCTTGTCGCAGGCTCAACCCGAACTCGCCTTGCACCGCATTAAGCAGGAAATGCCAGAACTGGATGAAGAAGGGCTGGTCGAGCCCCAGGTCGGCGCGCAGCTGCGCAATCTGGTCAGGCTTGGCATCCTGGCCCAGGAGGAACACGACCGGGTCGCCAACGTACTGGAACAGCAGGAAGGCGATGAAGGCCACTGCGACCATCACGATCACAGCCTGGAATAACCGGCGCAGGATAAAAGCGAACATCGGGCCCGCAAGAACAAAAGCGAGAGGCATGCTAGCAGAGCAAGTGCCTTGCCAGCACAGGGGTTTCCGTCAGGGGGCGGCCGGGTTCGCAGCCGCGTGCGAAAGGCGAAGACCGCCCGAAGGCGGCCAAAAAAGTGCCGCCCGAAGGCGTGCAATAAAAGCCGCCCGAAGGCGTGCAATAAAAAAGCCGCCCGAAGGCGGCTTTCAAGTTTCTTGAACCTTGCGGCTTAGAACGCGTGGCGGACGCCAACGTACAGCGACTTCTGGTCCTGGCCGGCGGTCACGGTGGTCAGCGATTGCAGCGAGTTGGCCGTGTACAGCTGGTACGAAGCGGCAGCCTCGTTGTTCATGTTGGCATAGGAGATGCCGACAGACGTACGCTTGGACAGCGCATGGTCATAGCCAACCGACCACAACGTGGCGCCGGAATTGGCGATGCCATTCACCGAGCGAGCCTTGGTCCAGGTGGCCAGGATCGTGCCGGCGCCAACGCCGAACGTGACCGGAACCGACCAGGCGCGACGCTTGTTCTCGACGAACACGCCCGAAAGGGCAGCAGCCTTTTCGTAGGCCGACGAGTCATAGGTCAGGCCCACGGTGCCAACGCCGAAGTTATAGCCGCCGGTGACGGTCCAAGCCTTCTGGTCGCTGCGCGCAGAGGCGATGTCGCGGTTTTCGGACCTGGAATTCCACATGCTGGCACCCAGCTTCAGGGGACCCGCAGCGTAGCCGATGTTGGCGGAATAGGCGCGGCCCTTGCCGGCGCTACCAATGGCGCCGTCAGCCGGCACACCCGCAGCCTGGTTGGCGAAGCCCGTCGAGTAGGTAACGCCACCGCTGACGCCAGCCATCATGCTGCTCGGCAGGTCGTAGCGAACCAGGTTGACCGCGCGGCTGGCGTTGGCGATCGACTGACCGACACCTTGCACATAGCCCAGGATACCGCAGCTGGAGGCTTGCAGCGCCGTGGCACGCACGCCGTGCTCGTCCGAGCCCGTGCAGTAATGCGTATCGAGCTTGCCGATGCGGATCGAGCCGAAGCCGCCGCTCAGACCGACGAACGTGTTGCCGGTGGCCAGCTGGGCCACGGCCGTAGCGCCAGCGGTGATGTTGTTGTCATCCACACGGAAGCGGGTATCGATCTGGAAAATGCCGGCCATGCCGCCACCCAGGTCTTCACGGCCGCTGATGATGAAGCGCGAAGAACCGTCAGCGAAACTGGTATTCGAGCCGTTGCTGGCAGCGACAGCGCCGTTCGTGTACTTGGTGGAAGCGAAGCCACCCTTGATGTTGCCGGACAGGGTCACCGACGACTGGGCGGAAGCTGCGCCGACAACTGCGAGGGCAGCCAGGGCGACTAGGGATTTTTTCATGCAAGTTTCTCCAAGGTTAAACATAGGGCTTCGGTGCGTAAGGGTCTCGATACTGCGGACAATTCAGTCCCCCGCCGGATCCCGGGCCAACCTCCTTTTGGGGAAGTTGTAGGTATTGCACCAGAGCGGCTTTTCTTTCGCAAAGTATTTAGCCGCCGCAGGGGGCTTCCGTTGCACATGGACAACAAAATCGGACAGCTCAGTGGAAGGTAAACAACAGGCCCGGAATTGGTTTCGGGATACGAAAAAAAGGCTTGCATTTGCTTGACAGGTCTGGCTCGCGTCTCGGCTACCTCCTGGGGGCCGTAAACTGCGCCCATGGACCAGATTCTTGCCGCCGCTGACAGCGCCTTGCGCACGCTCTTCGCCAAGCCCCGTGCTGCTCGCCCCTGCCCTGTCGTTCCGGCGGACGAGACAAAGTTGCAGCCATCCGAACGGCGCGAAGCCGCGGCACTGATGCGCGTGAACCATGTCGGTGAAGTCTGCGCGCAGGCGCTCTATACCGCTCAGGCGCTGGCCACCCGCAATCCGGAGCTGCGTCGCCACTTCCAGCGCGCGTCCGACGAGGAGACCGATCACCTCGCCTGGACCGCAGAGCGCCTGCAGGAGCTGGGGGACCGCCCTTCCCTGCTGAACCCGCTCTGGTATGCGGGCGCGTTCGGGTTGGGCCTGATTGCCGGCCGGCTCGGCGACCGGGTCAGCCTCGGGTTCGTCGTCGAGACCGAGCGCCAGGTCGAAGCGCACCTCGAGGGGCACCTGGAGCGCCTGCCCGCCAACGACCATGCCTCGCGGGCGATCGTGGTGCAGATGAAGGAAGAC
>JBKJOM010000220.1:0-41439 GCA_046595775.1 Ramlibacter sp. | reverse complement strand
GGCCAGGAAGCGCCTGATATTGCGCATCTTGATGTTGTAGTCACCGTCGTCGGTGCCCGGCCGGAATTTGACTTCCTTGATCTCGATCACCGTCTGCTTGGCTTTCGCTTCCGCCGCTTTCTTCTGTTCCTGGTACTTGAACTTGCCGTAGTCCATCAACCGGCACACCGGCGGGTTCGCCGTGGCGGCAATTTCGACCAGGTCCACATCGGCCTCGCCCGCCATGCGCAGCGCTTCGCTGAGACTGACGATACCGAGCGGCTCGTTTTCAGGCCCCGAGAGGCGTACTTCCGGGGCCATGATTTCCCGGTTCAGGCGGTGCTTGCGTTCCTCGCGGTGGCGGCGGTCGCGAAATTCAGTAGCGATGGTCTCGATCCTTTAAAACATTGCTATCCAAAAGATAGCGAAACTGCCGTTGTACGCGCGGGCAAGCTGGCGACTGTGAAATTCAGCCTTTGCACAAGTGCAAACTAGAGCTTGTTGGCGATGTCTTGAGCGATTCTCTGGGAGAAGGCGTCCACTGACATCACACCGAGGTCCTGGTTGCCCCGTGCGCGCACAGCGACAGCACCTGCAGCCCGCTCCTTGTCGCCCACGACGAGGATATAGGGCAGCTTTTGCATCGAATGCTCTCGTATTTTATACGTAATTTTCTCGTTGCGCAGATCGACCTCAACCCTAAGCCCTTGATTTTGCAGCGTTTTGGCAACTTCCCGGGCGTAATCGGCTTGCGAATCCGTGATATTGAGCACGACGACCTGCACTGGCGCTAACCAGGCGGGCAGCGCACCGGCATGGTTTTCGATCAACATGCCGATGAATCGCTCGAGGCTGCCAACGATGGCTCGATGCAGCATCACTGGGTGGGCACGGCCGCTGGTTTCCGTCACGTACTCGGCGCCCAGCCGTTCGGCCGTGTTGAAGTCGACTTGCATCGTGCCGCACTGCCACTGCCGCCCAATGGCATCTTTCAGCGTGTACTCGATCTTCGGGCCGTAGAACGCACCTTCGCCCGGTGAGATCACAAAGTCAACGCCGGATCGGCGCAGGGCCTCGATCACCGCATGCTCGGCCTTGTCCCACAGCTCGTCGGCGCCAACCCGGTTGTCGGGACGCGTGGCCACTTTGTAGAGGATCTCGTTGAAGCCGAAGTCCTTGTAGACCTGCTGCAGCTTGGTCGTGTACGCAACGCATTCGTCCAGAATCTGGTCTTCGGTACAAAACGCGTGACCATCGTCCTGCGTGAAGCCGCGCACCCGCATGATTCCATGCAGCGCACCGCTCGGCTCGTTGCGATGGCATTGGCCGAACTCTCCGTAGCGCAGGGGCAAGTCACGGTAGCTGCGCATCTGCGACTTGAAGATCAGCACGTGGCCGGGGCAGTTCATCGGCTTGAGCGCGTAGTCGCGCTTTTCGCTCTCCGTCACGAACATGTTTTCGCGGTAGTTCTGCCAGTGTCCGGTCTTTTCCCACAGGCTCTTGTCCAGAATCTGCGGGCCCTTGACTTCCTGATAGCCCGTGTCCTTGTACACCTGCCGCATGTACTGCTCGACCACCTGCCACACCGCCCAGCCCTTGGGGTGCCAGAAGACGACGCCCGGCGCCACATCGTCGATGTGGTACAGGTCGAGCTCGCGGCCGAGCTTGCGGTGGTCTCGCTTTTCTGCCTCTTCCAGCATCGTGAGGTATTGCTGCAGCTCGTCCTTGCTGGCCCAGGCCGTGCCGTAAATGCGTTGCAGCATTTCGTTGCGGTGGTCGCCGCGCCAGTACGCGCCTGCGACCTTCATCAACTTGAAGAACTTGAGCTTGCCCGTGCTCGGCACGTGAGGGCCGCGGCAGAGGTCCTCGAATTGGCCTTCGCGGTACAGCGACACGTCTTCATTCGCAGGAATGCTGGCGATGATCTCGGCCTTGTAGTGCTCCCCCAATTCCTTGAAATACTTCACGGCATCGTCGCGCGGCAGCACCCGCCGCGTCACCGGCTCGTCCTTGGCGACAAGCTCGGTCATCCGCTTTTCGATTGCCGCCAGGTCGTCGGGCGTAAAGGGCCGCTTGTACGAGAAGTCGTAGAAAAAGCCGTTCTCGATCACCGGCCCGATGGTCACCTGCGCCTCGGGAAAGAGATCCTTCACCGCATAGGCAAGCAGATGGGCCGTCGAGTGGCGAATAACGTCAAGGCCGTCGGCATCCTTGGCGGTGACAATGGCCAAAGGGCAGTCCTTGTCGATGGTGAAGCTGGTGTCAACCACCTTGCCATCGACCTTGCCGGCCAGCGCTGCTTTGGCGAGGCCTGGGCCGATGGAAGCGGCGACGTCGGCCACCGTGACCGGGCCGGAAAATTCACGTTTGGAACCGTCGGGAAGAGTGACTTGGATCATGAATGTCGTCTAGTCAGTTGGGGTCAGAGCTGAAGATCTGACCCACAAAATCAAAATGAAAAAAAAGCGCGGTCGTGAGCCGCGCTTTTGTGGATGCTGAAAGACCTCAGTGCACGCGACTATCCGACCTCTAGAGGGCCGTAAAACCTTGCGGTGTAGTTCGCGGTGTCATAACCATGGGTGCCTTTCTCGCTCTTGTGGGCCGCCCGCCGGGCAGCGCTAGGCCTTCATTCTAACCTTTGGGGATGAAGCCAGTGCCGTTGCAACGCGGACAGGGCGTGATCACCGTCTGCTTCTCGACTTCGAAGTTTTCGTTGATATTCTCGCTGTCGATGCGCAACTCACCGGTACCGCTGCAATCCGGGCACTTCGCCTGGTTGAGTTGGCCGAGGTCGAATACGCCGGTCTTGTCATTGGATTCAGCCATGGCGCGTCCCGTCTGTTTGTTACAGGCTGGACTCTAACGACGAAACCCGAAAACAACAAACTCTGCGCTTGGCGGGCCGCCCGCGCCCACAAGAACAAGGCCCCGTCGGGGCCTTGTTTTCCGTTCGAGCGTAGCGGTTACGCGGCCTTCTTCTCGTCGAAGAACTGCGCGTCCTCGGTCGAACCCTTCAGGGCTGAGGTCGACGCATTGGCTTCGATAGTGGTTGTGACCGAGTCAAAATAACCGGTACCCACTTCACGCTGGTGTTTTACAGCCGTGAAGCCCCGATCGGCGGCGGCAAATTCCTTTTGCTGCAACTCCACGAAAGCGGTCATGTTGTTCCGCGCGTACCCGTAGGCCAACTCAAACATGCCGTAGTTGAGGCTGTGGAAGCCCGCCAGCGTGATGAACTGGAACTTGTAGCCCATCGCGCCGAGTTCTTTCTGGAACTTGGCAATGGTCGCATCGTCGAGGTTCTTCTTCCAGTTGAACGACGGCGAGCAGTTGTAGGCCAGCAGCTTGCCCGGGAACTTGGCATGGATCGCATCGGCGAATTGCTTGGCGAAGGCCAGGTCGGGTGTGCCCGTCTCGCACCAGATCAGGTCGGCGTATTCGGCATAAGCCAGGCCGCGGCTGATCGCTTGGGCGGCGCCGTTCTTGCTGCGATAGAAGCCTTCGACCGTGCGCTCGCCGGTGAAGAAGGGCTTGTCGTTCTCGTCGACGTCGGCCGTGACGAGGTCGGCTGCTTCTGCGTCGGTGCGAGCCAGCAAAATCGTGGGCGTGCCCATCACGTCAGCAGCCAGGCGCGCTGCAACCAGCTTGGAGACAGCTTCCCGCGTAGGAACGAGCACTTTGCCGCCCATGTGTCCGCACTTTTTAGCGGCGGCCAGCTGGTCTTCGAAGTGCACGCCGGCGGCGCCCGCTTCGATCATGGCCTTCATCAGCTCGAAGGCATTGAGCACGCCGCCGAAACCGGCTTCGGCATCGGCCACGATAGGCGCGAAGTAGTCGATGTAGCCGTCGTCGCTAGGGCCCTTGCCCTCGCTCCACTGGATCTGGTCGGCGCGGGCAAACGTGGCGTTGATCTTCTTCACCACCTTCGGCACGGAGTCCACCGAATAGAGCGACTGATCAGGGTACATCTCGCCGTTGCTATTGGCGTCGCCGGCGACTTGCCAGCCGGAGAGATAGATCGCCTTCAGACCGGCCTTGACCTGCTGCATGGCCTGGTTGCCGGTCAGCGCGCCGAGCGTGTTGACGAAGGGCTCGGTGTTGATCAGGTTCCAGAGCTTCTCGGCGCCGCGCTTGGCGAGTGTGTGTTCGATCTGCGTGGATCCACGCAGCTTCACGACATCGGCAGCGGAGTAGCCGCGCTTGATGCCCTTCCAGCGGGGATTTTCGGCCCAGTCTTTTTCCAGTTGGGCGATCTGCTGTTCGCGGGTGAGGTGGGTCCAGGAAGTCATGAGTTCACTCCGATAAGTTTGTGGAAAATCCGGTTCGACGGGCCATCAATGCAAGGCCGGTGCCGATGGATGAACTTTAAGTCTTGTAGAAGAGTTTGAGAGCATCTTGTGTCTTATATAAGAGATAATTTATTTCATTTAAAATCAACAAGTTGTCCAATATTTTTCTCAATACGGAAAATGATTTCTCGTATTGAGAAATTTTGGCGCGACGCAGCATTGCTATTTTTCGTCATGCGAAATGGAATTTACGCCCGGTGAAAAAGAATCCAGTCCCCGTGGCCGATCAACCGGCTGTCGCGCACGCGATTGGGATTGATCTCGTAGACAAAGCACGGAATCGGTGAGCCATTCACTTCGATCGTCATCTCGCGCTTGAAGTACTCGCTGTCTTCGCCCTCTTCCAGCGCCTCGATCTCATCGAGGATCGCTTCGAGGGCGGGCGTCACTTCATACACTTCGCCGACCACGGTCACCGCTTCCTCGCCGCCCAGCGCGAGGCCGGGATACCAGTCGATGTGGTACAGCCGACCCTTGACCTCGCCCATTCCGACATAGCGCGGCGCGGGCAAGAGGCTGTTGATGTCATTGCGTCCGCCCTTGCGCAAGGTGCCGTAGACGAAGACGTGGCGCGGAGAAGCTTCAGGCATGATCCCCTTCGTTTTTCACGGATGCCATTGTCGGATGAACCCGGGCCTCTCGAAGCTTGCCGCGTATGCCTGCCTGGCCCTGAGCATGTCGCTGGTGGGCAGCTACGTGGCATTGTCCAAGCCGCTGGTCGCGGCCATTCCTGTGTTCCTGTTGGCGTGGCTCCGGTTCGGCATCGGCGGCGCGGCGATGTTGCACTGGCTGCGCAAGCCCGCGAACGAGCCGCCGATGACGGCGCAAACCAGGCGGCTCGTCTTCCTCGAGTCGTTCCTGGGCAACTTCCTCTTCTCCATCTGCATGTTGTTCGGCGTGAGCATGACCAGCGCCGTCTCGGCCGGGGTGATCATGGCCTCGATCCCGGCGGTGGTCGCGTTGCTGAGCTGGATCTTCCTGCGCGAGCGCATCGGCCCGCGTACCTGGGGCGCAGTGGGTTGCGCGGCCGCGGGCATCGCGTTGTTGTCACTGGGCAAAGCCGAACCCGCTGCCGACGCAACCGCGCCCAACGCGTGGCTCGGCAACATCCTGGTCTTCGGCGCGGTGCTCTGCGAAGCCTCGTATGCGGTGATCGGCAAGAAGCTCACCGGCGCGCTCGGCCCCAAGCGGATCACGTCGCTCATCAACCTATGGGGCTTCGCGCTGGTCACGCCATTGGGCGCCTATGCCGCGCTGCACTTCGACTTCGGCACGGTCACGGCCGGCATCTGGGTGCTGCTGCTGTTTTATTCGCTCGCGGCGAGTGTGTGGACCGTATGGTTGTGGATGACCGGGCTGAAAGTGGTGCCCGCATCACAAGGAGGCGTGTTCACCGTGATGCTGCCGGTGTCCGCAGCGTTGGTCGGCGTCTTCGCGTTGGGCGAACCGCTGGGCGCGATGCAGCTGGCCGCCTTCGTCGTAGCTCTCGCGGGCGTGGTGCTGGCCACCTTGCCGGTCAGGTCAAGCTTCTAGCGCTGGCCACAACGCCATCTTCATCGGCGTAGAGCCAGTCACCGGGCCGCACCCACACGCCGGCGATCTCCACCGGCAGGTCGCGCTGGCCTTCATCGCGCTTGACCGAACGCAGCGGCATCAGCGCGAGCGCCTTGACCGGGATGCCTGCATCGCGCAACTCCTGTGCATCGCGCACCGCGCCATACACGAGGATGCCGGCCCAGCCGCTCTTGGCAGCGTTGAGCGCGATCACGCCGCCGACCAGCGCGCGGCGCACCGACCCTGCGCCGTCGACCACCAGCACGCGGCCTTCGCCCGGCGTCTTCACAACCTCACGGACCACCGAGTTGTCTTCGACGCAGCGCAGGGTCACCACCTGCCCCGAGAATTTCAGGGTCGAACCAAAGTCGCGAAAGACAGCGGGCAGAACGCGGAACGATCCGCTCGTGTCTCCTTCGTGAGCATCGCAAAGGTCGCAGGTATTGAAGTCAATCATCGTCCAGTCACTTTCCCGATGGCGGGCTTGATGTGCTCGCGCCGCACGCGCCGCATTCAGCACGATCGAAGTCGAGGTTTCCGTAAGGATACAAAACTTCGTGGGAACCGCGCTCTCCAGGGTCCAGCTGTCTTCGCGGGCGACGTGGCCGAAACGCTGATGTTGGGCGGCGGGATGGGGGCTGACTGCGGCGGCGGAGCAACACATTGGCTCAGGCCTGGTGGGCGCCATCATCGCGGTCGTGCCGATGATGATCTGCGGCATCGGCCTGCTCCGCGACCAGCACCCCAACCGGCTCGAGCTCGGCGGCAACGGGTGTGCATAGCCGGTGTGTTGATGCTGGTGAGCGGCGCGAGTTTCACCGCTGCGCCAATGGGCGTTGCGTGCATCACTGGCGCTTCCCTCGGCGGGTTACTGGGCTGCGTACTCTCAACAACGCGACTGCCCATCGCTTCGGGTCCGATGGGATTCGCGAGCGAAATGTTGTGTGGCGGCGCGGTGTTGATGCTGATTTCTCTCGCGTTGCGTGAGCATGTTGCGCTTCCAGTCGAGCCTTGCGCACTCGCGGCGCGGGCGTACCTGGTGGTGTGCGGATCGCTCATTGCCTTCAGCGCGTAGCTCTACTTGTTGGGTCACCCGCGCCCCGCTATAGGCATCAGTTGCGCGTTCGTGAACCCCTTGATCGCGCTTTTTCTGGTCGTGTTTTTCGCAACCGAACACGTCACCAGCGGCGAATGGATCGCCTGCTGCGTGGTCCTCGCAGGGGTCGTGATGGTCTTCAGGGGCAAAGCGCGCGGCGCCTCCCAGTGAAAAAAACGCGACGCCAGAGGGAAAAAACCGTTTTTCCCCTTGGAAACGCGTTTTTTCTCCAGTAGCATCCGCAGTGCCAAAGGGACTCGATTCCCAATGGTGGTCAATTCAAACTTCTAGAAGGAAATAATCATGGCAACTGCGAAAAAAGCTGCGAAGAAGGCGGCACCGGCAAAGAAGGCCGCTGCAAAGAAGGCTGCACCGGCGAAGAAGGCGGCACCGGCAAAGAAGGCCGCTGCAAAGAAGGCTGCACCGGCGAAGAAGGCTGCACCGGCAAAGAAGGCCGCTCCCGCGAAGAAGGCTGCTGCGAAGAAGGCCCCCGCGAAGAAGCGCACCCCGAACGCTGCGTTCATGAAGGCCCTGACCCCCAGCGCGCAACTCGCCGCTGTGGTCGGTTCTGCACCGCTGCCCCGCACGGAAGTGGTGAGCAAGCTGTGGGCCTACATCAAGAAGAACAAGCTGCAAGACAGCGTGAACAAGCGCATGGTCAACGCCGATGCCAAGCTGAAGGAAATCTTCGGCAAGGCACAAGTCTCGATGTTCGAGATGGCCGGCCTGATCGGCAAGCACGTCAAGTAATCCGCGAAGCTCTCGCGTTCAAAAGGCCGGCGCAAACCGGCCTTTTTCATTGGGTTCGTGTGTCGGGGCTGCGATGGGCGAACTCGCAGCACGGGCATCCACCCATCGCGGAAAACGACCCAAAGCGACGGTTCAAAGAAGTCAGCCCTTCTTCTCCGCCGCATCGCGAATCGCGCTCAACGTCCCACGCGTCGTGAGAACCTCAGGGTTGAGCATGATCTCGATCAAGGTCCCTTGCTTGCGCTCAAGCGCCGCGAGCAGTTCGCCCTCGAACTCAGACGTGTGAGTGATGCGCACACCCGCATAACCATAGGCACGCGCAAGCGCAGCGAAATCCGGGTTGACGAGTTCAGTGCCGCTCACGTGGCGCGGGTAGTCGCGCTCCTGGTGCATGCGGATCGTGCCGAACATGCGGTTGTTCAGCAGCACGATGATGCTCTTGCCGCCGTATTGCGCGGCGGTGGCAAGCTCCTGCCCGTTCATCAGGAAGTCGCCGTCACCGGCCATTGTCAGCGCCACGCGGCCGCTCACCAGGTTGGCAGCAATGCCCGCTGGCACGCCGTAACCCATCGCGCCTACCGTCGGCGCGAGCTGCGTCTTGAATCCCTTGGCCAAACCGTGATGCTTGAAGTAGCGATGCACCCAGCTCGCGAAGTTGCCAGCGCCGTTGGTGTGCACCGCGTCCTGCGGCAAGTGCTTTTGCAGCAGCCCGACGATCGCTGGCATGTCGACCAGGCCCTGCGACTCTTCCTTCGACAGGCCGGGCAAGTCCTGCGGCGTGATGTTGGCTTGGTAGTCGGCGTTCGCGGCTTCGGTCCAGGCCGTCCACGGAACTTCCGGCGGGGCCGTGAGCACTTCGAGCGAGCGCGCCGCAGCGTTCATCGTCGCGTTGATCGCGAGGTCGGCGTGGTACACGCGGTTGAGCTCTTCGGCGCTGGCGTGGATGTGAATCAGTTTCTGTTTCGGTTTCGGCGGCGTCAGCAGCGTATAGCCGTTGGTGGTCATCTCGCCCAGGCGCGGGCCAATGGCGATGATGAGGTCGCTCTCCTTCACGCGCGCGGCCAGCTTCGGGTTGATGCCGATGCCGACATCGCCCGCGTACAGCGGATGGTGGTTGTCGAAGGTGTCCTGGAAACGGAAGGCATTGCCCACCGGCAGCTTCCAGTTCTCGGCGAAGCGCTGCAGCGCCTGCGCGGACTGCGGGGTCCAGCCTCCGCCGCCCGCGATCACGAAGGGCCGGGTTGAAGCCAGCAGCAGCTCGCGAAAGTCGCGCAGTGCACCGGGGTCGCTCCATGCCTGCACCGGTTCCGCGCGCGGCAAGGGGCGCGCCGCCGTTGCCTTCACCAACATGTCCTCGGGCAGCACCAGCACCACCGGACCAGGCCGCCCGTTCATGGCGGTCGCGAAGGCTCGCGACACGTACTCGGGAATGCGATCCGCATCGTCGATGCGCTCGACGCGCTTGGCCATGCCCTTGGTGCTGGGACCGAAGAAGCTCTGGTAATCGACCTCCTGGAAAGCTTCGCGGTCGCGCTGGTCGCTGGCAACGTCGCCCACGAACAGCACCATCGGTGTCGAATCCTGGAAGGCCGTGTGCACGCCAATCGATGCATTGGTGGCGCCAGGGCCGCGCGTCACGAAACACACACCCGGCCTATTGGTGAGCTTGCCGTGCGCTTCCGCCATGTAGGCGGCGCCGCCCTCCTGGCGATTGATGATGAAGCGGATCTTTTCGCGGTAGGCATGGAAGCCGTCGAGCACGGCAAGGAAACTCTCTCCCGGCACGCCGAAGGCGTGTTCCACGCCCTGCGCCACCAGGCACTCGACGATCAGGTGTCCCGCGATCTGGCCGGTCTCGCTCATGTTCTTGACTTTATTAACTGATTGGTGAATTATCAGTTCATGACACGAGACACGATCCCGGCCGTGGAAGAGCGACAGCGCGATGCCGACCGCTCGCAGGGCACCATCTTAGCCGCCGCGCGCGACGAGTTCGCGGAATGCGGGTTGGGCGGCGCCCGCATGGACCGCATCGCGCAGCGCGCGGGCCTGAACAAGCGGCTCATCTACTACTACTTCGAAGACAAGGAAAAGCTGTTCCAGGCAGTGCTGGAGCAGGCGTACCGCGACATTCGAGAGCAGGAACACACGTTGCACCTGCTGGATTTCAAGCCCGCTGACGCGTTGCGCAAGCTGGTGGAATTCACATGGAACTACTACCTTGCGCATCCCGAGTTCCTCACCTTGCTCAACAGCGCCAACCTGCATCGGGCGCGGCACCTGCAGGAATCGAAGCGGGCGCGCGAGATGAACTCGCCGCTGATCGAGCTGCTGGCCCAGATCCTGGAGCGTGGCCGGAAGGACGGGAGTTTTCGTGGCGGCGTCGACCCGCTGCAGCTCTACGTGTCGATCGCTGGCCTGTCGTACTTCTATCTCTCGAACAACCACACGCTCTCGGCCATCTTCGGCCGAGACCTGTTGTCCACCAAGGCCAGGAACGAGCGCCTCTCGCACATGTGCGATGTGATCCTGGGCTACGTGCTCAGGAGCTGAAACGCGAGCGCCCCGGGGCTTGCCTTGTCCACGGCTCGACTTATAATTCACCATACAGTTAATTAAATCGGATCGAGGATCCCATGCCCACCCAGCGTCTCGGAATCATCATGCACGGCGTCACAGGACGCATGGGCATGAACCAGCACCTGATCCGCTCCATCGTCGCCATCCGCAACCAGGGCGGCGTGATGCTGTCCAACGGCGACCGCGTGATGCCTGACCCGATCCTGATGGGCCGCAACGCCGGGAAGATCGAGGCGCTGGCCCGCGCCCACAAGATCGAACGCTGGGGCACCGACCTTGACCAGGCCCTCGCGAACAAGGACGACTCCGTTTTCTTCGATGCAGGCACGACGCAGATGCGTCCCACGCTTCTGGCCAAGGCGCTGTGCGCGGGCAAGCATGTGTATTGCGAAAAGCCGATCGCCACCACGCTCGGTGAGGCGATTGAAATCGCCAAGGCAGCGCAGGCGTCGGGACTGAAGCACGGCGCGGTGCAGGACAAACTCTTCCTGCCGGGCCTGCGCAAACTTGACATGCTGCGGCGCGCCGGCTTCTTCGGCCGCATGCTCTCGCTGCGCCTGGAGTTCGGCTACTGGGTGTTCGAGGGCGACCTGCAGCCGATCCAGCGGCCCAGCTGGAACTACCGCACCGAAGACGGCGGCGGGATGCTCCTGGACATGATGTGCCACTGGCGCTATGTGCTGGACAACCTATTCGGCGAAGTGAAGGCCATCTCGTGCCTGGCCGCCACGCACATCCCCAAGCGCTGGGACGAAGACGGCAAACCCTACACCGCGACCGCCGACGACGCCGCCTATGCCACCGTGGAACTGGTCGGCCACAACGGCGAACCGGTGATCGCGCAACTGAACATGTCGTGGGCCACACGCGTGCGCCGCGACGACCTGGTGACCTTCCATGTCGACGGCACCCACGGCTCGGCGGTCGCCGGCCTGCAGGAGTGCCGCGCGCAATCGCGCGTGACCACGCCGCGTCCGGTGTGGAACCCCGACATCCAGCAGACCATGAACTTCTTCGACCAGTGGCAGGAGGTGCCCGACTCGCAGGTCTATGACAACGGATTCAAGATTCAATGGGAGCACTTCATTCGCCACGTCGTGGAGGACGCGCCTTACCAGTGGACCTTGCCCGAAGGCGTCAAGGGCGTGCAGCTGGTGGAAGCCGCTCTGCAGAGCTCGAAGGAACGCCGCTGGGTCGACGTACCGGCGCTGAACTTCTGAGACTGCGATGGCGTTCTCGCTCACCCTCCCCGGCGCCGCCGGTACGCTCGAACGCTACACCTTGCGCGGCGATGCACCCGTACAGCCCGCCGCCGGTGTGAAGTTCAACCGCATCGCGTATTCAGCAGCCCACGTCGTCGCCGATCCGCTGGCCGGGATCGATCCGTGGCTACAGGCTGCCGTGGACTGGGACGCGACCATCGCCTACCGCCAGCGATTGTGGTCACTGGGCCTGGGAGTGGCGGAGGCGATGGACACTGCGCAGCGCGGCATGGGGCTGGACTGGCCGACCTCGCTAGAACTGATCCGCCGCTCGCTGGACGCGGCTCGCGACGTGCCCGGTGCGCTGGTGGCCTCGGGCTGCGGCACTGACCACCTCGCTGCTGCCGATGCGAAGAGCGTCGACGACGTCATCGCGGCTTACGAACACCAGATGGAAGCCATCGAGAAGCTCGGCGGCAAGTTGATCGTGATGGCCTCGCGTGCACTGGCAAGCGTTGCGACAAGCCCGGCCGATTACGAGCGCGTGTACGACCGCATCCTCTCGCAGGCGAAGCAGCCGGTTGTCCTGCACTGGCTTGGCGACATGTTTGACCCAGCGCTCGCCGGCTACTGGGGCTGCGCCAACGTCGAAGCCGCGATGGAAACCGCTCTCGGCATCATCGCTGCGCATCCGCACAAGGTGGACGGCATCAAGATCTCGCTGCTCGACAAGGACAAGGAAATTGCGATGCGCCGGCGCCTGCCGCCGGGCGTGCGCATGTACACGGGCGACGACTTCAACTACGCCGAGCTGATTGCAGGCGACGGCTTCGGCAGCGAGCCCCTGCACGGCAAGAGCGATGCGCTGCTGGGCATCTTCGACGCGATCGCGCCCGCGGCCAGCGCGGCGCTGGGCGAGCTGGCGCAGGGCAACGTGGCGCGGTTCCACGCGATCCTGGGTCCGACGGTGCCGCTGTCGCGCCACATCTTCGCGGCCCCGACGCGCTTCTACAAGACCGGCGTGGTGTTCATGGCCTGGCTCAATGGCCACCAGTCGCACTTCACCATGGTGGGCGGCCAGCAAAGCACGCGCTCGCTCGCGCACTTCGCGCAGCTCTTCCGCCTCGCCGATTCGGCGAACCTGCTCGAGCGGCCGGATTTGGCAACCCAAAGGATGAAGACACTGTTGGCGCTGCACGGTCTCGACAGCTGAAAGTCCGGGAAGACAATGCGTGACTTTTCCAACAACCACCGCTGGCTGTCGATCAACACTGCCACTATCCGCAAGAGCCGCGGCATTGACCTGCCGCTGACCGAAATCATCGAGGCTTGTGCGCGTCGCGGCATCCGCGCCATCTCGCCCTGGCGTGACCAGGTGGCCGCGGTGGGCTTACCCCTTGTTTCCAAACTGGTGAAGGAACATGGCCTCGAGTTGTCGGGTTATTGCCGCGGCGGCATGTTTCCCGCAACCGACGCAACGGGCCTTCAGGCCGCCCACGACGACAACCGGCGAGCGGTGGACGAAGCAAGGGAGCTCAATGCCGCGTGCCTCGTGCTCGTCGTCGGCGGCTTGCCGGGGGCGCTTGCGGGCCATCCGGCGCACAAGGATCTCGCGCTTTCGCGCACGCAGGTCCACGACGGCATCGCGAAGCTACTCGATTACTCGACGTCCGTCGGCGTGCCACTGGCCATCGAGCCACTGCACCCGATGTATGCCGCCGACCGCGCCTGCGTCAACACGATGGAACACGCGCTTGACCTGTGCGAAGAACTCGACGCAGCCCGCACCGGCGCACTGGGCGTCGCCGTGGACGTCTATCACGTGTGGTGGGACCCGAAGCTGCAGGCGCAGATCGAACGCGCGGGCCGAGAACGCCTCCTCGCGTTCCACGCCTGCGACTGGCTGGTTCCAACGGCCGACCTGTTGAACGATCGCGGAATGATGGGCGACGGCGTCATCGACATCCCGCGCATCCGGGGATGGATGGAAGCGCAAGGTTTCGCGGGCTACAGCGAAGTGGAGATCTTCTCCACTGGCAACTGGTGGCAGCGTGAGCATGGCGAGGTGCTGGATACCTGCATCGCGCGGCATATGGCAGCCGTTTAAGGCGGAGACCGGACGCAGAGGTCGCAAAGATTACGCAGAGAACGCAAAAGAAGACAAAAGAAATTTTTCTTCGGATGTCCTTTTGCGTCCTCTGCGAATCCTTCGCGTCCTCTGCGTCCGGCAGTCCGTATTTTCAGCCGACGACCTGGCGAATGCCCCCGGCGCTGTTGCGCGCCGCACCATCCGTACCGAACTCGACGTCACCGGTGAGCTGGCCGCCCTCCTCGATCACCACCTTGCCGTAGCGCACGCGGCCGGTGACCTTGCCCGTCGAATAGATGGTGAGCTTCTGGCGAACCGTGAGGTTGCCGTCGAACTGGCCGCGGATTTCGGCAATGTCGATTTCGGCCGAGCCTTTGAACGAGCCACGCTCCGAGATCTGGATCACGCGCGAATCCATCGTGGCTTCCACCGAGCCTTCGACCACCAGCGTATCGCAGTCGGTGATCTCCACGCCCTTCAGTTTGATGTTCGGGCCTACCGTCAGCTTGCTCTCGCCTTCCTTGGCCGGCGCATTGGCAGCGGCGCTGGTCGGCGCCGCGGTTGCGGCAACGATGTTGGTCGCACCTGCGGCAGCGGCCGCGTTCGGGTTGGTGTTGCCACGCTGGTTGTAGGCGTCGGGCTCGCGCTTGTTGAAGAAGGGAGATTGCAGGGCCATTTGGTACTTCCTCTGAGGTGGCGTTGAAAGAGCTGCCGATGCTACGGATGACCTTTGCGCTTATAAAGGCGCCTTACGCAAGTTCGGTAACTAAATTCGTTGCCGCTTTCCGACGCGCAAGGCATGCGATGCGACTTATTTGGCGCTTTGCTTTTTCACCCGATTGCCTGCGTGCCGCATCGCCCGCAACATGGCTTCAACACGAGGGGAAGCACGATGGCCGGCCGAATCCGCGATGTTCTCATGTCGTTTGCCGCGATCGCCATCGCGGCTGCGGGCAGCTCGAGTGCGAGCGCCTGGCAGGAGCAGTCCTTCGACACGAGCGCGAGCAACTTGCTCGTGGTGTTGCGTGAATCGGCCGGCGAAAACAAGCAGGACGAGAAACTTCGTCCCTACGGGCGCATCACGGCCGTCATGCCGGACGGGAAGCGCATCGAAGTCGCCATGAGCTGGTACCAGTACCTGGGCGACATGCATATCCGGCTGGTGTTCGACGGCGGACAGAGCCTGCAAAGCGCTTCGCCCAATGACCTGGAGCGGTTGCGCCTGTCGCCCGAGGAAGCGCTCGACGTGGCAATGGCCAACCTGCGCCGCGTGTACGGCAGCCCGGAAGCGCAGCCCTGGAGCGGAGGCCTGATGCAGGTGCAGGGCCTCTCGCCTGATTTCGCGAGCAGCTACCTGCTCGATCGTGAATTCTGGAAGCAGCAGCAACGCGGACACCCTGAGGGCATCGTCGCCGCAGTACCCAAGCGCGGCGGCCTGGTCTACGCGCCTGCAGGTGACGAGGCCGCGCTGACGGCGTTGCGGTTCTCGACGGCTGCGCTTCATGCAACCGGTGACGGCACGCGCCTTTCTTCAGCGCTGTACCTGTTCAAGGACGGACACTGGAGCGTCTTCCAGGCCCCGCGCGCCGATCAGTAGGCAACGGTGTAACTGCCGCCGCGGAACTTCACCACGGCGCCCTTGGGCATCACCCGCTCGAGGGTGACCCCCGGCGCCAGCTCACTGCCCTCGCTGAACACCTGCCCGTTCACGATCAACATGCGTTGCGCCGCGTTGGCGGAATACACACCGCCGGAGATCGCAAGTTGCGGCGCATCGGGCGGCAGGCCCGTGACGAGTGGCGCGGCGGGTGCCGCCGTTGGCGCCGCAGCGGGAGGGGCCATTCCAGGCGGGACGCCTTGTTGCTGCACTGGCGCTAGCGCCCCCGGGCGCGCGCCGAACCGGGCGGCCATCGCGGCCTCGCGCGCATCGGCCGCTCGGGCCGAAGGCGGCACTTCGGGAATCATTCCAGGCACCGCCTGCGCGCCACGCATCGACGGCTGCGACGTATTGGTGGGATCGCGCGGCGGAATCGTTCGTCCCGCGGGCGGGGCGCCCAGGATGGGTGCCATCGGCACAGGCTGGATGACCGGCGCGGGCTGCGGTGTTGCAGCGACGGGCGCCAGTGCGGGCGCGGTCATGGTGGTCGTGCCCGGCGCAATGGCGACAGGAGCAGGTGCTGGGGCCGGAGCGCGAAACGCGTACCAGGATGCGACGGCCACGGCAGCCACGCCTGCAACGATGGCGCTCCACATCAAGGGTGCGCCGGGTCGTTGGGCCGCTGCGCCCAGGGGAGCGGATTGCGCGTTGATGCCGCGCGCGGGATCGCGTTCGCGTTGCGCATCGGCTTTTCGAAGTGCGTCGAGGATGTAGGACATGGTCAGGGCGCGGTGCTGCGAAGGCGGGGCTCGTCCGCACCGCCCGCGCGATTGAGTTGCATGAAGGTCATGGGGCCTGGCTGGGCGTCGCCCGGCAAGCCATGTGCAATCTGGAAGGCGCGCAATTGGCCACGCATCGCCGCGTCGAACACGGCAGGCTTCGTGGGCGCTGGCGCATGACCCGCTGCCGCGAGGCGAGCTGCCATCCAGTCGATCATCTCGCCCGATTCCTTCGCGCGTCCGGCGTAACCGGGCGGGGTGTGCCAAAGCGTGGCGAAGTCGCCTTGCCAGCGGGCCGCCAGCGCGGCGAGCGTCACGGTCTGTTCGGAGCCGCCGGCGCGGAGCGTCGCGCTGTCGCGCGTCAGCCCGGTGAGGATGGCGTAGCTGGGCGTGCCCTTGTCCGCGTCGAGCTTGACGATGCCGGGCCGCCCCAGTTCACGGATCACGCCCAGGCTGAGGCTGCGGCTGAAGCACTGCAGGTCCTGGCGCGCGAGCGCCGCACAGGGGTCGCCCTCGCCTGACTCCGCTTTCCAGGCCTGGGCCAGTTCACGCCACGCATCGCGCGGGTCATTCAATAGCTCAGGCGGCTGTGCGGGCGCAGTTGGAGGCGCGGCAACCGCGACGATCGCACTGGCGGCAGAAGCCGGGGCAGCCGCGACGCGCGCCGCGGGCTTCACCACCGCAGACTTCATGATTGGCCGCGCAGCCTCGTTGTCGAAGGCCGTCCCGGTCGCAGCGACAATTCCGACGATGGCCAGCACAACGAGCCCGAATGCGGCGATCGCCGGATGGCGCAAGGCAGGCGCGGCCGGCGGCATGTCGAACACCTCGCCTGCCGCCTTGTCGACTGTCTTCGCATCGACGCTCGCGCGCGAATTGGCGTAAGCACCCAGCAGCGCGCGGTCGCAAAGCAGATTGATGCGGCGCGGCACGCCGCGCGAGAGCTTGTGAACGTGGCGCAGCGCCTTGTTCTCGAAAGGGAACGGCCGCTCCAGGCCCGCCACGTCGAGGCGATGGCGGATGTACTGCTCCGTCTCCGTCGGCGTGAGCGCGTCGAGGTGGTAGCGCGCGATGACGCGCTGCGCCAGCTGCTCCAGTTCGGGCCGGGCCAGCATCACGCGCAGTTCCGGCTGGCCGATCAGCACGATCTGCAGCAGCTTGCGCTCGCTGGTTTCCAGGTTGGTCAGCAGCCGCAACTGCTCGAGCACTTCGGCCGAGAGGTTCTGGGCCTCGTCGATGATGAGAACGTTGTTGCGCCCCGCAGCGTGCGACTCCAGCAGGAAGGCGTTGAGCGGGTCGAGGTAGTCCTTGACCGTGGGCGCATGGGTGCTGGCCGGCACGGCCACATGGAACTCCTCGCACACCGACTGGAGCAGCTCCATCACCGTGAGCTTTGGGTTGAAGATGTAGGCCACATTGCAGTCGGCCGGGATCTGGCCCAGGAAGAGGCGGCACAGCGTGGTCTTGCCCGTGCCGATCTCGCCGGTGAGCAGCACGAAGCCGCCCCCGCCGCCCAGGCCATACAGCAGGTGAGCGAGCGCCTCGCGGTGGCGCTCGCTCATGAAAAGGTAGTGGGGGTCGGGCGCGATCGAGAAAGGTTCGCGCTTGAGCCCGAAGTAGCCAGCGTACATAAGGGGCCAAGGATAGCGCCTTGGCCGGCGCGGCGGTCAGGCGGGCGTCAGAACCGTGCGCCGGACCCGCCGCACGTTGAAGGCGCTTGTGATCAGCACCGCCTGCATGAAGACGAGCCCCAGCCACACGCCGCGGTAGTTCTGGTGGTCCATCAGCGCGCCGAAGAACAGCGGCGCGATGGCCTGGCCGATGTCCAGGCCCGAGTAGACGATGCCGTACACCCTCCCCGTCGAGTTCTCAGGTGTGGACTTCTTGACCAACAGGTCACGCGAAGGCCCTGCGATGCCGCTCACGAAACCCATCGCGCCGAAAAGCGCCGGCACCGCCAATGCGGGAACGGGCCCGAGACCGATCAGCAATGCGATCAATGCCGCCATCCCGAAGCCCGCGCCGACCACGCGCTCGCAGCGGTCGGGGTTGGAGGCGAGGAAGCCGCCCAGCACCATGCCCCCCGCGCTGCACACCATGTAGACCGTGAGGCACATCGCCGACAGCGCCACCGGTACACCATGCAGGTGCCGTGCTGCCTCGGGGGCGAAAGCCTGGATGACGCTGAGCACCACGGCGTAGAAGAAGAAGAAGCCAAAGCACATCCACACGGCGGGGATCCGCAGGAAGTCGAAGTTGCCTTCTTCGTGCTGTGACGTCGAGGCCTTCGGGGTGGCCGGCGCCAGCGCGAGCCGCGAGCGGTTGAACCACAACACGACCAGCACAGTGAACGCCAGCGTGCCGGCACCCATGAGCGCCACGCGCCATGAGAAGGCGATGGCCAGCGGCACGACCACAGCGGGCGCTAGCGCCCAGCCGAGGCTGCCGGTGATGCCGTGGAAGCTGTAGGCGTGCCCGAGTCGCTTCGCGCTGACCTTGCGGTTGAGCAAGGTGTAGTCGACCGGATGAAACACCCCATTTCCCGTGCCCGCAATCACCGAGCACAACACCATCGCCCCGTAGTTGGGGCTGGACGCGAATCCGAATGCGGCCAACCCGACCAATGCGAGGCCGCCAAACAGAATCGGCCGCGGCCCCCAGCGGTCGACCAGGAAACCCGACGCCGCCTGCACGCCGCACGACACGACAAAGAACACCGTCATCAGGAAGCCGAGTTCGGTGTAACTCGCATTGAAGGCGTCCTTGAGCCACGGAAAGAGGGGCGCGAGGAGCAACTGGCTGAAGTGGCTGATCATGTGGGCCAGGCCTACCAGGCCGATCACGCCCGCGTCCTGGCGCAGGGGTACTGCGGGCATCCCGTTCATCGTGGTCGTCGTCATGGTCCGCATCCTAGGGGGCGGCGTCCATTTCTGGAATGCGACAGAACGACAGCTTTCTGCGAAAATCGGCCAATGTCACAGCGCGCGTCCCGCACCACCCCAGTTGGGGACACCGATGCCTTTCGGCCCAGCCGCCAGCGGCCGGTGCGCGTGCGCGCCCGTACCATGCCGGCCGACACGCACTTCGAGCCCCACAAGCACGCGTGGTCGCAACTGGCCTATTGCTCCAGCGGCATCCTGCAGGTGACGGCGCAACAAGGCAACGAGGTTGATGCGGATGAAGTGACTTTCATCGTGCCGCCTTCGCGCGCCATCTGGATCGCACCGGGCGCTCGCCACGCGATCCATGTGCTGGAGGACGCGCAGTTCCGCACGCTCTACATCGACGCATCGGCCACGCCACCGGACTGGACGGGTTGCCGCGTCATCGAAGTCACGCCGCTCCTGCGCGAACTGGTCCAGGCGCTGGATATGCAGCAACTGGCTCGCGGCCGCGAAGAACAGCTAACCGGCCTGGTGCTCGACGAGATCGCACAAGCCGACATCCACGCGCTGGGCGTGCCGCTGCCCAACTCGCAGCACGGCGACAAGCGCCTGCGCGCGCTGTGCGAAGCGGTCCTGGCCGAACCATCGAAGCGTTCGCCGCTCGCGCAGTGGTCGGCCGAGTTCGGCGCGAGCGAACGCACGATGGCACGCCTGTTCCGCGACGAGCTGGGCACCAGTTACCAGCAGTGGCGGCAGCAGGCGATCCTGGCGCACGCCCTGCCCCTGCTCGCGCGCGGCGTATCGGTGAGCCATGTGGCCGCTGCGACGGGATACGCGAGCGACAGTGCGTTTACCGCGATGTTCAAGGCGGCGATGGGGCAGCCGCCCAGCGGATTTCGAGGCCGGGGAACCGTTCAGAGCTGAAGCCCCTCCCGGCGCATACTGGCGTCATGGCCCTATCACATGCACACCCTGGCGAACCCATCGACGTTCGCCCTCTGGGTCCCCGCTTCAAGGACGCAAAGTCTGTCGCGCTGTTCAAGTCAGGCGAACTGGAGGTCGTGCGCCTGGTCCTTGCCGCAGGCAAGTCGTTACCGCCGCACAGGGTACTGGGCGAGATCACACTCCAATGCATCGAAGGTGAACTCAGCGTCACGCATGAGGACGAAAAGACGCTGCTTCAGCCGGGCGAAATGCTCTTCCTGCCCGCCAATGCCCTGCATGGCGTCCAGGCTTTGCAGGACACGTCGGCCTTGTTGACCATCGCACTGCACAGCCCCTAGGAGTCCTGCCATAGCGCGTGCATCGCACCCCGCATGTCGCGGGCCAGCGCAGGAATGTCGAGCTTGACTTCTTCGCCCGCCACAAACACGCGACGCATCGGCCGCTCCGGGCTGGAGAAAACCAGCGCGTCGAGCAGGTGGCTCCCTGGCACCCCCGCGAGCGCGATTTCGTCATCGTCGACCACCATGAAATCCGCACGCTGGCCGACCGCGAAGCCGCCCAGCGGCACACCAGCCGCCGCGGTGCCGCCGTTCAGCGCGCCGTCGAACAGCGCACCGGCCGTGCTGCTGCTCACCGCCGCCAGGGCAGTGACATTGCGCTTGCGCAGTTGCAGGCGCTGCGAGTATTCGAGCAGGCGCAGCTCTTCGCGCCAGCTGCGTGTGACGTGGCTGTCCGAGCCAATGGCCCAAGTGCCGCTCTGTCCCACCCACGCGGGCAGGTTGAAGATGCCGTCGCCCAGGTTGGCCTCGGTACTGGGGCACAGCACGATGGCAGCGCCGCAGTCGCGCAATCGCGCCAGCTCGGCGGGGTCGCACTGCGTCGCGTGCACCAGGTTCCACCGCGCATCCACCGCAACCTGCGACAACAGCCATTCGACCGGGCGCTGCCCGTGTTCCAGCAGGCAGTCTTCCACCTCGCGTCGCTGCTCGGCGATGTGGATGTGGATCGGCATCGGCTTGGCGGCGCCACTACAAAGCGCCTGAACGGCAGCGCGGTCGGCCGCTCGCAGGGAGTGGATCGCCACGCCCGCCGTCACGTGGCTGGCCGCGCCTTCGCGTGAGCGAACCTCATCGGCGATCCGAAGCACCGAGTCGGGCGTCGAAGCAAATCGCTGTTGATCCTCGCGCAAGCCCGCCGCCGCGAAGCCCGAACGCATGTAGAGCGTCGGCAGCAGCGTGAGGCCGATTCCTGTCCGATGCGCGGCACGCACCAGTGCAAGCGACATCTCCAGCGGGTCGGCATAGGCATGGCCGCCCGGTGCGTTGTGCAGATAGTGGAACTCGCACACCTGCGTATAGCCGGCCTGCAGCAGTTCCGCGTAAAGCAGAGCCGCGATGGCTTCGAGCTGATGCGGCGTGATGCGGTTGGCCGCGCTGTACATGCGGTCACGCCAGCTCCAGAAGTCGTCGTCACCACCCGCGCTGCGCTCGGCCAGCCCGGCCATCGCGCGCTGGAAAGCATGGCTGTGTGCGTTGACGATGCCGGGCAGAACGGGCCCTGCCAGCACCTCGGCGCCCTCCCTGTCCGCCGCGTTCGGGTTGGGGTTGATGCGCGTCCAGTGGCCTTGCGCGTCGGATTCGAGCAAAACATCGCGCGCCCAGCCGCCATGGATCCACGCCAGCGGCGCGAAGAAACGCATTGCGTCAGCGGGCATACAACGCCTCGGTGTTCCTCAGTGCGGCCAGCACCGTTTCGCGCACGACCGGCCGGATGGATTGCGCACGAGTTTCGTCCCAAGCATACGGCGCCACTTCGGCCATGTAGAGGTTCTGGCACATCTCCAGTTGCACTGCATGCACTCCCTGCGAGGGCCGCCCGTACTGGCGCGTGATGTAGCCGCCCTTGAAACGGCCGTTCACCACATGTGTCACTTGCGGGAACCGTGCGGCTGCAGCGGCTACTGCGTCGGTGATCGACTCGTCGGCGCTGGCGTGGTCCGCGGTCCCGATGTTCAGCCCCGGCAGATCGCCGTCGAACAGCCAGGGGATCCGCGAGCGGATGCTGTGCGCGTCCCAAAGCAGAGCGAAGCCGTGCCTGGCCTTGATGCGATCGAGTTCGGTGCGCAAGGCGTCGTGGTACGGCTGCCAATACAAGTCACGCCTGCGGGCGCGCTCGGTGGGATCAGGGGCCAGCCCATCGCGGTACAGCGCGTCGCCGGTGAAAAACCGCGTGGGGCACAACTCGGTGTTCGACGCCCGGGGATACATCGGCGCATCGTCCGGCGGCCGGTTCAAGTCGATCACGTAGCGCGAGAGCTCCGGCCGCAGCACACTGGCGCCCATTTCGCCCAACCAGTCATACAACTGGTGCAGGTGCCAGTCGGTATCTTCCACCGCCAGCGCGCGATCCACATAGCGCGGCTTCAGGTCGTCGGGGATCGTCGTGCCGACATGCGGCATGCTGACCAGGATGGGCGAGCGGCCGAGCTCCAGGTGAAAACTCATCGCTCTTCTCCGCAGGCTACCACCCGCTCCAGCGGATTGGCACCGATTGCGTAAGCCAGTTGTGCAGGATGCGCCGCATCCCACAACACGAAGTCCGCGCGCAAGCCGGGCGCCAGCACGCCGCGGTCGGCAAGGCCCAGCGCCCGTGCGGCGTTGCGCGTGACGCCGGCCAGCGCCTCTTCGGGCGTCAGGCGGAAGAGCGTGCAAGCCATGTTCAGCATCAACAACAAGGAGGTACACGGCGAGCTGCCGGGATTGCAGTCGGTCGACACAGCCAGCGGCACACCATGCCGGCGCAACAAGTCCACCGGTGGCAGCCGCGTCTCGCGCAGGAAGTAGAAGGCGCCTGGCAACAGCACCGCCACCGACCCCGCCTTCGCCATCGCCGCCGCGCCATCCTGCGACAACCACTCGAGATGATCGCAACTGATTGCGTTGAATCGCGCAGCCAGTTGCGCACCACCACTGTCGCTCAGTTGTTCAGCGTGCAGCTTCACTGGCAAGCCCAGCTCGCGCGCCAACGCAAACACCTTGCCGGTTTGTACCGTGCTGAATGCAATGCGCTCGCAGAACGCGTCAACAGCGTCCACCAAGCCTTCACTCTGCAGCACCGGCAACATGCGCAGCACTTCATCGATGTAGTCGTCGGCGCGGCCCGCGAATTCAGGCGGAAATGCGTGCGCGCCGAGAAAAGTTGTCCGTACAGTGACACCAGCGCGCTCCCCGAGCTGGCGCGCCACACGCAAGCACTTTCGCTCGTGTTCCAGCGAGAGGCCGTAGCCTGACTTGATCTCCACTGTGGTCACGCCTTCGGCCATCAGCTCGCGCAGGCGGCGCAGAGCTTGTGTGTAGAGCTCGTCTTCGGTCGCTGCGCGGGTGGCCGAGACAGTGGACGCGATGCCGCCACCAGCGCGCGCGATCTCCTCGTAAGAGACGCCCTTCAGGCGCAGTTCGAATTCATGGGCGCGGTTGCCGCCATGGACCAAATGAGTGTGGCAATCGATCAGGCCCGGTGTCACCAGCGCACCGTCGCAGTTGACAGTACGCGCTGAGCGGTCGCGCCACATTGCGGGCACTTCGCCCGCCGGCCCGATCCAGGCGATGCGCTCGCCCTGCGTCACGATCGTTGCGTCTTCGATCAATCCGTAAGGCACGGCGGCGTCCGCCACCATCGTGGCGGCGCGGCAATGCGTCCACAGTTGCGCGCTCATCGCACCTCCATCCACAACGCCCACTCCGCGCCGAGCTCGACGCGTTCATCATCGGGCAGCACGCGCCACTCGAAGCGGCCCGGGGAATACCTTCCAACCCACATGCCGCCGCGCAACTCACGCACCATCGCCCCGCGAACGCGCTGCATGAAACCGCCGCCGCCCTGCACCATCAGGTTGAAGTCGCGCGTCGCGCCATCGATCAGCCTGCACTCCACCGGATCACTTCCCTCAAATTGGAAGGCCGGAGCATCCGCATCGAGCGCATGTTCGCATGAACCGATGCGCAGCTGCACGCCCGCGCCTTCGAGCACGGCGAACCAGCGCTGCACGCCGGGAAAGGATGAGAACGGGCCGTCGCGCTCGACGTCTGCGATCGAAACGCGCACACGCCAGCCATCGCTCGCCGGCCAAGCGAGCAACTCGCGTGTGGTGCCGCCGCCGTTCTTCCACGGCGCAGGTGAAACGTCGGCAGGGTCGACTACGTTCCAGCTCAAGCCTGGAACTCCCCGCCAAAGCTGTAGCGGGCGCCCGGATACAGCAGCCGCGCCACGCTGGCCACATGCGCGCCACTTACCGTGCGCCGCATCATCGCCAGGCACGGATCAGTTTTTCGGATCTGCAGATGCTTCGCTTCTTGCGTCGTCGGCAGGCAGGCTTCGATGGAGTAACTGGCTTCGGTCAGCGGCGCGTGGCGGAGCAGGTGCAGCGTGGGCGACGTTTGCGTGAAGTCCGTCTTCAGATAATCCGGCGCTGCGGCAGGATTGACGTAGCGGTCTTCGTACTGGATCGGCACGCCGTTCTCCATGTGGATGAGCACGCTGTGGAAGACGGCCGCGCCAGCCTTGAGGCCCATCGAGCGCGCGAGCTCGGCGCGGGCCTTCTCCTTCTCGACGCGCAGCACCTGGGCCGTGTGGACATGGCCGCGCTCGGTAACCTCTTCGTGGATGTCGCGGATGGTCAGGCGCGACGAGATGCGGTGCAACTGGGCCACCCGCGTTCCCGAGCCCTGGATACGGGTTACCAGGCCCTCGCCCGCGAGTTCGCGCAGCGCCCGGTTGGCCGTCATCCGGCTGATGCCGAACTGCTCCATCAGCGCGGCTTCGCTCGGAACAGGGTCGCCCGGCCGCCAGTCGCCGCTGGCGATGTGCTGGCGGATCCAGCTCTTGACCTGTTCATAGGCCGGAAGGTCGGCGTGTCCCATGGGGTGCGAGCATACCCCCGTTGACACAAGTTGTATAGACAACTAGGATGCCTCGCATTGTGTCTGGCATGACAAACGCCAAGGAGCCTCTGATGTCCGACCTGTCCACCACCCGCTTCCTAGACAGCAAGGCCCGCCCGGTGCACGCGCCCCGGGGCACGCAACTGTCGTGCGCCAACTGGCAGATTGAGGCGGCCTTCCGCATGATCCAGAACAATCTGGACCCGGCCGTGGCCGAGAACCCCGATGAGCTCGTGGTCTACGGCGGCATCGGCAAGGCCGCGCGCAACTGGCCTGCGTTCGACGCCATCCTCGAGTCCCTGCGAAAGCTGCGGCCCGACGAAACGCTGCTGGTGCAGTCGGGCAAGCCGGTCGGCGTGTTCCGCACGCATGAGGGCGCCCCCCGCGTGCTCCTTGCCAACTCCAACCTGGTGCCCAAGTGGGCCACCTGGGAACACTTCAACGAACTCGACCGCGCGGGTTTGATGATGTTCGGCCAGATGACCGCCGGCAGCTGGATCTACATCGGCACGCAAGGCATCGTGCAAGGCACATACGAGACTTTCGTCGAGGCCGGGCGCCAGCATTTCAACGGTGACCTCGCCGGGCGCTGGGTACTCACGGCGGGACTGGGTGGCATGGGGGGCGCGCAGCCATTGGCGGCTTCGTTCGCCGGCGCCTGCTCGCTCAACATCGAGTGCCAGCAGTCGCGCATCGACTTTCGCCTGCGCACGAAGTACCTCGACAAACAAGCGAAGGACCTTGACGAAGCGCTGGCGCTCATCGAGCACCACACCTCGCGCAAGGAGGCGGTGTCCATCGGGCTGTGTGGCAATGCCGCCGAGATCGTTCCCGAAATGGTGCGGCGCGCCAAGGCCGGTGGTGCCAGGCCCGATATCGTCACCGATCAGACCTCGGCCCACGACATCATCAATGGCTACCTGCCCAGCGGCTGGACGGTCGCGCAATGGCAGGCCGCGCAGAAGGACCCTTTGCAGCACGCCAGGCTCACGCAAGCAGCGGGCGAATCCTGCGCCGTCCACGTGAGGGCGATGCTCGAGTTCCATGCGATGGGCGTCCCCACGGTGGACTATGGCAACAACCTGCGTCAGGTGGCCAAGGACTTCGGCGTGGCCAATGCTTTCGACTATCCCGGATTTGTGCCCGCCTACATCCGCCCGCTGTTCTGCCGCGGCGTGGGGCCGTTTCGCTGGGTGGCACTCTCGGGCGACCCGGAAGACATCCGCAAGACCGACGCGAAGATGAAGGAGCTGTTCCCCGACAACAAGCCCCTGCACCGCTGGCTCGACATGGCGCAGCAACGTATCAGTTACCAGGGCCTGCCCGCGCGCATCTGCTGGATCGGCCTGGGCGAGCGCCACCTTGCCGGCCTCGCATTCAACGAAATGGTGAAGAGCGGCGAACTGAAGGCGCCCATCGTGATCGGCCGTGACCATCTCGACAGCGGATCGGTCGCCTCGCCCAACCGCGAAACCGAATCAATGAAGGACGGCAGCGACGCCGTGAGCGACTGGCCGCTGCTCAATGCCCTCCTCAACACCGCGAGCGGCGCCACTTGGGTCAGCCTGCACCATGGCGGCGGCGTAGGCATGGGTTATTCGCAACATGCGGGCGTGGTGATCGTCTGTGACGGCACCAACGAGGCCGCGGGCAAGATCGAACGCGTGCTGTGGAACGACCCGGCCACCGGCGTGATGCGCCACGCCGATGCCGGCTACGAAATCGCGCAGCAGTGCGCGCGCGAGAACGGCCTGAACCTGCCGATGCTTGGATGACCGAACGACTCGTCCCCGGCGAACTCAACCTCACGCAACTGCGGCGGCTGTGCGGCGGCGAACGCCTGCGCGTCGCGCTCGACCCGGCTTGCCGCGAGGGCATTCGTGCTGCGGCGAAAGTGGTGCGCGAGGCGGCGCAGGGCGATGCGCCGGTTTACGGCGTCAACACTGGCTTCGGCAAGCTCGCCACGCAGCGCATCGCGCAAAGTGACCTCGCGCTTCTGCAGCTGCGGCTGTTGCGCTCCCACGCCGTGGGCGTGGGCGAGCCGATGTCCGAGCCGGTGGTGCGCCTGATCCTCTTGCTCAAGGCGACGAGCCTCGCCCGAGGCTACTCGGGCGTGCGCGAAGAAGTCATCGACACCTTGCTGGCCCTGCACAACGAAGGCCTCACGCCGGTGATCCCGTGCCAGGGCTCGGTCGGGGCGTCCGGTGACCTCGCGCCGCTGGCGC
The DNA here is from genome assembly GCA_046595775.1 of Ramlibacter sp. Taxonomy (GTDB): domain Bacteria; phylum Pseudomonadota; class Gammaproteobacteria; order Burkholderiales; family Burkholderiaceae_C; genus Ramlibacter. Next base: position 14,469 of record JBKJOM010000220.1, on the reverse strand, counting down.
ACCTGTGCCTGCCGCTGGTGGGCGAGGGCGAGGTGTTCTACAAGGGCGAGCGCATGCCCGCCGCCAGTGCGCTGAAGCAGGCCGGGATCGCGCCGCTGCAGCTCGGTGCCAAGGAGGGCCTCGCCCTGATCAACGGCACGCAGGTCTCAACCGCCCTCGCGCTCGAAGCGCTGATCGCCGCCGACCGGCTGTTCGAAGCCGCGGTGATCGCAGGCAGCCTCACGCTCGATGCGGCGCGCGGCAGTGACGGGCCGTTCGATCCGTTGATCCACGCCGTGCGCGGACAACCGGGGCAGATCGATTGCGCAACGGCCTACCGCGCACTGACGACCGGGAGCGAAATCCGCAAGTCGCATCTCGAAAACGACGACCGCGTGCAGGACCCGTACTGCCTGCGCTGCCAACCGCAGGTGATGGGCGCGTGCCTGGACCAGATGCGCCATGCCGCGCAGGTGCTGGTGCGGGAGGCCAACGCCGTCACTGACAACCCGCTGGTCTTTGCGAAAGAGGGTCGCATGGTGAGCGGTGGCAACTTCCACGCCGAGCCTGTGGCGCTGGCCGCCGATGGACTCGCCGTTGCCATCGCCGAGATCGGCGCAATCTCCGAACGGCGCATCGCCATGCTGGTCGACACCGTGGTGTCGCGCCTGCCGCCCTTCCTCACGCCCGACCCGGGCCTGAATTCCGGTTTCATGATTGTCCACGTCACCGCCGCCTCGCTGGCGTCGGAAAACAAATCACTGGCGCACCCGGCCAGTGTCGACAGCCTGCCCACCTCCGCCAACCAGGAAGACCACGTGAGCATGGCGACGTTCGCCGCTCGCCGGCTGGGCGCCATGCTGAAGAACACCGCGCACATCGTCGCCATCGAACTGCTGGCCGCCGCGCAAGGCATCGAATTCCTGCGCCCGCTAAAGAGCGCGCCCGGCCTCGAAGGCGTGTTGCGCTTGTTGCGCAGCGTCTCGCCCGCGATGATGGTCGACCGCTCGCTGGCCCGCGATATCGAAGCCGTGCACCATCTGGTGTGCGCGGGCGATATCGGGCACGCGATCGAGGCGCGAATCCCGCAATTGCAGGCATTGAAGTTGCAATGAAATACCGGACCTCCGTACGCAGAAGACGCGGAAGTTGCGCAGAAGGCGCAGAAGAATTCAAGAAGAAAATTTCTTGGATTTCCTTTTGCGTCTTCTGCGAAACTTTTGCGTCTTCTGCGTACGGGAGTCCGCATTTGAAGTTTCCCAACCCCCCGGAGAACCCATGAAGAAACTGTTTGCCATCTCCCTCCTCGCCGCTGCCAGCATCGCCGCGCACGCGCAGGAAACCAAGGTCGCCATTGGCATCTCGGGCTGGACCGGCTTTGCGCCACTCACGCTTGCCAGCCAGGCCGGCATCTTCAAGAAGAACGGGCTCGACGTGAGCATCAAGAAGATTCCGCAGAAAGACCGCCACCTGGCCATCGCATCCGGTGACATCCAGTGCGCCGCCACCACGGTGGAAACCTGGGTGGTGTGGAACGCCAACGGCGTCGCGACCACGCAGATCTTCCAGCTGGACAAAAGCTACGGCGCCGACGGCATGGTGGTCAAGTCCAACATCGCGAAGATCAGCGACCTCAAGGGCAAGACCATGGCCGCCGACGCGCCCGGCACCGCCGGCTACTTCGGGCTGGCGTGGATGCTGAAGAAAAACGGCCTGTCGGTGAAGGACGTGAAGGTGGTCAACATGGGTCCCCAGCCCGCCGCCAACGCGATGATCGCCGGCACCAGCGACATCGATGGCGCGATGACCTATGAGCCCTACCTGTCGGCAGTGCGTGCCAGGCCCGAGGCCGGCAAGATCATCGCCACCACGCTCGACTACCCGATGGTGATGGACACCTTCGGCTGCACGCCCAAGTTCCTCGCGGAGAACCCGGCCGCTGCCAAGGCGCTGGCCGACAGCTACTTCGATGCCGTGGAGATGATCCGCAAGGAACCGAAGAAGAGCTACGAGATCATGGGCGCCGACGTGAAGCAGACCGGCGAAGCCTTCGAAGCCAGCGCCAAGTACCTGCGCTGGCAGGACCGCGCGGCCAACATGACGTTCTTCAGCGGGGAGCACGCTGCGTTCAGCAAGGAAGCTGCCGACCTGCTGCTGGAGATCGGCGTCATCAAGTCGCTGCCCGACATGAACAAGCTGGCCGACACGCGCTTCCTGAAGTGAGCGTCGAAGCGGGCCTGCCCCCACCCCTGCCCTCCCCCGGAGGGGGAGGGAGCAAGACAGCAGTCACCTCACCCTCCGGGGTAGGCAAAACAACGGTTCCCTCCGCCTCTGGGGGAGGGCTAGGGTGGGGGCCACGCGCACCCCTCATGAAACCACTGGTCCCAGTTCGCCCCGCCACCCGCATCGCCCTGGGCATCTCTTTCTTCGTCATCTTCGTCCTGGTCTGGGCGCTCGCGACCTTGGGTGGTTTTGTTTCGAAAACCTTCCTCGCAGACCCGATCACCATGGTGAAGTCGGGCTACGACCTGCTGGCCAACCAGGGCTTCGCCAAGGACATTGGCTGGACGGTGTGGCGCGTGCTCGGCGGCTTTGCCATCGCCGCCGTGATCGCGGTGCCGCTGGGTGTGCTGATGGGCGCCTACAAGCCGATCGAAGCCTTCTTCGAGCCCTTCGTGAGTTTCGCGCGCTACCTGCCGGCCTCCGCCTTCATCCCACTGCTGATCCTGTGGGCCGGTATCGGTGAGGCGCAGAAGCTCGCGGTGATCTTCATCGGCTCTTTCTTCCAGTTGGTGCTGATGATCGCGGTGAGCGTCGGCAACACCCGGCGCGACCTGGTTGAAGCCGCTTACACGCTGGGCGCGGGCGACCGCGGCATCGTCACGCGCGTGCTGCTACCTTCCTCCGCGCCCGAGATCGCCGAGACGCTGCGCATGGTGCTCGGCTGGGCCTGGACCTACGTGATCGTGGCCGAACTGATTGGTGCCTCCACCGGTATCGGCCACATGATCACCGACAGCCAGGCGCTGCTGGCCACCGACCAGATCATCTTCGGCATCATCGTCATCGGCATCATCGGCCTGGCCAGCGACTTCGCTTTCAAGGCTTTCAACCAGTGGCTCTTTCCCTGGGCGCAGATCGGAAAATAAGCATGGCCATCCTCGACGTGCGCGGCGTTTCCAGGACCTTCGCCGAGGGCACCGTGGCGCTGCAAGCCACCGACCTCACGGTGCAGGAGAACGACTTCATCACCATCCTAGGCCCGTCGGGCTGCGGCAAGAGCACGCTACTGCGCATGGTCGCGGGGCTGGACACGCCCTCGACCGGCAGCATCGAGCTCGACGGCCAGCCGGTGCACGGACCGGGCGCCGACCGCGGCATGGTGTTCCAGAGCTACACGCTTTTTCCGTGGCTCACTGTGCTCGAGAACGTGTGCTTCGGCCTGCGGGAGAAGGGCTTTCCGCTGGCCGAGCAACACGCGATCGCGATGCAGTTCGTCGCGAAGGTGGGACTGAAGGGTTTCGAAAACCACTTCCCCAAGCAGTTGTCGGGCGGCATGCAGCAGCGCACCGCGCTGGCGCGCGCCCTGGCCAACGACCCCCGCATCCTGCTGATGGACGAGCCCTTCGGAGCGCTCGACCACCAGACGCGCGAGTTGATGCAGGAATTGCTGCAAGGCATCTGGGAGGCCGAGCGCAAGACGGTGCTGTTCGTCACGCACGACATCGACGAGGCGATCTTCATGGGCAATCGCGTCGTGGTCATGAGTGCGCGCCCCGGCCGCATCAAGTGCGACTGGCCGGTGCCGATCGAACATCCGCGCCACTACTCGGTGAAGACGCGGCCCGCGTTCATGGACCTGAAGGCGCGTCTCACCGAGGAAATCCGAACCGAGGTCTTGCGGGCCGCCGAGCTGGCCGCCGCGTGAATTGGGAGCCAGACCCGCGCCCTGCGGACAGCCCGGATGCGGCCGTGCGAAGCCTCCTGTCGCTATACTTTCAGTAGTGCAATCGAACAGCTTCGAGCGCCGTCGCCACACCTGACCTCAACCATCGTTGCGCACTGTCGCCTGCGTGGCTCCACGCGGGGCGCCAAGCGCCGATACTCCGGGTCAAACCGGAGAGCAGCACCATGGAAATCAAAGGCAAGGTCGCCATCATCACGGGTGGCGCCAGCGGCATTGGCGCCGGCATCGCGAAGCGTTTCGTCGAGGAAGGCGCGCGCGGGGTAGTCGTCGCCGACATGAACCTGGAACGGGCGCAAGGCGTCGCCACCGACATTGGCGCGATGGCCGTGGGATGCGACGTCAGCCGCGAGGCCGACATCCAGGCGCTGGTCGCCGCCACGCGCGAGAAGTTCGGCCAGGTCGACATCTACATCAGCAACGCCGGAATCCTGGGCCGCATGGGCGGCATCGACCTCGAAGATGCACTGTGGGACAAGATGTGGCAGGTGCACGGCATGGCGCATGTATGGGCTGCGCGGGCCGTTGTGCCCGAGATGGTGGCGCGTGGCGAAGGCTACTTCGTCGTTACCGCTTCGGCGGCAGGCCTGTTGAACATCGTCGAGTCCGCCCCCTACGGCGTAACCAAGCATGCGGCGGTGGCCTTCGCGGAATGGCTGCGCATCGCCTACGGCCGCAAGGGCGTGCGCGTCTCATGCCTGTGCCCGCAGTCCGTGCAGACCGACATGACCCGCGATGGCACCGGCTCAGCCGGCCTCGATGGGGTGCTCACGCCGGCCCAGGTGGCCGCCGACGTTGTCGCCGTCATGCGCGATGAAAAGTTCCTGGTGCTCCCGCACCCCGAAGTGGCCAAGTATTTCCAGGCCAAGGGGCAGGACTATGACCGGTGGCTGGGTGGCATGCAGAAGCTTTACGCTGCGCACTCTGCCAGCTTAGGGTAGGTCCGCTTTCGTAGGGCGCGCAATGGGCGGACTCGCAGGGCGGCGTAGCAGGCCCGTGCGGCCATCCACCCATCGCGGAAAGACGTACCGGCCTACCGACCGACCAACCCCACAATGCCGATGATGATCAGGTAGATCGCAACGATAAAGTTGAGCAGGCGCGGCACCACAAGGATCAGGATGCCGGCGAGGAGCGCGGCCACCGGGCCGATATGGGGTACGAGATTCATGGGCGGGTCTCTCTTGTTGGGGGATACCCAGTATGCCCGTGCCTTCAGCTCATCCAAAGACGCCCAGCGCCAGGTGACGGGCGAATTTTTCAGTCCAGGAAGGCTGCACCCCGGCTTCGTACTGCGCGGCGCCGCCAGTGGTCACAACGTGGACGCGCCGCATCACGGCCCCGTCCCCGACGGGCGTGGACTCGAAAAGCTCGGCCTTGAACGCACACGGATCCTTGCCGCAGGCGCGGATCGCCTCCTCGAAATCGAGAAGTTCGACGGCGGAAATGTTTGCGCGATGAACCAGCATGGGGCGGGCCTTTTGATCAACCTCACCCACCTACAACGCGCGAGTCACTTTCAGGACGACCCGGGATAACGCCAAGCACGGCGGCGGAACTTTTCACGCTTCACGAAAGCACGATTGACCGGGTGCGTGCTTCGTCCTATTGTCGCGGATTCCCGCAACAAGGAGGACATCCATGTCACTTCGCATCAACGACACCGCCCCCAACTTCAAGGCCAGGACGACCCAAGGCGATATCGATTTCCATGAGTGGATCGGCGACCAGTGGGCCGTGCTGTTCTCGCACCCCAAGGATTTCACACCGGTGTGCACCACCGAGCTGGGCTACATGGCGAAGATCGAGCCGGAGTTCACCAAGCGCAATACCAAGCTGATCGGCCTGTCGGTCGACCCGGTGGACAACCACAGTCGATGGATCGGCGACATCGAGGAGACGCAGGGCGCCAAGGTGAACTATCCGATGATCGGCGACACCGACCTGGCGGTAGCCAAGCTCTACAACATGCTCCCCGCCGAGGAATCTGGTTCTTCTGAGGGCCGCACAGCCGCCGGCAACGCGACGGTGCGCTCTGTTTTCGTCATCGGCCCGGACAAGAAGATCAAGTTGATGCTGACCTACCCCATGACCACGGGACGCAACTTCGACGAGATCCTGCGCGTGCTCGATTCCATGCAGATGACGGCCAAGTACAAGGTGGCCACGCCGGCCCAGTGGCAGAAGGGCGATGACGTGATCATTGCCGGCTCGGTGTCCGACGACGACGCAAAGAAGCTGTTTCCCGAAGGCTGGAAATCGCCCAAGCCTTACCTGCGCATTGTCAAGTCGCCGGCCTGAGCCGGCGCGACGCGGGCCGGATTACTTCGGCTCGACGTCCATCACGTCGCCGATGCCGCGCACGGACCGGACGGGGTGCACCGCATCGGCGCGCGGCGTGCGGCTGGCAGCGAAGTCCGGCCGCATGCGGAAGCGAACCGCAAAAGGCCGCACTTCGCGGCCGGTGAGTCGGGCCCACCCGGCACGCAGCAACCAGCCGGCTGCCAGCACGGTAGCCACCACCGCGACACTTGCGGCAAGGACCAGGCCAGCTGCCACCAGCACCAGCCGGAAGATGAAACTCAACAAGGTATGCATGCGCTCATCATAAGGCGGGCGCGTTAGCCGGACATGAGCCAGCGGCAGTGGGCTGGGAGGAACACCGTGCCAACTCGCAGCTCAGGCGATTTCGGTTTCCTTCGGCGCCTGCTGCATGCCGCCGAACTTGAACACGCCGGGCTCGCGCACCGGGTCCACTTCGACCGGGATCACGCTCTTGGGCGGGAATCGGCCTTCAAGGATCAGTCGGGACAGCGGATTCTCGATGCGCTGCTGGATCGCGCGCTTCAGGGGCCGCGCGCCGAACACCGGATCGAAGCCGACCTTGGCCAGTTCCTCCAGCGCGGCCGGCGACACCTGCAGCGTGAGGTCCATCTTCGCCATCCGCTGCTCCAGCACCTTGAGCTGGATCGCCGCGATCTTCGCGATGTGCTTCGCGTCCAGGCCGTGGAACACCACTGTCTCGTCGATGCGGTTGAGGAACTCGGGGCGGAAGTGGTTTTTCAACTCGTCCCACACCGCGTCCTTGACTTCGTCGTACGGCTGGCCCGACATCGCCTGGATGCGGTGCGATCCGATGTTGCTTGTCATCACGATCACCGTGTTCTTGAAGTCCACGGTGCGGCCCTGGCCGTCGGTGAGGCGCCCATCGTCCAGCACCTGCAGCAACACATTGAACACGTCGGGGTGGGCCTTCTCCACCTCGTCGAGCAGGATCACGCTGTAGGGCTTGCGGCGCACGGCCTCGGTCAGGTAGCCGCCCTCCTCGTAGCCGACATAGCCCGGGGGTGCGCCGATCAGGCGGGCCACGGAGTGCTTCTCCATGAACTCGCTCATGTCGATGCGCACCATGTGCTCTTCGGTGTCGAACAGGAAAGTGGCGAGGGCCTTGCACAGCTCGGTCTTGCCCACGCCGGTGGGGCCGAGGAACAGGAACGAACCGGTCGGACGGTTCGGGTCCGACAAGCCGGAGCGCGAGCGGCGGATGGCGTTGGAGACGGCACTGATTGCTTCGTCCTGGCCGATCACGCGCTGGTGCAGGCGGTCTTCCATCAGCAGGAGCTTCTCGCGCTCGCCCTGCATCAACTTGGACACCGGGATGCCGGTAGCCCGCGCCACCACTTCGGCGATCTCCTCGGCGCCGACCATGGTGCGCAGCAGTTGCGGCCGGCCGCCGTCCTTGGCGTTCTTTGCCTTGCCGGCCTCGGCGGCCTGAGCGTCCTTCAGGCGCTTCTCGAGTTCCGGCAACTTGCCGTACTGCAGTTCGGCCACCTTGTTGAAATCGGCCTTGCGGGTGAACTCCTCGATCTCGCGCCGCAGCACTTCGATCTCTTCCTTCACCTGCGCCGAGCCCTGCGCCGTGGCCTTCTCGGACTTCCAGATCTCGTCGAGGTCGGCGATCTCCTTTTGCAGGCGCTTGATCTCGTCCTCGATCAGCCCGAAGCGCTTCTTCGAGGATTCGTCCTTCTCGCGGCGAACGGCCTCGCGCTCGATCTGCAACTGGATCAGGCGGCGGTCGAGCTTGTCCATCACCTCGGGCTTGGAGTCAAGCTCGATCTTGATCTTGGAGGCGGCCTCGTCGATCAGGTCGATGGCCTTGTCCGGCAGGAAGCGGTCAGTGATGTAGCGGTGCGAGAGTTCGGCCGCGGCGACGATCGCCGGGTCGGTGATTTCCACGCCATGGTGCACCTCGTACTTTTCCTGCAGGCCGCGCAGGATGGCGATGGTCGCCTCCACGCTCGGCTCGTCCACGATGATCTTCTGGAAGCGGCGCTCGAGCGCCGCGTCCTTCTCGATGTACTTGCGGTATTCGTCAAGCGTGGTGGCGCCCACACAGTGCAGCTCGCCACGTGCGAGCGCCGGCTTGAGCATGTTTCCAGCGTCCATCGCGCCCTCGGCCTTGCCGGCGCCCACCATGGTGTGCAACTCGTCGATGAAGACGATGGTCTGGCCTTCGTCCTTGGCCAGTTCGCTCAGCACCGTCTTCAGGCGCTCCTCGAATTCGCCGCGGTACTTGGCGCCCGCGAGCAGCGCCGCCATGTCGAGCGACAGGACGCGCTTGTTCTTCAGCGACTCGGGCACTTCGCCCGCGATGATGCGCTGCGCCAGGCCCTCGACGATGGCGGTCTTGCCCACGCCGGGTTCGCCGATCAGCACCGGGTTGTTCTTGGTGCGCCGCTGCAGCACCTGGATCGCGCGGCGGATCTCGTCGTCACGCCCGATCACCGGGTCGAGCTTGCCCATGCGGGCGCGCTCGGTGAGGTCCATGCAGTATTTCTTGAGCGCCTCGCGCTGGCCTTCGGCTTGCGGACTGTCCATGGTGGAGCCGCCACGCACGGTGGTGATCGCGGACTCAAGCGACTTGCGAGTCAGCCCGTTGTCGCGGGCAATGCGGCCGATGTCCTGCCTGGTGTCGGCCACTGCGAGCAGGAAGGCTTCGCTGGCGATGAACTGGTCACCGCGCTTCATCGCTTCCTTCTCGGCGCCCTGCAAGAGCGTGACCAGGTCGCGGCCGACCTGCACCTGTTCCTGGCCCTGCACCTGCGCCAGCCTGTGCATTGCGGATTCCGACGCGGCGAGCAAGCCGGGCACGTTCACGCCTGCGCGCTGCAACATCGCCGACGGACCGTCCTCCTGGCGCAGCATGGCCGCCACCAGGTGGGCGGGCTCGATGTAGGCGTGGTCGTTGGCCAGGGCGAGCGTCTGTGCTTCGCCCAGGGCCTCCTGGAACTTGGTCGTGAGTTTGTCGAGTCGCATGCCTTTACTCCATTCGGATCAACAGCTTAGGCTTTCCCGCTGGTTTTCAAGTGGAAATGTAAGCAACAGGAGGCCCCGCGCGGATGACTAGAATCAAGTCCGACATGAAGATTCACCAGCTCTCGGTCGCTTACCTGGCTGAACAGGACCGCGTCCTGGTTCGCATCAATACCGCCGCCTCGGACGAAATGCGGATGTGGCTGACGCGCCGCCTGATGCTGGGCCTGTGGCCGCTGCTGTCCAAGCTGCTGACCAGGCACCTCCTGAAGCTGGAGGCCGCCGGCACCTCGCTGGACACGGCCGACGACGGCCTGAAGAAGATGCTGACGGACTTCCGCAAGGAACAGTTTCTGCAGGAAGCCGACTTCGACACGCCCTACGACGAAAACAAGTCCAACCTGCCGCTGGGCGAGGAGCCCTTGCTGGTCACGGACGTGGACGCATCCCCCCTGCCCAACGGCCGTCTGCGCCTGTCGTTCAACGAGCGACCGCCCAATGCCGAGAAGCCCCGCAGCTTCCAGATCGAGATGGAACCCAAGCTCATGCAGGGAATGATGCATTTGCTGGATCAGGCCCTCGCGAAGTCCCAGTGGCGCGAGGCGTTCACGTCTCCGCTGGCTGTGGAGGATGCGACCTCTCCTGATGAAAATGCGTTGGCTGGACGGAAGCCTCGTTACTTGAATTGAGCGATGCTGAAGGCCGAACTCCCGTACGGAGGTCCGCTCCCGTGTTCAAGACTTCAACGCCGTCAACGAGAATCCAGCGACTTGCTTGTACTCGTCCGAGAGGCGGCGCAGCTCCTCCTGGCTGATCACGTCGTCGATGTGGCGGAAGGGCTTGCCGCCTGACAGCTGATCGACCTTGATGTTGATGAAGTCGGGCGGCACGGTGCGGTTGGTTTGAACAATTCGCGAAGTGGGACCCAGCCTCAGCGATTCGTACGCGGCCAATGCGGCCAGCGCGTCGGTTGAGGCTGCGAGCTGTTCAGCCAGAGTTCGCGCATCGATGATCGCCTGTGCCGACCCGTTTGAGCCGCGCGGATACATCGGGTGCGCCGCGTCGCCGAGCAAGGTGACGCGGCCGAAGGTCCAGCGCGGCACGGGGTCACGGTCGACCATCGGATATTCAAAGATCTGCTCCGCGCTGCGGATGAGGCCAGGCACATCCAGCCAGTTGTACTTCCAGTCTTCGAAGATGTGCACGAAATCCTCGGGGCGGCCGGGCTGGTTCCAGTCGTTCATTGGCTCAGCTTCGCGGCGGATTTCCGCGACCCAGTTAACGAGCTGGTTGCCCGAGCCGTCCACGTTGTCGGCTATTGGGTAGATGACCATCTTGCCGGTCTCGATGGAGCCGATGCGCATGTAGCTCTTGCCGGTGAGGATGGGCTTGTGCACCGACACGCCGCGCCAGGTGTTGATGCCACCGAACGCGAGATGCTCGCCCGGGTAGAACTGCCGCCGTACGGCCGAGTTCACGCCGTCGCACGCCACCACCACGTCGGCCGTCACCGTTGGCAGCACCTGTCCCGCTGTGTCCTGGAAGCGCAGCACTGCGCTGTGGCCTTCCTGGTCCACGCCCTCGCAGCGATGGCTGAGGTGCACATGGTCCTGGCCCAGCCGCTGCACAGCCGCGTCGAACAGGATGCGATGCAGCTTGCCACGGTGAATGCCGATCTCCGGCAGTTCGTAACCCGCGTGGCGGCCGCGACGCTCGCTGAAGATGAACTGGCCGTAGCGATTGAAGAACACGCTCTCCAGGTTCTCGATGCCGGCGGCTTCGAGTTGCGGCTGCACGCCCAGCAACGCAAGCTCGCGCATCGCGTGCGGCAACAGCGTGATGCCGACGCCGATCTCGCGCACTTGCGCAACGGTTTCGTAAATGTCGCAGGCCAGGCCCAGCCGGTGCAGCCACAGGCCCAGGCTCAAACCCCCGATACCCGCTCCGACAATGGCGATCCGCATTGAAATTCTGGTTCCAGTTCTTATTCCGCCGTGATGCCCTGCGCCTTGATCAGCTTTGCCCAGCGTTCGGCGTCCTGGTGCACCAGTTGCCGGAACTCCTCCGGGCTGCTGGTGGCCGGATCCATCCCTTGCGTCTCGAACGCGGTGCGCACTTCGGGCGACGCGAGGATGTCCCTCAGCTCTCGGTTCAGCCGTACCACGACGTCGGGCGGTGTGCCTGGCGGCGCAAAGATGCCGTACCACATGTCCACGTTCACCTTGCCCGCGCGCGCTTCCTCCAGCGTAGGCACTTGCGGCAACAAGGCATGCCGCTTGTCGCTGCCGATGCCCAGCGCCACGAGGCGCCCGCTCTTGATGTGCGGCAGCGCCACATGGATCGGCAGGAATCCGACTTGCACCTGGCCGCCCAGCAGGTCCGTCACCGCCGGCGCAGTGCCCCGATAAGGGATGTGCGTGAGGAAGACGCCGTTGGTCGCCTTGAAAAGCTCCATCGACAAATGGTGCGGCGTGCCGACACCCGGGCTGGCGTAGTTGATGGCGCCGGGCTTGCCCCTGGCGGCGGCGACCAGGTCGCCGGCGGATTTGAAGCCCGAGGCGGGATGCGCTACCAGCAACAACTGTCCCCAACTGGTGAGCGAGACCGGCACCAGGTCCTTCACCGCGTCGAAAGAAAGCTTGGGGTAAAGGCTGCGGTTCATCACGAGCGTGTTCACGCTCACGAGCAACGTGGCGCCATTGGGCGCAGCCCGGACCACTGCCTCGGTGCCGATGTTGCCGGAGGCGCCGGCCCGGTTGTCGATCACCACCGGGCGGCCGAGCCGCTCACCGAGCTTGGGGCCGACGGTGCGCGCGATCAGGTCGATGCCAGTGCCGGGGGTAAAAGGAACGATCAGCCGCAGCGGCGAGGTGCCGGCTGCAGGGGCGGCGGGCGCAGGCGACTGGGAGAGCGCCGGCCAGGCCGTGGCGGCCCCCAGCAGGAGGGCTGCCGCCCGGAACCGGAAGGAACGCATTGCAATTGCTTCCCAAGTTTGTATGCTAACCATTATCGCTGCGCACCCTGCCAAGGCACAATCCATGGATTCCCGCAAAACGCAAGCACTCGTGCCCCAGGCCAGCAAATCTCCCGCCGCCCTCTCCCGTCTCTATGCCCGGCCGGGCTTCCTGCTGCGCCGCGCGCATCAGATTTCCGCCGCCGTGTTCGAGGACGAGTGCCGCGACGTGGGCCTGACGCCGGCCCAGTTCGGTGTGCTCACCGTCCTCAAGTCGCATCCGGGCATGGGGCAATCCAGCCTCGCGCGGGCATTGGGCTTCGACAAGGTGACAGTGCTGCGTGTGTTGCGCGGCCTGGAGTCGCGCGGCTTCGTGGCGCGCGGCCCGGCGGCCGACAACAAGCGCAATGTCTGCGTGACATTGACGCCGCAAGGCACCGGAGTGTTGGCGCAAGCGCAACGACCTGCCGAGAAAGCCTACAAGCGCTTGCTGGCGCCGCTGGACAAAACCCAGCAGGCCGAACTGGTGCAGCTGCTGCAGCTGCTCACCGGGGAACTTGAAGATGACGCGCGCGCCGCGTTCGTGCCGCCGGGGCGCTAGGAGTTCGGCAGTTCGATGCCCCAGCGCTTGAGCGCTTCGTCATCGCTGACCCGGGCATCCACCCACTGCGCGCCATCAGGCGTGGTTTCCTTCTTCCAGAACGGGGCCTGCGTCTTCAGGTAGTCCATCAGGAACTCGCAAGCCTGGAAGCTCTGGCCGCGATGCGCCGAGGTCACCGCCACCATCACGATCTGATCGCCGGGCTGTAGCAGTCCCACGCGATGGATGACGCGCGTTGCGAGGATGTCAAAGCGGCGCTGCGCCTCGTCGATCATCGATTCGATCGCCCTCTCGGTCATGCCGGGATAGTGTTCCAGCTCCATCGCCGACACCGTGCTGGCGCCGCTGCGCTCGCGCACGGTACCGACGAAGACGCACACCGCGCCGACGCCGTGGTCGCCTTCACGCAATGCCGTCGTCTCGGCGGCGATGTCGAAGTCGGAGGTCTGGACGAGGACGCGCAGCTTCATCGTCAGCCACCGGTTACCGGGGGAAAGAAAGCAAGATCGCAGCCGTCCCGCAGCGGCGCGGACTCGTCGCTCATCAGCTGGTCGAGTGCGAGGCGAACCGACTTCCCTCGGGCCAGCGCCGTCGCATAGGGCTCGCCGCGCGCCAGCAATTCGTCGCGCAATGCCGCGCACGTGACTGCGGAAGTCTCCACGGCCTCGCCGCCGCGGCCCAGCGCCTCGCGGATCGACGCGAAGTACTTCACGTTCACTCTCATGCGAGCAACTCCGCCATCGGCAGGAAGGCCACCATGTCGCCGCGCGCGATGGTCCTGCCGGACGGGTTGTCGATCAATCCGTCAGCCCATACTGCGGAAGTCAGCACGCCGGAACTCTGGTTGGGAAACAGTTGGAGCCCTCCCTCTGCGTTGCGGCGCGCACGCAGGAACTCGCGCCGCTTGTCCGCACGCGGCCAGGTGAAATGCGCCGGTATCAACACCGGCTGGGGCGCCAGGTGTTTGGCGCCCTGCAGCTTCAGGAGGAAGGGCCGCACCAGCAGCAGGAAGGTGACGAAGCTCGAGACCGGGTTGCCCGGCAGGCCGATGAAGTGCGCGTTGCCCACCGTGCCATACGCAAACGGCTTGCCTGGCTTGATCGCGATCTGCCAGAGATCGAGAGAACCCAGCGACTGCACGGCCGGCTTGATGTGGTCTTCCTCGCCCACCGACACGCCGCCGCTGGTGAGGATGAGGTCGTTGCCCTCGGCCGCATGGCGCAAGGCCTTCTGCGTGGCTCCCAGGTCGTCGGGCACGATGCCGTAGTCGCTCACCTCGCACCCCAGGCTGCGCAGGAGCGCGCTCAGGAAGAATCGGTTGGAGTTGTAGATGGCGCCCGGCCGCATTTCCTGCGGCGGCACGTCGCCGGGCATCACGAGTTCATCGCCCGTGGAAAACAAGGCAACGCGCGGCCTGCGTGAAACGCGGATCGCATCGAGGCCGATGCTGGCGGCCAGCCCCAGCGATGCAGCCGTGAGCCGATCGCCCTGCGCGAGAACCACCGCGCCCGCTCGCACGTCTTCACCGCTGCGGCGAATCCATTGCCCTGCATCGGGCACCCGCAGGATTCGCACCTCGCCCTCGCCCGCCGCTTCGGTCTCTTCCTGCATCACGATGGCGTCGGCACCCTCGGGCACCGGCGCGCCGGTGAAGATGCG
>JBKJOM010000012.1:0-4749 GCA_046595775.1 Ramlibacter sp. | reverse complement strand
GTAGAAATCGGCGGCGAAGTTCGTGCCCATGCGCCCGAACCCGGGGATGACTTCGTCGAAGATGGGCAGGATGCCGTGCTTGTCGCAGATCTCGCGCAGCCGCTGCAGGTAGCCCTTGGGCGGGAGGTACCAGCCCGCACTGCCGGCAATGGGCTCAACGATGATCGCGGCCACGTTGCTGGGGTCGTGCAGCGGCAAGATGCGGTTCTCCAGTTCCAGCAACGGGTCTTCATCCCAGATCGGTTCCTGGTTGTGGATGTAGGCGTTGTTCACCGGGTCATGGATGAAGCGCATGTGGTCCACGCGCGGCAGGAAGGCCGTGCCGAACACCTTTCGGTTGGCCGGGATGCCGCCCACGCTCATGCCGCCAAAGCCCACGCCGTGGTAGCCCTTCTCGCGGCCGATGAACACGGTGCGATGCCCTTCACCGCGCGCGCGGTGGTAGGCCAGCGCCACCTTCAATGACGTATCGGCCGCCTCCGAGCCGGAGTTGCAGAACAGCACCTTGTTCAGGTCGCCCGGCGCCATCGCGGCGATCATCTCGGCCGCCTGGAACGCCTTGTCGTTGGACACCTGGAACGCCGTGGCGTAGTCGAGCGTGTCGAGCTGCTTCTTGATCGCCTCGTTAATCGGCGCGCGTGCGTGGCCGGCGCCTACGCACCACAGGCTGGAGATGCCGTCGATCACCTGACGGCCGTCATGCGTGGTGAAGTGCATGCCCTGCGCGCCAACGAAGATGCGCGGGTCTTTCCTGAAGCTGCGGTTCGGCGTGAAGGGCAACCAGTGGTTGTCCATGTTGAAGTCGTTGTAGGCCATGCGGTGCTCCTTGGAATGCCAGTCCGGATTTTGGTGCGGTTCGCCGCAGCCCGGCAGCCCCCATGATGCACGCCGCGCGCGCCTGCGACAATCGGGGGCCCATGAACAACGCCTACATCCTGACGCTCTCCTGCCCAGACCGCACCGGCATCGTCCACGCCGTGTCCGGCTTCTTGCTCGAGCGCGGCGGCAACATCGAGGAGGCGGCGCAGTACAACGACCATGACACGGGCTTGTTCTTCATGCGTGTGCAGTTCGCGTGCGACCAGCTCACGTTTGACGACCTGAAGCTGCAGCTGAAGCTCTTTGCCGAGCCGTTCCAGATGGACTGGAAGCTGCATCCTTCGCAGCAGCCGATGCGCACCGTGCTCATGGTCAGCAAGGAAGGCCATTGCCTCAACGACCTGCTGTTCCGCTGGAAGAGCGGGCTGCTGCAGCTGGACATCGGCGCCATCATCTCGAACCACCGCGACTTCTACCAGCTGGCCGCCAGCTACAACGTGCCGTTCCACCACATCCCGGTGACGGGCGCGACCAAGGCGCAGGCCGAAGCGCGTCAGTACGAAGTCATCGATGCCGAGCGCGCCGAGCTGGTGGTGCTGGCCCGTTACATGCAGATCCTGTCGGACGACCTGTGCCGCAAGCTCTCAGGCCGCGCCATCAACATCCACCACAGCTTCCTGCCCAGCTTCAAGGGTGCCAAGCCGTACTTCCAGGCGCACGACCGCGGCGTGAAGCTGATCGGCGCGACTGCCCACTATGTCACCGCCGACCTCGACGAAGGCCCGATCATCGAACAGGACGTGACCCGCGTGGACCACAGCAAGACCGTGGAAGACCTCACCGCCCTGGGCCGCGACACCGAGAGTCTGGTGCTGGCGCGTGCCGTCAAGTGGCACAGTGAGCACCGCGTACTGTTGAACGGACACAAGACCGTCATCTTCAAATAGGCGGCATGACCAGCCGCATTCCGCCGATCCAGTGCCTCGTGACTTTCGAGGCCCTGGCGCGGCTGCGCTCCGTCACGCAGGCGGCCGATGAACTGTGCGTGACACCCAGCGCAGTGAGCCATCGCGTGCGGCAACTCGAACAGATCATCGGCACCAAGCTGTTCGGCCGCGCCGACTTCTCGCTGACGACCGATGGCAGTGAATACCTGGCGCATGTGCGTGAGGGCCTGTCGGTGCTGGAGCGCTTCCCGGGCCGCGACGCGGCGCAAGGCAAGCGCAAGTTGCGCGTGGCGGTCACGCCCACTTTCTCGCGCTCGATCCTCATGCCGCGCTTGCGCGGCTTTATCGAGGCCTACCCCGAGATTGACCTGATGCTGCAGGTCTCGATCCCGCTGCTGGACGTGGTCGCCGAAGATGCCGACCTGATGGTCCGCTTCGGCACCGGGCGCTACGCCGATGTCGAACATGTCTGCCTGATGACCGACGAGGTAACGCCGCTGGCCTCGCCCATCTACATCCGCGAGAACGGGCCTTTCGACACGATCGAGGAGCTGCTGGCCGCCAAACTGATCAAAAGCCCGCTGGAGCCCTGGCGCACCTGGTTCCTGGCGCATGGACATGACGCGGGCGAGCCCGGCGAGGGCTCGTCGTTCAACGACATCGGCTTGATGTGCGACGCCGCTGCGCAAGGTTTGGGCATCGCCCTCGTGCGCCTGAAGCTCGGGCAGCCCTGGCTGGACAACGGCACGCTGGAGCGCATCTCACCGCGCAACGTCCCGAGCCCGCACGCGCACTACCTGTGCTGGCGCACGGGCACCATGGACCGCTGGGAGTGCGCCGCCTTCACCGAGTGGCTGCAGAAGAGCCTGGCCTAGAGTTTCGTTGCCGTCACGACCTGGAAATTGCCGAAGAAGAAGGTCGTGCGCTCGGCCTTCCAGCCGCCCATTTCCTCGAGCAGCAGCATCGGGTCGTGGGAGTCCCACAGCGCCAGGCCCAGCGGTTCGAACACCTTGAAATAGGTCCAGGACAGGGCCCGCAACACCCACAGCTCGGGCTTGTGGAATTCGCCCAGGTACAGCTTGCCGCCGGGGCGCAGCATGCGGCCGGCTTCGCTCAGCGCCTTGGCCTTCAGGTCGTGCGGCAGCTCGTGCAGCAGGAAGAACATGACGTTGGCGTCGGCCAATCCTTCTTCCTGGCGCATCGAGGTGGCGTTGTCTTCGACGTACTCCACCTTGGCGCCGTACTGGACGAGCTTGCTCCGGGCGTGGACCAGTTCGTTCCTGATGATGTCGGCGATCAGCACCCGCTGCGCGCCGGACTGTATCGAAGCTTCCACCACGCGCGGAATCAAGTTGCCGAAGGCGCAGGAGGTGACCAGCACCCTCTGGTCCTTGAGGTTCGTTGAGCGCAGGCCCTCGACGATCTTGGTCACCAGCCGCGGATACTGGAACAGCAGGATGGCCGAGATGACCGGCTGCCAGTCCACCAGCTTGATCAGGCGCATGTTGGAGTAGATCGGGTAGACGTGCGACTTGTCGCTGCCCTGCCCAGCCAGGTCTCGAACGATCAGCGCGCCGCGGGTGCAGACAAAGAAGAAGAGGCCAGTCGCCGCCAGCGCGAAAATCAGGCCAAAAGCTGCATTGCTCATCCAGGTATTCATGCCACGCTCTCTTTCAATGAACAGGCAGGGTTGCGTCTGGGGTCCATCGTGCCACCGGGTGTACGACTCCCGATTGATCTAGCACATGTCGGGGAACATGGAAGCTTCCTTTCCTCGCCCCGGATGCAACTGCGGGCCACTCCACGACGGCGCTGAGCCCGCTGCGGCCTGATTTCAACGCGGCCCGCAAAATTCTTCATGCAGGCGGCCTCGCCCGCGCCTAAAGTGGCGGCATGAAGATCGCGTCATTCCAGATCCGTTGCGTCAGCGTGCCGAGGTGCCTCGCATGAACGCGCCTTCCGATTTCGATACGCTGCAGCGCGCCCAGCGTCAGGGCGAAGTGGTACAGGCTTTGCGTGAGTTGCTGCCCGCTCAGGCGCTGCTCTGGCATTCGGAGCAAACCACTCCGTACGAGTGCGACGGCCTGACCGCTTATCGCCAACGGCCTTTGGTCGTCGCGTTGCCCGAGACCGAGGCGCAGGTGCAGGCGGTGTTGAAGGCCTGTGCCGCGCTCGAGGTGCCGGTGGTGGCGCGCGGCGCGGGCACCGGGCTTTCGGGCGGGGCGATGCCGCATGCATTGGGCGTCACGCTCTCGCTGGCCAAGTTCAATTGCATCCTGGCAGTGGATGCGTTCTCGCGCACGGCGCGCGTTCAATGCGGCGTGCGCAATCTCGCGATCTCCGAAGCCGCAGCGCCGCACGGCTTGTACTACGCGCCGGATCCCTCCAGCCAGATCGCCTGCACCATCGGCGGCAACGTGGCCGAGAACTCCGGCGGCGTGCACTGCCTGAAGTACGGCCTCACGCTGCACAACGTGCTGAGGGTGCGGGGCTTCACGGCCGCCGGCGAACCGGTGGAGTTCGGCAGCGAGGCGCTCGATGCGCCGGGCTACGACCTGCTCTCCGTGGTAATCGGCAGCGAAGGCATGCTCGCCGTGGTGATGGAAGTGACGGTGAAACTCGTGCCCAAGCCGAAGCTCGCACGCTGCATCATGGCCAGCTTCGACGACGTGCGAAAGGCCGGCGATGCGGTGGCGGCGGTGATCGCGCAGGGCATCATCCCCGCCGGCCTGGAGATGATGGACAAGCCCATGACCGCGGCGGTGGAGGACTTCGTGCATGCAGGCTACGACCTGGACGCCGAAGCAATCCTGCTGTGCGAGAGCGACGGCACGCCCGAAGAAGTGGAAGAGGAAATCGGCCGCATGACGGCGATCGCGGTCGCTCCAGCGCCGCGCAGCACCGCCGTCATGCGGCCGATTTCCTCTTCCACTTCTTCGGGCGTGCCGTCGCTCTCGCACAGCAGGATTGCTTCGGCGTCCAG
>JBKJOM010000154.1:0-10118 GCA_046595775.1 Ramlibacter sp. | reverse complement strand
CTTCGATCCGGAAGGCGCCAGGAAGCTGCTGGCCGCGGCCGGCCATCCGAACGGCTTCGAAACCGACCTGTGGGCCATGCCGGTGCAGCGCCCCTACAACCCGAACGCCAAGCGCATCGCCGAACTGATGCAGGCCGACCTGGCCAAGGTCGGCATCAAGGCCGAGATCAAGAGCTTCGAGTGGGGCGAGTACCGCAAGCGGATGCAGGCCGGTGAACACCAGATGGGCATGCTGGGCTGGACCGGCGACAACGGCGACCCGGACAACTTCCTGGCGGTGCTGCTGGGTTGCGAAGCCACCAAGAACAACGGTTCGAACGTGGCCAAGTGGTGCAACCAGCCGTTCGAGACGCTGATCCAGAAGGCCAAGGTCGAGACCAAGCCGGCCGAGCGCGACAAGCTCTACAAGCAGGCCCAGGTGATCTTCAAGCAGGAAGCACCGTGGATGACGATGGCGCACGCGGTGCAGATCAAGCCGATCAGCAAGAAAGTGGTGGACTTCAAGCTGTCGCCATTCGCCCGCCACAGCTTCTACGACGTGGACATCAAGGAGTGATTCAAAGGCAAAACGCTTTGCGTTTTGCCTTTGCCCTGGCCAGATCAATGCGCGAATGAAAACCGCCATCGTGAGCGCCATGCAGGATGAGCTCTCCTGCGTGCTGGCGCTCATGCGCGATGAGCACAGGCAGCTGGCAGCGGGGCGCGACTTCTACGCCGGCCACCTGCATGGCCACCAGGTCGTCGCGGTACTCTCGCGCATCGGAAAAGTGGCCGCCGCGATGACGGCAGTGATGCTCATCGAGCGCTTCAAAGTCGATCGCATCGTGTTCACTGGCGTGGCCGGCGGCCTCGCACCCGGCGTGCAGCGCGGCGACGTGGTGGTGGCGGACATGTTCCTGCAGCACGACCTCGATGCATCGCCGATCTTCCCGAAGTACGAGGTGCCGCTGTACGGCACCGATCGCTTCGCGACCGACAATGCGCTCACCGCCGAACTGGTCGACGCGGTGCGGCGCGCGCTGCCGGGCACCCGCATGCACCGCGGCCTGGTCGTAAGCGGCGACCGTTTCGTCTCGACCACCGCGGAGAGCGTGATCCTGCAGGCCGCGCTGCCTGAGGCGCTGGCCGTGGAGATGGAAGGCGCGGCGATCGCGCAGGTGTGCCACGACTGCGGCGTGCCGTTTGCGGCTGTGCGCACGATCTCGGATCGCGCCGACGATGAAGCGCACGGTGACTTCGTGAGTTTCATCCGCGACGTCGCAAGCCGGCACTCGGCCGCGATCGTGCACTCGCTGCTGGCCGCCGGCTGATGGGCGGCGCCCGCTTCAGCGCAACCAACCCCGCTTGCGGAAGTACCACATCGGCACCAGGGCGCTGGCCGCCATCAGGGCCAGCGCGTACGGGTAGCCGTAGGCCCACTCCAGCTCCGGGAACCAGCCCTTGAAGTTCATGCCGTAAATGCTGGCGACCAGTGTCGGCGGCAGCAGTGCGACGCTGGCCACCGAGAAGATCTTGATGATCTTGTTCTGATTGATGTTGATGAAGCCGACCGTCGCGTCCATCAGGAAGTTGATCTTGTCGAACAGGAACGCGGTGTGGTTGTCCAGCGACTCGATGTCGCGCAGGATCTGCCGCGCTTCCTCGAACTGCTCTTGCGAAAGCATGCGGCTGCGCATCATGAACGAGAGCGCGCGGCGCGTGTCCATGACGTTGCGGCGGATGCGCCCGTTCAGGTCTTCCTGGCGCGCGATGTCGCCCAGCACTTCGCCGGCCAGCGTGTCGGTCACCTCGCCGGAGAGCACCTGCTTGCTGACTTTTTCAAGCTCGTCGTAGATGCCTTCGAGCGTGTCGGCGGAATACTCCGCGTCGGCGTCGAACAGCTTGAGCATCACGTCCTTGGCGTCCTCGATCAGGCCGGGGGCGCGGCGCGCGCGCAGGCGCAGCAGGCGAAACACCGGCACGTCCTCATCGTGGATCGAGAACAGCACGCCCTTGCTGCGCAGCGCCTCGTTGGTGGTGTTCATGATGAACGCCACGCGCACCGTGCGCGGCTGCTCGTCGTCGGCGATCAGGAAGTCGCTGCGAATGTGCAGGTCGCCGTTGTCCTCTTCATAGAAGCGGGCGGAGGCTTCGATGTCCTCGTCCATCGCGTCTTCGGGAATGGACAGGCCGAAGTACTGCTTGACCCAGCGCTTTTCCTCCGGGGTCGGCGACTCGAGGTCGACCCAGATGGGCTGGAATTTGGAGAGCTCCTCCAGCGACTCGATCTCTTCCTGGAAGAGCCGGCCGTTGGCGAGCGTGAAGATGTTGAGCATGGCTCTACTTCCGTGACTGTCAAACGTTGTCTGGCGTTGCGGGCATGGTTTGCTTCCAACGCCGCGTCACGGACGTTGAAAGCTACCGACTGGGGCAGGTTTCCAAGGAGCTTGCTCCGAAGTGAAGATGGCCGCGATTATGCCGCTTGCGCCGCGAAGAACGCGAGCAGTTCGTGCTTCCGCGCATAGGCGTCCTGCTCGCCCAACGCGATGAGGGACTGCACGAAGCCCGGCTCGAACAGCAGGTAACTGGCCAGCGCGCCACCGCCGCCCTTGAGCGCCCCCAGGCCGCCGAGCGCGCGCCGCACCGAGCCGGGCAACTCGTGCGCGAACTTCTGGGCCAATGCATCGAGCGACTGGGTCGGCTGGATCGACAGCACCTCGACACTGCGGTACGGCAGTACGCCCGCGACTTCACGTGGCAACTGCTGCAAGGTCTTGGTCACGCGCTGGGCTTGCTCGACGTCGGCCTGCAAGGTGTCGTGGAAGACGCTGGCCATCGCGTGGCCAGCGATGCCACCGAGCGTGGGCTCGTGCGTCGCGTCGTTACCGCCGGTCAGGCCCGAGCGCTCCGGCTGGCCCACGCCCACCACCAGCACCTTGTGCGCGCCCAGGTGCATGGCGGGCGACAGCGGCGAGACCTGGCGCATCGAGCCGTCGCCAAAGAACTCGCGATGCCCGTCCACCCACAGCGGCGTCGAGGGGAACAGGAACGGGATCGCGCTGGAGGCCATCAGGTGCTCGATCGTTAGCGGCTGGAATTCGGAGCGGCGCCCGGGACGGTTCCAGCCTTCCTGCTTCGCGTCGCGGGCGGTGTGGCAGAAAGTCCAGTGCACGCCGCTGGAGTAACTGGAGGCGGTCACCGCCACGGCATCGATCATCTTGCTATGCAACGCGTCCTCGATGCCCGGCAGCGACACCGCGTGGTGCAGCGTGTCGACCAGGGGCATGTTGTTCAGCACAGCGCCGCGTCCGCGCGTGTTGCGCCACAGGCTCCAGGCCGCACCCCAGCGGGAGAAACTGGCCCAGCGCGGAACGTCGAGCTCGTAGACGTGGTCACAGCGCAGGCGGCCCCAAAACTGCCCGAGCAGCTCGAAGGCGTGCAGGCCATTGGGCGCCGCACCAGCCAGGTAAGCCACGTTCAGCGCGCCGGCGGACGTTCCCACCAGCACCTGGAACGGAAAGTGGTTCTCGTGGCCGGTCTGCAACTTGAGCATGGCGGCCAGCGCCTGCAACACGCCCACTTGATAGGCCGTGCGCGCGCCGCCACCCATCAGCACCAGTGCATGGATGGGTCGCGTGGGGCGGGTCAGGCCCGAATGGATGATGGTCCCCAGGCTCATGGCGGCCCCTGTCTCCTGTGTTCTCGGCTCATCCTAGAGGAGAACGGCAGGCTTTCAAAATCCATGACTGCGAGGCGCAACTACCGTCGGTACGGAAACTAAGATGGATGAGCCCTGCCGCAAAGGTGGGCGCTAACTTTGCACGGCTGAGGCAGGAGCAGTCCTACAAAGCTGGGCCAAGATGTCCGACACGGACGCTCATCCAGGAGACCTACAGTGGGTTCATGGTCCGGCAGAACCGCTGGGCCCCACAGGAGTTTCCATGATCCAGCTGGCGAACGACCCGAACGCAAGCCGAACCTTCCGCGCCGCCGCGAACGAGGACAAGGCTGGATCGACCTTGGACGCGCAAAGGCGCAATGCGCATCCTTGGCCTTTCATCAGCCGGTACTCGGACAAGCCGGTGCAAGCGCGCCACGAATCGAAGCCCGCTGCCAACGACAGCGGCAGCTAAGCCAGCAGCACCCTTTTGGAGAATCTTTGATGGTCAACGAAACGAAAATCCCGAACTGCGGAGTCGATACGCCCCGGGACAAGCCGATGACGGAGCGTACCGAGCACGCGAACCTCGAGCGTCCTGGCGCCCAAGCCC
This sequence comes from Ramlibacter sp., assembly GCA_046595775.1. Lineage (GTDB taxonomy): Bacteria > Pseudomonadota > Gammaproteobacteria > Burkholderiales > Burkholderiaceae_C > Ramlibacter. Next base: position 5,868 of record JBKJOM010000154.1, on the reverse strand, counting down.
ATCCGCGCGCAGCTCGCAGCGGGAGCGACTACACGGATGCGTCAAGCGCCTGGCGCATGCACTGAGCCGATTGAAATCACAGCGACAGACGGCCCTTCGGGGCCGTTTCTCATTGGGCGACAAAGCGTTTCACCTGCACGCGGATGCTGACGGAAATCCATTGCATTTGGCGGCGGGCAGGGGCATAGTGGATCGACCTTGAAGAAATCTTGAGTTCGCAGGCCGCCGGCCAGGAAAGCCCCTGAAGGGCGGCCGTTTCAACCCCGTGCAACAGGAGGCTCCTTTATGAACTTGACGATCAGCGGTCACCACCTCGAAGTCACCCCGGCACTTCGCAACTACGTGACTACCAAGCTTGATCGGATCACGCGGCACTTCGACCAGGTCGTCGACATCCGGGTGCTGCTCACTGTGGACAAACTGAAGGAAAAGGAACGACGACAGCGTGCGGAGTGCAAGATCCACGTCAAGGGCAACGACATGTTCGCGGAGAGTTCGCACGAGGACCTCTACGCCGCCCTGGACCAACTGGTCGACAAGCTCGACCGACAGGTGGGCAAGCACAAGACCCGCCTGCAGGACCACCATCCGCGCGAGACACTCAAGCGGCTGATGTAACTTTCGACACCCTGCCGTGTCACCCAAGGCGCCTTCGGGCGCCTTTTTGCTGGCGGACCGGTCATTTCGCGATGCGGTGCATAATCGTTAACCCGTATGAATCGACTCGCGTCCATCCTGCCCGCCGCCCAAGTGCTCGTGAGCGTCGATGCCACCAGCAAGAAGCGCGCTTTCGAGGAAGCCGGGCTGCTGTTCGAGAACCTGCACGGTCTCTCGCGCGCCCTGATCACCGACAGCCTGTTCGCTCGTGAGCGCCTGGGCTCGACCGGGCTCGGGCATGGCGTGGCGATTCCCCATGGACGCATCAAGGGCCTTAAGGCGCCGATGGCCGCGCTGTTCCAGCTCGGCCAGCCGATCGGCTTCGACGCCCCCGACGAGCAGCCGGTGGCGCTGCTGATCTTCCTGCTGGTTCCCGAGGCAGCCACGCAGAAGCACCTGGAAATCCTGTCCGAGATCGCCGAGCTGCTCTCCGACGCGCCGCTGCGAGAGCGGATGAAGCGCACCACCGACGCGGTGGAATTGCACCGGCTGATCGCCACCTGGCAGTCGGCCCAGCCCGCATAACGCAGCACCCTGCGCCGTGAAACCCACCGTCGTCAGCGCCGACGTCCTCTTCGAAGACCACCGGGCCCAGCTCAAGTGGGAATGGGTCGCCGGCCTCGGTGCGTCAGAGCGCCGTTTCGACGAAATAGCGGTGCGTGCGGCGCGCTCCGGCGCCGACCTGGTCGGCTACCTCAATTACATCCATCCGTACCGCGTCCAGATCATCGGCGAGCGCGAGTGCGCCTACCTCACCAATGCGACGGCCGATGACTGTGCGCGCCGCATCTCGCGCATCGTCACGCTGGAGCCGCCGGTGCTGGTGCTGACCGACAACCAGCAGGCGCCGGAAGCGCTGCTGTCGATGTGCGAGCGGGCGCAGATCCCGATGTTTGCCACGCACGAACCGTCGGCTTTCGTGATCGACGTGATGCGCGCCTACCTGTCCAAGCACTTTGCCGAGCGCACTTCGATGCACGGTGTGTTCATGGACATCCTGGGGCTGGGCGTGATGATCACGGGCGAGTCGGGCCTGGGCAAGAGCGAGCTGGGCCTGGAACTCATCTCGCGTGGCCAGGGCCTGGTGGCCGACGACGCGGTGGATCTGTACCGCATCAACCACACCACGATCGAAGGTCGCTGCCCCGAGCTGCTGCAGAACCTGCTGGAAGTGCGCGGCATCGGCCTGCTGGACATCCGCGCGATCTTTGGCGAGACGGCGGTGCGCCGGAAGATGCGCCTGAAGCTGATCGTCCACCTGGTGCGGCGCGAGACGCTGGAGCGCGAGTATGAGCGCCTGCCTTACGAGCCGCTCACGCAGGATGTGCTGGGCGTGCCGGTGCGTAAGGCAGTGATCCAGGTGGTGGCCGGCCGCAACATCGCCGTGCTGGTGGAGGCGGCGGTACGCAACACCATCCTGCAGTTGCGCGGTGTGGACACTTACCAGGAATTCGTCGAGCGCCACCGCCGTGCGATGGAGCAGGACCAGTAGCAGGGGGCGGAGGCAGGAGCATCAGGGAGGCAGGGGAGCATCAGGAACCCCCTCTCCCCATCCCTCTCCCCCCAGGGGGAGAGGGCGCAGATCTCGACGATGGAAGCCTAGTGTTCGCTTCGCGGCAAGTGGCCCAACCTGCTTGGCGGCCGATTCGGGCACGGTTGCTTGGTGCAGTGCGCGTACAGCGACAGCGCGTGGTCGGCGATTTCGAAGCCCTTGGCCTGGGCCACCGCGTTCTGCCGTTTCTCGATTTCGGGATCGTAGAACTCCTCGACCCGTCCGCAATCGAGGCACACCATGTGGTCGTGGTGGGTACCTTCATTGAGCTCGTAGACCGCCTTGCCGCTTTCGAAGTGGCTGCGGATCAGGATGCCGGCCTGCTCGAACTGTGTGAGCACACGGTACACCGTGGCCAGGCCGATGTCCGAGCGCTCCTCCAGCAGAACCCGAAACACGTCCTCGGCAGTCATGTGGCGCTGCTCGCCCTTCTGGAACACGTCCAGGATTTTCAGGCGTGGCAGCGTGGCCTTCAGGCCGGTGCTCTTGAGTTCGTCGATGTTGGCCATGGGTTTCGCTGCCGGGGCGCCGGGGGGGCTGCCGCTACAATCATTGCGATCATATCTCCACCGGTTTGCCCATGCCCGCATTTCCTTCCCGTGCAACCCGCCTCATCCTGGCGGCCGTTGCCGTTGCCGTTGCCTGTGCCGGGGCCGCCACCACAGCCTGCCCGCCGCTCGACTCGGCTGTCCGCTAGCAGCATGGCGCAGCCGCAAGCCGCCCCGCACAAGGTCGCAGTGGCCGGCGCCAGCGGTCGCATGGGCCACATGTTGATCGAGGCGATCCGTGCCTCGGGCGATTGCCAGCTTGCCGGCGCACTCGACATCGCCGCCAGCCCCTCGATCGGCAACGATGCCGCCGCTTTCCTCGGTTTGGCCAGCGGCGTGCCGGTGTCTTCCGACCTGCGCACGGGCCTGGCCAACTCGCGGGTGCTGATCGACTTCACGCGGCCCGAGGGCACGCTCGCCCACGTCAAGGCCTGCCGCGAACTGGGCGTGAACGCCGTGATCGGCACCACGGGCTTCAACGAGGGCCAGAAAGATCAGATCAAGGACGCCGCGCGCGACATCGCCATCGTGATGGCGCCCAACATGAGCGTGGGCGTCAACGTGACGATGAAGCTGCTGGAGATGGCGGCGCTGGCGCTGGCCGAGGGCTACGACATCGAGATCATCGAGGCGCACCACCGCCACAAGGTGGACGCACCTTCGGGCACCGCGCTCAAGATGGGCGAAGTCATCGCCGGCGCGATCGGCCGCAGCCTCAAGGAGCACGCGGTGTACGCGCGAGAAGGTGTCACCGGCGAGCGCAAGCCCTCGACCATCGGCTTCTCCTCGATCCGCGGCGGCGATATCGTGGGCGACCACACGGTGCTGTTCGCAGGCACCGGCGAGCGCATCGAGATCACGCACAAGTCGTCCAGCCGCGCCACCTACGCCGAAGGTAGCCTGCGCGCCGTGCGTTACCTTGCGGGCAAGAAGAGCGGCCTGTTCGACATGTTCGACGTGCTCGGGTTGCGCTAGACCGCACGCATGAACCTCTTCGATCTGGTCAGCCAGGGCGACACCGTCACGAGGCTGGTGGCCATCCTGCTGTTGGCCATGTCCGTCACCAGCTGGGTGATCATCCTGTGGAAGGCCTGGCTACTGCGCCGAGCCGCCGGCGATGTCGGCCGCAGCACGGCCGCCTTCTGGCAATCGCCCTCGGTCGGCGAAGCGCAGCAGCGGGTCGGCGCCTTCGACCGCGAGTCGCTGGTGCTGCCCCTGATCGCGGCCACGCAGGTCGAAGCGCAGGGTTCGCTCGCAACCGCCGGCGACCGGTCGCAGCAGTTGACGCGACTGCTGCGCGACGCGCTGCACCGCGTGCTGGACAAGCTGCAGTTCGGGCAGGTGCTGCTGGCCACGGTCGGGTCCACGGCGCCTTTCGTTGGCTTGCTGGGCACGGTCTGGGGCATTTACCACGCGCTCACCGGCATCGCCGCGGCCGGCCAGATCACGATCGACCGCGTGGCCGGCCCGGTGGGCGAGGCGCTGATCATGACGGCGGCCGGCCTGGCCGTCGCGATTCCTGCCGTGCTGGGCTACAACGTCTTCGGCCGCGTGATCGGCCGCATCGAAGCCGACCTCGAAGGCTTCGCCCGCGACCTGCGCGAGCTGCTCACCCACGGGAAACACTGATGGCTTTCGGCCGCCTCGAACGCACGCCGGGCCCCCAGCCCATGAGCGAGATCAATATGACACCGCTGGTCGACGTGATGCTGGTGCTGGTGGTGATCTTCATCCTCACGGCACCGCTGCTGGCCAGCTCGATCCGCCTGGACCTGCCGCGCGCCGAAGGTGCCCGTCCCAACGACGCGCCCAAGTTCATCACGATCGTGATCGACAAGGCCGGTGCCGCATTCGTCGAGGACAAGCCCGCCAATGCAGAGCAGCTCGCACGGCGGCTGGCGACCGCCGCGCGGGCCAACCCCGACACGGAAATCCAGTTGCGCGCCGATCGGGCCGTGCCCTACGGCCGCGTGGTCGAAGTGATGGGCGCGGCGCAGAAGGCCGGCCTGAACCGCGTCGGCTTCGTGGCCGACCCCATTCCGGCGCGCTGAACGCCGGGCGCCCCGTAGAATCGCGGCAAGGCCGGGCCAGGCGCCCGGCGCCCTCATTTATGCAAGAGAAATACACCCCTTCCGAGGTCGAGCGCGCGGCGCAGGCGCACTGGACCGCGCGTGACGCGTACCGCGTGACCGAAGACGAGCGCAAGAAGAAGTTCTACGCCTGCTCCATGCTGCCGTATCCCAGCGGCAAGCTGCACATGGGGCATGTGCGCAACTACACCATCAACGACATGCTCACGCGCTACCTGCGCATGAATGGCTACAACGTCCTGATGCCCATGGGCTGGGATGCTTTCGGCCTGCCGGCGGAGAATGCGGCGCTCAAGAACAAGGTGCCTCCGGCCAAGTGGACCTACGACAACATCGCGTACATGAAAAAGCAGATGCAGGCGATGGGGCTGGCCGTTGACTGGAGCCGCGAAATTGCCACTTGCGATCCGAGCTACTACAAGTGGAACCAGTGGCTGTTCCTCAAGATGCTTGAAAAGGGCATCGCATACCGCAAGACGCAGGTTGTCAACTGGGACCCGGTCGACCAGACCGTGCTGGCCAACGAGCAGGTGATCGACGGCAAGGGCTGGCGCACCGGCGCGCCGGTTCAAAAGCGCGAGATTCCGGGCTATTACCTCAAGATCACTGCCTACGCCGAAGAACTGCTCGATCACGTTCAGAACAAGCTGCCTGGCTGGCCCGAACGCGTCAAGCTCATGCAGGAGAACTGGATCGGCAAGAGTGAAGGGGTGCGCTTTGCGTTCACCCATGACATCCAGGGCGCGGACGGCCAGGTGATCCAGGACGGCAAGATGTACGTCTTCACCACCCGCGCTGACACCATCATGGGCGTGACGTTCTGCGCAGTGGCGCCAGAGCATCCGCTGGCCTCGCACGCGGCTGCGTCGAACCCGGCGCTGGCAGCGTTCATCGAGGACTGCAAGAAGGGCGGCACCACCGAGGCAGAACTTGCGCTGCGCGAGAAAGAAGGCATGCCCACGGGGCTGGCGGTGTTCCACCCGCTCACCGGCGAGCCGGTCGATGTGTGGGTGGGCAACTA
>JBKJOM010000337.1:0-19899 GCA_046595775.1 Ramlibacter sp. | reverse complement strand
CTCGGCAATCTGGCCGCGAATGCGTGCGATCACTTCGTCCCGCCTGGCCTCGCCGACCAACTTGGTCACGACGGGGGTGCGGCCAGGTGGCAGCTCGTCGATGGTTGAAACATCAAGGTCGGCGTAGTAACTCATGGCCAGCGTGCGCGGGATGGGCGTGGCAGTCATCATCAACAAGTGCGGCTCCTGGCCCTCCTCGGTCATCTTGGCGCGCAGCGCCAGCCGCTGCGCGACTCCGAAGCGATGCTGCTCGTCGATGATGGCCAACGCCAGATTCTTGAACTGCACCTGGTCCTGGATCACGGCATGCGTGCCTATCACCAGCGCCGCCTGTCCGCTGGCGACCAGGGCCAGCATCTCACTGCGCTCCTTCTTGCGCTGGCTGCCGGTGAGCCAGGCCACGCGCAGGCCCAGGGGTTCGAGCAAGGGCGCCAGCCAGCCAATCAACTTGCGGAAGTGCTGCTCGGCCAAAATCTCGGTGGGCGCCATCAAGGCGCACTGCCTACCCGCATCGATCGCAATTGCAGCAGCCAGGGCTGCCACGACTGTCTTGCCGGAGCCAACATCGCCCTGGAGCAGGCGGTGCATCGGCACTTGCCGGGACAAGTCGCGCGCAATCTCCTCGCCCACGCGCCGCTGCGCGGCCGTCAACTGGAACGGCAAGACAGCCAGAAGTTGCTCGTGCAGTCCGCCGCGCTTGGGCGTCAGCGCCAACGAGCGCAACAGGTCGCGCTCGCGCTTGCTCTCCAGTTGAGAAAGTTGTTGTGCGAGCAGTTCCTCGGCTTTCAGCCTTTGCCAGGCCGGGTGGCTGCGATCCTCCAGCGTGGCCAGCGACACGTCGGGCGTGGGGTGATGCAGGAACTGCAGCGACTCGCGCAACGCCCAGACCAGCGGCTGGAGCGTCTCGGTCACACCGGGCGGGAAGGTATCGGCCAGGTCCGCGCGCGCAAGGCCGCTGGCCACGACTTTTCGCAGGTAGGCCTGTGGCAGCCCGGCGACCGTCGGATACACAGGCGTGAGCGCCGTGGCAAGCTCGCCGCTCGCAGGCTTGAAGACGGGATGCATCATCGTCCAGCCCAGGAACCCGCCTTTGACTTCGCCACGCAGGCGCAGTCGCGTGCCCACGGCCAGTGCCTTCTGCTGTGAAGGATAGAAGCTGAAGAAGCGCAGGACGCAGGTGTCGCTGCCGTCGTCCACCGTCACCTTCAACTGGCGGCGCGGCCGGTAAACGATCTCACAAGCGGTGACCGCAGCCTCGATCTGCACAGTGTCGCCCTCCCGCGCATCGCGCAGTTTCACGATGCGCGTTTCGTCTTCGTAGCGCAGCGGCAGATGCAGGGCCAGGTCGATGTCGCGCGTGAGCCCGAGCTTGGCCAGGGCTTTCTGCGGAGCGGTCAGGGCCAGAGCGGTGGGCATGGGACAATTCTGCCTCCTCCACTTGGCACGGGTCTGTTCAACCCTCAAGCAATGAGAAGTTTCACCCTCGGCGACTTCGATTTCGCCCTCTCCCCCGAGTTGATCGCGCAGCATCCCGCGTCCGAACGCAGTGGATCGCGCCTGCTCGATGGGACGGGCGATACGCCCGCCGATCGAATCTTTCGTGAGCTGCCCTCTCTGCTACGCAAAGGCGACCTGCTGGTCTTCAACGATACGCAGGTGATCAAGGCGCGCCTGTACGGCGAGAAGCCCACTGGCGGCAAGCTCGAACTGCTGATCGAGCGCGTGATCGGCGAGCGCGAAGTCGTCGCGCACATGAAGGTGAGCAAGAAGCCGCAGCCGGGCACGGTGCTGCGCATGGATGGCGGTTTCACCGCTGCGCTGAAAGGCCGTTGGCCCGATGAAGAAGGCACGCTGTTTGACTTCTCATTGAGCGGTGACCCGTACGAATTGATGGAGCAGCATGGCCACGTACCGTTGCCGCCGTACATAGAACACGCCGACACCGCCGACGACGTGGCGCGCTACCAAACCGTCTTCGCGAAGAACCCCGGTGCAGTCGCCGCGCCCACAGCCGCGCTGCATTTCGACGAAGCCGTGCTTGCAGCGCTCGAAGCGCGTGGCGTGCAGCGCGCCAGCGTCACGCTGCACGTCGGCGCCGGAACCTTCCAGCCGGTCAAGACCGACAACATCGCCGAGCACCGCATGCACAGCGAGTGGTATCAGGTCCCCCAGGCCACCCAGGAGGCCATCGCGCGCGCCAAAGCGCAAGGGGGTCGCATCATCGCCGCCGGCACCACTACCGTGCGGACGCTCGAATCATGGGCCCGCAGCAGACAGGCCAGCGGCGACACAGACATCTTCATCACGCCTGGCTTCGACTTCCGGGTTGTCGATTTGCTGATCACAAATTTCCATCTCCCGAAGTCGACGCTGCTGATGCTGGTGAGCGCCTTCGCGGGCTACGATCGCATCATGGGCCTGTACAGCCACGCGGTGCGCGAACGCTACCGATTCTTCAGCTACGGTGATGCCATGTTGCTCCAGCGTGGTCACTGACATGTTGCACTTCGAACTGCTCAAGACCGAAGGCCTCGCGCGCCGCGGCCGCCTCACGCTCAACCACGGCGTCGTCGAGACCCCGATCTTCATGCCAGTAGGCACCTACGGCACCGTGAAGGGCGTGACGCCGCGCTCGCTGGAAGAGATGGGCGCACAGATCATCCTGGGCAACACCTTCCACTTGTGGATGCGGCCCGGCCTCGATGTCATCGAGCAGTTCAAGGGCCTGCACCGCTTCGAGCAGTGGGACAAGCCGATCCTCACCGACTCCGGCGGCTTCCAGGTCTGGAGCCTGGGCGAGATGCGCAAGATCAGCGAAGAGGGCGTGAAGTTCTCATCACCGGTCAATGGCGACAAGCTGTTCCTCACGCCCGAAACCTCGATGCAGATCCAGACTTTGCTGGACAGCGACATCGCCATGCAATTCGACGAGTGCACGCCTTACGAGACCCAAGGCCACGCAACGACCGAAGCGCAAGCGCGCGTGTCGATGGAACTGAGCCTGCGTTGGGCCGAGCGTTGCAGCGTCGAATTCGAGCGCCTGGCCAATCCGAATGCCCTCTTCGGCATCGTGCAGGGCGGCATGTTCGAGCACCTGCGCGCCGAATCCCTGGCGGCCCTGGTCGACATGAACTTTCCCGGCTACGCGGTCGGCGGCGTGAGCGTCGGTGAGCCCAAGGAAGAAATGCGGCGCATCATGGCGCACACCCCGCATCGCCTGCCCGAGAACAAGCCGCGCTACCTGATGGGCGTGGGCACCCCCGAAGACCTGATCGAGGGCGTGACGCAGGGCGTGGACATGTTCGACTGCGTGATGCCGACCCGCAATGCGCGCAACGGCCACCTGTTCACGCGCTTTGGCGACCTGAAGATCCGCAATGCCCGCCACCGCAGCGACGAGCAGCCGCTGGACGAAAGCTGCGCCTGCTATGCCTGCAAGGGCCACACCCGCGCGGATGGCTCGGTGTCGGGCGGATTCTCACGCGCCTACCTGCATCACCTGGAACGCTGCGGCGAAATGCTCGGGCCGATGCTCGCCACCGTCCACAACCTGCACTACTACCTGAACCTGATGCGCGAGGCGCGCGAAGCGCTCGAAGCCGGGCGCTTTGCGGCGTTCGTCGCGCAGTTCAGGCAGGACCGGGCACGAGGCGTGTGAGGCCCGGCCCTGCACCTGTGCCGCAGGCATGGCAGAACTTGGCGAAGGCGCTCTTGCGTGTGCTGCACTGGCCGCAGTGGTCGAGCAGGCAGATGCCGCAGTGCGGGCAAAAGTCAATCGCCGTGTTCTTGAAGTCCACCGGGCGCTCGCACCCCGGACACACGCTTTTCGACAAACGTGCCAGCGCCGTGTCGTAACTCAGTTCCTCCCGCCGCTGTGCGTCGGGCAGTTGTTCGGCCGCCCGCTGACGCTCCAGATAGCGATTCAGCGAGACGATTGCTTGCCGACCCACCAGCACCGTCACCACGATGCCCACGATGTAGCGGACGTAGCCGCCGTAGCTGGGCAGGTAAGGCACCAGCTCGACGAAGAATGCGAACAGTGCGAAGAAGATGAAGCCCCACACGAAGGGCCAGTAGGTGCCATGGCGCTTGGCCTTGAACAACCAGCCCGCCACCAGCAGCAAGGGCAAGGTGAGGGCCAGCCGGTACAGGAACACCCGCAGTTCGACCTTGCGGTACTCGGCTTCTAGTTTTTGCTGCGCACCGCGCTCCATCTGCTGCAGGCGCTCCTGGGTTCTGGCTTGCGCCTGGTGCGCATCGAGCGCCGCCTGTTCCTGCTGCTGCATCCGGCCCTGCGCGTCGCGCTCGGCTTGCCGCAGGCCGTCAAGGGCGCGGGTGCGCGCGATCAGTTCCGGGTCCTGGTCGGCCTGCTGCGTGGCGCGGCGTGTCGACAGCCAGTTGTTGTAGGTTTCGCGCGCGCTCTGCGTGTCCGACTGCGCGACCCGGTGCTTCAGCCGCGCCTGCTCCAGCGCCGCCTGCGCGTCTGCCGCCTTCTGCTCTGACGCGCGAATGTCCGCACGCAGGGCCTGCGCCGCCGGGCGATCGAGGAAGTCGTCCACCGTCAATTGCCGCTCGACCTTCGGCAGGTCACCCACGATCGTGCTGCCGAGCCCGATCAGGAAACCAGAGAACACCAGCGCCACCAGCCAAAGGCCGCGGCGAAACCACTTCTCGGACAGGCGCAATCCCTTGCTCATGGCGATCTCCTTCTCAGTTCGGCCGGAGTGTGACAGGAGCCGAGCCCAGTCCGCTGCGCTGGAGCCAGCCGAAGACAGAATCGACCGTGACCGTTTCGATCCGGTCCGAATAGCGCTTGTCGGGCGGATGGTCGTCGAAGGCTACATTGGCCGCACTCACCCTGCCACCGAGCCGCGTCAAGGGTCCGATGGTCAGTGCCCCCGGCCGGTAGCCGCTGGCCATCAGCCACGACTGCGCGCTCGCGCGGGACGCCGGGACGCCGACCTGCATAGCCGCGGCCAGCGTCTCCAGCGCCCACTGGTTCGATTGCTGATAGCGCTGTCCCCAGGCGTAGCTCACTATGCTGTACGGCTTGTGGTGCAACGCGGTCGCGCGCGCGTTGTCGCGCAACACCGGCAACAGTGCGCCCTGGACTTCGCGCGAGGGCACGACCCACGCGGCTTCGTAGCGCCACGGGTCGTCAAGAAAAAATTCTCCGAGCCCTTGGCGGAAGACCCAAGCCTCGGCCGTGCCGCACTGATTGAGCTTGTGCACCACGCGCCAGACCGGCGCGCCTGCGCCGTCCACGTCACGATAGGCGAAACCCAAATGCGAATAGTGCAGGCCGTATTTCGTCAAGTCCTGGCCGGCACGCGCCAGCACCACCATGTCGGCGCCGCTCGCATCGAGTGCCGCGCGCGTCTTGTCGGCCAGGTCCAGGCCCCTTGTGATGTTCTGCAGCGAGGGCTTCTTCTCATCGCAGGTGTGGCCCGCATGCGCGGCCGGCGCGAGCAGTGCCGCGGCGATCGCAGTGACGGTGAGCGCGGCCTTCATCGCGGCTGCTTTCAGAACGTCAGCTGTTCGTTGTGCAGCAGCGCCCGGCCCAGGGCATTGGGCAGGAAGGCGATTGCCTCGCCGGCCGCCGACAGCACGACGCCGGTGCCGATCACGCTGACGGTGACCATGGCCCCTGCAACTACGGAAGCGGTCAACGCGCCCCGGCCTGCGATTTCCACACCGACACGCGCGCCGTCGGAAACGCGTTCGAGCCCGTAGATCGTGCCGCGCGCGCTCACCTCCGCGCTCCTCACGACAAACACGGCGCCGCCCGCCGACAGCACGGCGGGAATCGCGAGTGCCGCTGAGGCAGTGCTGGCGCCCGCGGCCACCGAGGCCAGCGGCAGAGCGGAGACGGCACTCAAGGCCGACACTTCAGACTGGGCGCGCGCTGCGCCCGCGACGAAGGCCAGAGAAAAGGCGGCAGCGAGGAACTGGTTCTTCATGCGGAATCTCCTTGAAGGGGTGTCGATGTCCAGGGTGCCGCCAGTCGAAACCATGTCGCGGCGAGGCCAGGCAGGCAGTGTCAGGGGATGACCCCAGCGACACCCCGGCTTTCGACGCTTGGCGCCATGGATGTGCTTTCGGTATCACCAGGAAGTACTTATGCACTGACTGGCGCCAAACTTGGAGGTGAAATTTGCACCCCCTTGCTCCCCTGAAGCGCAGAATCTGTGGGTGCTCACCTGCTCTGACTTTTTCCAGGAATGGCGCGTAGCCGACCGCCAGGCGCATGTGCTGGAACAAGCCATGCTCCGGCAGTCGATGTACTCGCTCAATAAGCTGTGCAAGGCCCCTTCGAACGAAGACCGTGAGGTAGTGCGCTATGTGCGCACACTCGCCAATGACCTGTTCCGGGTGGCCACGGCTGAAGTGGCTGACCGCGCGTTGGCGAATCGAGGGTAGCTCCCCGCAACGGGGTCGATACCTAAGCGGGATCAGCCCGATTGCGCGATGTCGGCGTCGCCGGACGACGCGTAGCGCGCGGCGATCCGCTTGCCCAGAGGGCGCGACAGCATCATCAACATGAACGCCATGTTTCCCGCGCTGGGCACGAACCAGGCGATTACGACCGCAACGATGCTGATGGCGATCAGCATGAGCGTGCGCATGCGCGCGGCTTGCCATGCGCCTTCGGACATGACGGGGTGACACAAGAGGGGGTGCAGGTACAGGTGGCGCCACAACAGCAGCGCTGCGACCGAGATCACCAGCATGGTCCCCGAGTACACGACCTGGCTGGCGAACATCCGGCCGTGCTCGCCGCTCAGCGCCGACGCAAAGGGCATGAAGCTCACGCCCGCCAGCAACACCAGGTTGAGAAACACCAGTTTGCCGTCCACGGCGCGCGCGTAGTGGAACGCGCGATGGTGCCCCCACCAGAAGAAGGCCAGCACCATGAAGCTGATCACCCAGGCGACGATCTTCGGCGCGAGATGGCCCAGGATCGCCAGCAGCGCGGCGTTGTCGGCGGGGTGCGCTGATTCGGGAATCTTCAGCTCGATCACGAGCAGCGTCATGGCCACCGCGAAAATGCCGTCGGTCAAGGCGTCGAGCCGGTGCTTGCTCATGCCCGTGGGGGCGGTGGTGCTCATGCGTGAAGAAGGCGGGCGACCTCGTTGTGAAGCATTTCAGGTTGCACGGCAGCGGGCTGGACCGGCAAGCCCACGTTCAGCCCTACGCGATTGAACGCACCGCGCCGGAACGGCCGCACCATCGCCCCCTTGTCCTCGATGCGGCTGAAGTACGACCCCCACAGGTTGGTGAGCGCCATCGGGATGACGGGCACCGGCTGGCGCTCCAGGATCTTCATGATGCCGCCCTTGAACTCCTGCAGCGTGCCGTCGCGCGTGATCGCACCTTCTGGAAAGATCGCGAGCAGGTCGCCCTCCCGCAACACTTTCGCGGCCGCTTCGAACGCTGCTTCGTAGGCCACCGGGTCGTCCTTGCGCGATGCGATCGGGATCGCCCTGGCCAGCTTGAACAGCCAACCCAGCACCGGCACCTGGAAGATGCGGTGGTCCATGACGAAGTAGATCGGCCGCGGGCTGGCCGCCATCAGCAGCACCGCGTCGACGAAGCTCACGTGGTTGCACACCAGCACCGCCGCGCCTTCGGTGGGGATGTTTTCATCGCCCCGCACCTGGAAGCGGTACACGATGCGCGAGACCACCCAGGCGACGAAGCGCAGGAAGTACTCCGGCACCAGCATGAAGATGTACGACGCGACCAGCGCGTTGGCGATGCCCACCACCAGGAATATCTGCGGGATGGTGCAGCCCGCACCCAGCAGCGCGCCGGCGATGACCGAACTCGCGATCATGAACAGCGCGTTGAGGATATTGTTGGCCGCGATGATGCGCGCGCGGTGCGTGGGCTGGCTGCGCAACTGGATCAGCGCATACATGGGCACGCTGTACAAACCCGCGAAGAGCGAGAGCAATGCCAGGTCGGCCAAGACGCGCCAGTGCGCCGGTGCGGCCATGAATTGCGCAAGGGTCAGACCGTCCGCGGGCGGCATGCCGCGCGAAGCGAAATACAGGTCGATCGCGAACACGCTCATGCCGATCGCGCCCAGCGGCACCAGGCCGATCTCGACATGGCGGCGCGACAGCACCTCGCACAGCAGCGAGCCGGTGCCGATGCCGATCGAGAACACCACCAGCAGCAGAGACGCCACCTGCTCGTTGCCGTGCAGCACCTCCTTGGCGAAGCTGGGGAACTGCGACAGGAACACCGCGCCAAAGAACCACATCCAGCTGATGCCCAGCAGCGACCGGAACACCACGATGTTGCCGTGCGCGAGTTTGAGGTTGCGCCAGGTCTCGCTGACCGGGTTCCAGTTGATCTTCAGGCCCGGGTCGGTGGCCGGTGCCGACGGGATGAACTGCGCGACGGCGCGGCCGGCGATCGCGAGCAGCACGCAGGCAATGGCCACGTCGTGACGGCCGACCTCGGGAATCGCGACAATCAGGCCGCCGGCCACGTTGCCCAGCAGGATGGCGACGAAGGTGCCCATCTCCACCATGCCGTTGCCGCCCGTGAGTTCGCGCTCGTCCAGCACCTGCGGCAAGTAGGCGAACTTCACGGGGCCGAACAGCGTGGAGTGCACGCCCATGAGGAAGGTGCAGGCCAGCAGGATCGCGACACTGTCGTTCCAGAACCCGATGGCAGCGAAGGCCATGATCGCGATCTCCAGGTTCTTCACGAACCGGATCATGGTGGTCTTGTCGTACTTGTCTGTCAGCTGGCCGCTGGTGGCGGAGAACAGCAGGAAGGGCAGGATGAACAGCGCGCCGATCACCAGCCCCGCCATCGCCGGCGGCATCCAGGCCACCTGCAACTGGTAAGTGACCATCACCGTGAACGCGAACTTGAACAGGTTGTCGTTCGCCGCGCCGGAAAATTGGGTCCAGAAGAAAGGGGCGAAGCGCCGTTGCCGCAGCAGCGCGAACTGGTTCGGGTGTTCGTGCGATGCGGCGGCGGCGGCCGAATCCTGCGTCATGACGGAACTCATCGCTTGTTCTCCTCTAGGCTTGCCCAACGATGACGCGAGTGTGGTGCCTGGCGTCTCACCGACTGCGGAGATTGCGATACATTGCCGCCATCCCATCCGCACAGTATCGCACCTCGATACTTAGCCAATGAGCACCACCGCCGACCTCGTCATCGCGCTGAAGAAGGAACTGAAGCTTGCGCAGCTGACCTATGCCGACCTCGCCAAGTCGCTGGGCATGGCGGAGTCGAGCGTGAAGCGCATGCTGGCCAAAGGCGACATGCCGCTGTCGCGCATCGACGCCATCTGCCGCGCGCTGAAGATGGATTTCGCGGAGCTGGCACGTCGTGTCGCCGACGCGCAACCGCTGGTGAAGGAATTGACGCAGGAGCAGGAGCGCGCTGTCGTCGCCGACAAGAAGCTGCTGCTGTGCGCCATCTGCGTGCTCTCGCAATGGACACTGGAGCAGATCACCGCCCACTACCGCCTGAGCGAGGCCGAGAGCGTGAAGCACTTCGTCCAACTCGATCGCATCGGCATCATCGAACTGCGGCCGCTCAACCGCTACCGGCTCAAGCTGGCGAAGACTTTCCGCTGGCGCGCGCACGGCCCGGTCATGGACTTCTTCCGCGAGCACGCGGTGCTGGACTACTACAAGGGCGGCTTTGACGGCCCGGGCGAAGGACTGCTGCTGGTGCACGGCTCGATCAGCCGGGGCATTGCGCCCTCGTTCATCGAACGCATCCAGCGCGTGGCACAGGATTTCGCGCAGCAGCACCAGGCTGACCAGCGCCTGCCCGAGCGGGAGCGCGAAGGCTATACGCTGCTGCTTGCGATGCGCAGCTGGGAGTTCGAGGCATTCACCCAGTTGCGCCGCTGAGGGCTACAACAGGCTGCCCGGCCCGGTCTCGAGGACGCGCGACGGGATCATGTCCTCGCTGTCCATCCCGTCGGACTCGTCGCGGTCGAATTCGTCGAGCGGGATGTTGCCCGAAGGCGTGAGCGCCTGGGTGATGTGCGACAGCCGTGGCTCGCGCGAAGGCCGCTGCAGGAGCTTGCGAAATTGCGACCGCAACAGGTTGCGCATCCGGATCCAGTAGTCGGCGCGCCGCGTCTGGCGCGAGCGCTTTTCGGGTGACAGCGCGGTGGCGGCGAGCTTTTCATCCGACTCCAGCGGCACGATCAACCAGCCATGGGGGCCGTTGCCGGCCAGGAAGTGGTCCCACAGGGCACGGTAACTGGCGAAGATGCGATCGCCCGTCTCACGATAGCGGCGGAAGGCGCGGTATGTCCAGCCCTGTAGCCGGTGCGACGACGGATCCATCCCGATCAGGCTCAGGTTCCAGAAGCGCGCAAGTTCCTGCGCCACGCGTACCAGCAGCACCGACGGTTTCCAGCCGTGCAGCGCCTGGGACATCTCCATGGTGCTGATGCGCTGCACCGGGTTGCGCTGGCCGCGCACGCCGCCGATCACCAGGCAGGGTGTGCCGTCGATGCGAAAGCGGCTGAGCGCCAGCGCGCCGGCCTCGATCGGAATCGATTTCTGCTGCACGACGTCGGAGCGCTGAAGCACCAGCGTCAAGAGCAGCTCACCCTCGGTGCTTTGCGCTGGCGCCTGCTGCAGTTGCAGGCGCATGTGGTCATAACCGCGCGGCGCGGTGAGCTCGGCCAGGATCAGCGGCTCGCCCGAGGCGATCTGCGCGAAGGCCGCACCATGGAAGGCCGACTCGAGCCAGTCCATGTGGTCGACCAGTTGCGTCACCCGTTGCGAGTAGCCGGTGCCGCGATGCACATAAGGGCGCACGGCCCTCAGGTATTCGCCTGGGATGTCGCGGATGATGTCGCGCTGTCGCAGCTCGAAGACCATCCCCAACCAGCGGCGCATCGCCTTGCCGTGCCACAGCGTAGCGTTGAGCGCGCGCCACAGCAGGCGCTTGCGCGACGTGCCGCCGCCTGCGGCCTCGGGCCGCATGGCCCACCGCACACCGTCCCAGAGCCCGGGCATACGGGGTTTTGAGCGTGACGTCATGTCTTGAATACCGTCAGCACCCCGGTGTAGCCGTAAAGGTGGTGGCGTGCGATTTCACCCCCGGCGAAGAAGCCGACCAGCGGCACGTCGCCCAGCGCGTGCCGGACGATCTGCATCTCCGCGCTGGGGCCGCCGAAGTGCGGGCCGCCACGCCCGGCGCAGCTCACATACACGGCGCCCGCGATGCGCCGCTCGCGGCTGGGCGCGGATTGCGCACCGCCCGCGGCCAACGCGGCCGCCACCGGCAGGCTCATCTCCTCGGGCTCGAGCTCTTCGCGGATTTCGGCGCAGACGCGGACGAGGTCGGCTCGCGCGGCCTGCGCATTGCGTTCGCAGAAGGCCATGCGCATGCCTTCCTTGGCGTGGTCGGCGATGGCAACACCGCGGCGGCCCGGGTCCAGCCCAATGATGTGGCGCACCACGACATCGGCGCCGAAGTTGCCGGTGCGGGCCACCGCATCCCCACCGGCCTGAGTGAGACCCACCAGTGTGGCGCGCAGCCGGGCCATTGCTTCCTGCGGCTCGTCCAGCGAGATGCCGGTATCGGCCAGCAGCAGGTCGAGTGCGGGCTGGCCGTCCAGTTCGGTGATCAGGTTGCCGCTGGCCCCGGTGACGATGCGCTGTCCCGCGATCGGCCGGCAGCCCTGCGTGACGCGCGAGACCAGCGAGACACCCTCGCCGAAAGCCACGCCCGAGAGACCGCCACGAAACACGCCGCCCGCCGCGCCATGGCCGCGGATGTTGCCGTTGCCGCCGACTGCGAACTGCACTGCGTCGGTCCGGCTGGAGGCCAGGCCGCCGAACAGGTAGCCGGTGGCGGTGCGCCCCGCCATCTCGGCGATCAGGTCGGCGACATCGGGCGTGGATGAATCGGCGTGGATCAGTGCCGTGTAAGGTTCGAAGCCCAGTCCCAGCGGTGCGACGCCGGAGAACACGCGGTATTGGTCGGATGGAAGCTCACACAACATCAGCGCCATCGCCGGTTCGTCGAAGTACTCGACGTTGGACGAAGCGATGCCGACGCCCACGGTGCCGGCCCAGTCGGTCACCTCCGGCAACTCGGCGCCGAGATGGTCGAGGATCTCCTGCGCCTGCGGCGCGTAGTGGTCTGTGATGTAGATCAACGCGAGCGTCGGCGACGACGCGTAGCCATGCAGAGCCATTTGCGCGCGCACCTGCGCCAGCACCAGCCCTGCGGCCATCTGCCACTGCGGATGGGTCGCGTGGCCGAACGGAAACAGCTTCACCTCGGTTCCTCAGCCCTTCTTCTTGCCCGCCCGGCGGGCAGGTGATTTCGCTGCGGCGCTCACGCCGCCAGCCGCTGCCTTGGCCATGCCGGTAGCGCTCTTGAGTGCACCCTTGGCAACGCCGGCCGCCATGTTCCTGGCGGTGTCCATCGCCGTCGCGGTGGCCGCATCCTTCATCGCGCTGGTGGCGATCTGCTGGAACTGCTGCGTGAGAGCGCCCCACCACTGCATCGGATCGACCACGTTGGCGGCAGGTTTCGCGGACGCCTTTGGCTTTGCGCCCTTGCGCGCCCGGCTCCTGGCTGCGGCGCCCGCCACGGCGTTGGCAGTGCCGGCCGCGGTTTCGCTCACTTTTTGTACTCCACTGAACATGGTGTCGGCGGCCTTGAGCTTGAGTGCGTTGGCCACATCGCCCATGTTGAAGTTCATGCCCTTGAGCGTCGCCAGGGTCATTTTCTGCACTTCGAGCGCCTGGATCGTGGCGCCCAGCGCCTTGGAGTTCTGGTCGAGCCAGAAGTGCACCGCCTTCAGTTCACCGATGCGCTTGTCGAGTTCCTCAACGTTGAGCGTGGGTGCGACCCAGTTGGACAGGTTGGGCATCTGCGGCAGGGTCTGCGATGCGCCCTTGGCCAGGTTCTGCAGGAAGTCGAAGCCTGGGACGAATTTGCCGAAGCCGAAATTCTGGTTGTCGCTCATGGCCACGCTCGCTGGGGAGTTGTCGTGGCAACAGCTTACCCCATGCGATGCCTGTCGCGATGCCGGACGTCAGTGTTTGTGGCCGGCCGGCGACGCGGAAGGCGCAGCGCCCGGCGCGGCCACCAGTACCGGCAGCTTCAACTCCAGCCGGCTTTCCGCGCCCGCTGCGTTGCGCAGCATCAGCGTCACGGGAATCGAGGTTCCCGCGAGCAACGGCTGCTTGAGGTCCTGCAACATCAGGTGATAGCCGCCCGGGCGCAGGTCCACGGCCTGCCCGGCGGGCAGGTCGAGCTTGCCCGCGGGCCGCATGCGCATCACGTCGCCCTCCATCTTCATTTCGTGCACTTCGACAACGGCCGCAGCGGCGGAAGACACGCCGACGAGTTGCGTCGCCTCCTGCGCAATGATGCGCATGAAGGCGCCGGTCGCCTGCTGGCCCGGCACCGATGCGCGCGCCCAGGCGCTTTCGACCTTCGGCAATGCACGCCAGGCCGCAAGGTCGCGCGCCGCCATCACATTGAGCAGGATGGCCGGCGTCTTCAGGCCCTCGGTCGACGTGCCGCTGGCAGGCTGCTGTGCCCAGTCCAAAGCGGTGGCGCCGCAGGACTGGTTCACCTTGAACCACATCGGGCCGGGCTGGCGCGGCAGCGAGCCGGCCAGTACGAACTCGCCCCGCTCCTTGCTCGGCAAGACGGCGTTCGCTGCGGCAGTCCAGGTCGCCTCGCCGGCTCGCGTCAACACGGTCCAGCCTGCCTTGGCCTGCGGCCGGGGCGACGTGAAGCCCGCGGGCCATCGAACGGTGACTGCCGTGGTCGCGGCCGCGTCGCAGCCATGGCTCACGCGGAACACTGCGCGGTAGGCGGCACCGGCTTCGGCGCGCGGCTCTTCGAGCGAGACATGGGCGAAGACTGCGGGCGCGGCCAGCGCGGCGAGCAAGGCAATGGGGAAGTGCGAGTGCATGGTCATAAGTCGATTTTCAGGCCGATCTCAGCCGGACTGAAACTTCGGCGCCCGCCGCTCACGCAGGGATGCGATGCCTTCCTTCACGTCAGGCCCGCCGAACCCCATGAACTCCAGCGCCAGCGACGTGTCGAAAGCGGGGCCGGCCTGGCGCAGCCAGTTGTTCAACGAGTACTTGGTCCAGCGGATCGCGCTTTGCGAGCCCGCCGCCAGCCGGTCGGCAATCTCGTAGGCTTTGGGCAGCAACTGGTCTTCATCGACTGCGAGCGACACCAGGCCGATGCGCTCGGCCTCCTCGCCGCTGACCGGCTCGCACAGCAGCAGGTAATACTTGGCCTTGGCCATGCTGCACAACAGGGGCCAGACGATGGCCGCATGGTCGCCGGCGGCGACGCCCAGGCGCGTGTGGCCGTCAACGATCTTCGCGCCCTTCGCGGCGATCGAGATGTCGGCGAGCAAGCCTGCCACCAGGCCGGCGCCGACGGCCGGGCCATGAATGGCGCTGACGATCGGCTTGTCGCAGTTGATGACGTTGTAGACCAGGTCGCGCGCTTCCTTCCACACACGCGATCGCACCTCGAAGTCATTGGCCATGTCCGCGACCAGGCCGAGATCGCCGCCTCCTGAGAAGCCCAGTCCTTCGCCACGCAGCACCGCGCACTTCACGGAATCGTCGGCACCGACGTCGCGCCAGATGGCGGCCAGCTCGCGATGGCCTTCGTGCCCGGCCGTGGGCAGCTTGCCGTTGGCCGAGCGCATCTGGATGTCGAGCACCGCGCCGTCGCCGCCGCGGCGCGTGATTGCAAGGGTGGTGTAGTGCGAGTAGTCCATGGGGTCAAACGAGCGCGTCGCGCGTCAGTTCCGACAAACCGTCGGTGATGCCCGGGATCGGCGCCTTCGCCAGCAGCAGGTTCAGCGAGACATACGGGCCCAGCAAATTGTCGCTTCGGCCACGAAAGTTCGAAGGGTTGAACAGGGGTTCGTCGAAATACCAGCAGCGCCAGTCCAGCAGCCTCAGCACACGGTTGACGGCCGGCCGCATGTGGTGGTTGTACTCCAGCAGTACCGGCGGCGCGAAGCGCTCCAGCGTATCCAGTGCACCGAGCAGCACCGCCGGTTCGTGGTCCTCGGCGTCGATCTTGATGAAGTCGACGCGCGGCAAGGCGAGGCTGTCGATGGTGACGACGGGCACCGCCGTCCCTTCTGTGGACCCGACGCGCACCGCACCGAAGTTGTAGTCGCTGCCGATCGGGATCTCGGGCACCAGCGTGCTGCCGGGCATACGCCCGCCAGCCGCCTGCAGCGCCCGCACATTGAACAGCCGGTTGGCCACCAGGTTCGCGCACAGCAGCTGGAAGATCACCCGCTGCGGCTCAAAGGCAACCACCATTCCGGAGCGACCCACATGCCGGGCGATCGGCACCGTGTGGCTGCCGATGTTGCTGCCGACTTCGATCACGCAACTGCCCGGCCCGGTGAGCGAGCGCACCAGCCCCACTTCCCGTTCGCTCCATTCACCGTAGAGGTCCAACGCGCGTCCCACATACTGGTCTTGCGCGGGAAAACTGAACCGGCCATGCCGGCAGTCGCGCGTGAGGATGGCATCAGGTTCCGGAGTGGGTGCGGGAGCGGGATCGTGCAACTTTTGGGCTCGCTGGGGTGCTGAACAATGATAGCGGCGTTGCGCCGGCGCGAAAAAATTTCCGATGCAGCCGTAGGCCCCGTCCTACGCGGTCAGGCGTTGGCGTGAGGTACTGCGGCCGGTCCTCCTCTGCTACGGTGGTTCTCAATGAATTTCGCGGACATCTTGGTGCCTTCCTGCGCGCTCTTTCTCGATTTTGACGGGACGCTGGTCGACATCGCGCCCGAGCCCGACGCGGTCATCGTGCCCTCGGGCCTGGTCGCCACGCTCGACAGCCTGAACCACTACCTCGGCGGCGCGCTGGCGCTGGTCTCGGGCCGCCCGATCGAGCAGATCGACCACTTCCTTCGGCCTTTGAAGTTGCCTGCCGCCGGCGTGCACGGGGCCGAGCGGCGCAACGCAGCGGGCGAACTCAGCCTGCTTTCAACGCCTCCGCTGGAAAACGTTGAAGCAGCCGCACTGAAGTTGGCCCGGCAACATGCGGGGCTGCGCGTCGAGATCAAGCGCGGGTCGATCGCCTTGCACTACCGGCAGGCACCCGAACTCGAGCAGCTCTGTGGCGACACGATGCGGGCCGCCGTGGAAGACTCGACGGGCCTCACCCTGATGCGCGGAAAGATGGTCTTCGAGGCCAAGCCCGGTGGCGCCAGCAAGGGCGCCGCGATCGAAGCCTTCCTCGCGGAAGAGCCTTTCGCGGGGCGGCGGCCGCTGTTCGTCGGCGACGACTTCACCGACGAGGTTGGCTTCGCGACGGTGCAACACCACCGGGGCCTGGGCGTGAAAGTGGGCGAGGGCGCCAGCGTCGCGTGGCAGCGCCTGCCCTCGCCGGCGGTCTTTCGCTACCAGCTCCAGAACGCAGTGGCCGGCAAGGCCCCAAAGGTGAACGCATGAACCCGCCGCTGCAATCGCCGCAGCCCTCCCTCAACCTCGGCGTGATCGGCAACTGCGCGTTCAGTGCGCTGGTCAACGAACGCGGCGGCATCGTGTGGTGCTGTCTGCCGCGCTTCGACGGCGACCCGGTCTTCAACGCGCTGCTCGACCCGAGCGAGAACGGAAGCCTGTGGTCCTTCGAGCTGGAGAACTTCGCGCGTTCGGAACAGGAGTACGAGCCCAACACCGCCGTGCTGCGCACGCGGCTGTACGACGAGCAGGGACAGGGCATCGAGATCACCGACCTGGCGCCGCGCTTCTGGAACCGTGGCCGCATGTTCCGGCCCCTGTCCCTGGTGCGGCGCCTGAAGGTGCTGTCCGGCTCGCCCCGGGTGCGTGTCGTGATGCGCCCGCGCTTTGACTGGGGCCGGATCGTGCCCCAGCTTACGCAAGGCAGCACGCACATCCGGTACATCGGGCCTGCCACGACGCTGCGGCTGAACACCGACGCACCGGTGAACTATGTGCTGGCCGAAACCTTCTTCGTGGTGGACCGGCCGATGAACTTCATCCTGGGACCGGACGAAACGCTGCTCTCGGGCATCGAGGACACGGCGCGCGGTTTCGAGCAGGAAACGGTGACGTACTGGCGTGGCTGGTCGCGCGCCTTGTCGCTGCCACTCGAATGGCAGGACGCGGTGATCCGCTCGGCCATCACGCTGAAGATGTCGCTGTACGAAGACACCGGCGCGATCATCGCGGCGATGACCACCAGTATCCCGGAAGCAGCGAACAGCCAACGCAACTGGGACTACCGCTACTGCTGGTTGCGCGATGCGTTCTTCGTGGTGCGCGCGCTCAACAGCCTGTCCGAAGTGGCCACCATGGAGGAATACCTGCGGTGGCTGAACAACATCGTGGTGCGCAACGGCGGCGGCCACATCCAGCCGCTGTACGGCATTGGCCGCGAAGAGAAACTGCCCGAAGCGATCCTGGATCACCTGCCCGGGTACCGCGGGCAGGGCCCGGTGCGCGTGGGCAACCAGGCGCAGGAACATTTCCAGCACGACGTGTACGGCAACATCGTGCTGGCGGCGGCGCAATCCTTTCACGATCACCGCCTGTTCCGGCTCGCCGGCAGGGCCGAATTCGGTTACCTCGAAGCCGTGGGCGAACAGGCCTTCCGCATCTACGACCAGCCCGATGCCGGCATGTGGGAGCTGCGCACCCGGGCGCGCATCCACACGTCATCGGCGCTCATGAGCTGGGTGGCGTGCGACCGCCTCGCCAAGATTGCGGTGGTGCTGAAACTGCCCGAGCGCGTCACGTTCTGGCGCGAGCGCGCCGACGTGATCCGCGAGCGCATCCTGCGCGAATCGTGGAACGAGCAGCGGCAGGCCTTCGCAGAAAGTTTTGGCGGGCGCGACCTCGATGCCAGTGTGCTGCTGATGGCCGAAGTGAACTTCATCGACCCGAAGGACCCGCGCTTCGTGGCCACTGTGGCGGCCCTGGAGCAGCACCTGTGCGACGGCCCCTACATGCGTCGCTATGAGGCGGCGGACGACTTCGGCAAACCCGAGACCTCGTTCAACATCTGTACCTTCTGGCGCATCGATGCGCTCGCGCGAATCGGCCGCAAGAAGGAGGCGCGCGCGATCTTTGAAGTGATGCTGGGCAACCGCAACCCGCTGGGCCTGCTGTCCGAAGACACGCACCCGGAGACCGGCGAGATGTGGGGCAACTTCCCGCAGACCTACTCGATGGTCGGCCTGATCAACGCGGCAGTGCGCCTGTCCGCGCCGTGGGACAGCGTGATCTGATGTCGCGCCTGGTTGTCGTCTCCAACCGGGTCGCCGACCCCCGGAAGTCCGCGGCCGGCGGACTGGCGGTGGCATTGGGCGAGGTATTGAACAACACCGGCGGCCTGTGGTTCGGCTGGAGCGGCAAGGTGATCGAGGCCGCGCAGGGCGGCAAGCCCGGCGAAGGGCAGTCGCATGCGCAGCAGGCCGGCCCCGTGAAACTCGTGACAGTCGACCTGAGCCGCGAGGACCACGACTCCTACTACGCGGGTTACTCCAACGGCGTGCTGTGGCCGGTGTTCCATTACCGGCTGGACCTCGCAGACTTCGACGCGGGCTATATCTCGGGCTATCGCCGCGTGAACCAGATGTTCGCGCGCAAGTTGAAGCCGCTGCTGCGCGAGGACGACATCATCTGGGTGCATGACTACCACCTGATCCCGCTCGCGGCGGAGCTGCGCGCGCTGGGCTGCAACCAGCGCATCGGGTTCTTCCTGCACATTCCGCTGCCGCCCTCGCTGATCCTGGCCGCGATTCCCGGTCACGACTGGCTGATTCGCGCCCTCTGCGCCTACGACCTAGTGGGCTTCCAGAGCAAGGCCGACCTGCTGCACTTCTCGCGCTACGTGGAATCTGAAGCGCACGCCCAGCGGCTGGGCGAAGGCGAGTGGCGCGCGTTCAATCGCACGGTGCATGCGGGCGCCTTCCCGATCGGCATCGACGTCGAGGAGTTCGAGGCGCTGGCCCAGGCGCCCGAGGGCCGCGAGATGTTCGAGCGCATGAAGCGCGAATACTCGCGACGCAAGCTGCTGGTGGGCGTGGACCGGCTGGACTATTCCAAGGGACTGCCACAACGCATCAAGGCCTTCCGCGAATTGCTGCAGCGCTACCCGGAGAACCATCGCAGTGCGACGCTGGTGCAGATCGCGGCGCCGAGCCGGGAAGATGTCAGCGCGTACTCGGACATCCTGCACGAGCTCGAGAGCCTGTGCGGCGCGATCAACGGCAACTACGGCGAGCTGGACTGGATGCCGGTGCGCTACATGCACCGCACCGTGGCGCGCCCGCGTCTGCCCGGGCTCTATCGCGCCAGTCGCGTCGCGCTGGTCACGCCGCTGCGTGACGGCATGAACCTGGTCGCCAAGGAATTCCTCGCGTCGCAGGACCCGGCGGATCCGGGCGTGCTGGTGCTGTCACGCTTCGCGGGCGCGGCCGAGCAGCTGCGCGACGCGCTGCTGGTCAATCCCTACGACATCGAGGGCACCGCCAATGCGATCCACCTGGCGCTGCAGATGCCGGTGGAGGAGCGGCGCAACCGTCACCAGGCGCTGATGTCGGTGATCCGCGACTACGACGTGCACTGGTGGTGCGAGACCTTCCTGGACCGGCTCGCCCAGGCCGAGCCGGCGGAGTCAGGGACTCCTTGGCTTCGTTTGTAGGCTGTCGAAGTCGGACAGCCGGACGCAGAGGGCGCAAAGGATTCGCAGAGGACGCAAAGAAGAAACCCTGAAGGTTTTTCTGTTGCGACTTCTGAACGTTCTCTGCGTCCTGTGCGTTCAAGAAGGTTGCAGCAACTCCATCGCGATCTGGTGCAGCCGGTGCCCCGGCTGCACCAATGCCTCCAGCACGCTGAAGTGATTCAGCCC
>JBKJOM010000321.1:0-2888 GCA_046595775.1 Ramlibacter sp. | reverse complement strand
CCCCTGCCTACCAGGATGTCGTGGCCGCCGCAGGGGAGGAGGACATGCATGCGAGCTTAGCGCAAGCGACGCCGCGCCCCCTCGATGCGCAATGCCGCATTTCTCCTACACGGCGGGCTGGCGCGAGGGCCGATCATCTGGGCCTCAACAAACAACCTGGAGAATTCCCATGGCAACCCGTATGGAAAAAGACGCGTGCGACCTGCTCGACACCGACCACAAGAATGTGAAGAAATTGTTCAAGGACTACGAGGAGCTGACTGGCTCGCGCACGCGCAGCGCGGCACAGAAGAAGATGGACCTTGCCCGGCAGATCTGCATGGAACTGACGGTGCACGCCCAGGTGGAAGAAGAAATCTTCTACCCGGCGCTGCGCGAGGCAATCAAGGAAACCGACCTGCTGGACGAAGCCGAAGTGGAGCACCAGAGCGCCAAGGACCTGATCGCGCAGATCCAGTCGGCGAGCGAAGCGGACGAGATGTTCGACGCCAAGGTCAAAGTGCTGGGCGAGTACATCGACCATCACGTGAAGGAAGAGCGCACCGAGATGTTCCCGAAGGCGCGAGCCGCTCGCAAGCTCGACCTGGTCGCGATGCGCGAGGAGATCGAGGCGCGCAAGGAGGAATTGCTGGCAGAGATGGGCGCGACGGCCTGATGGGCATCGGCGGCACAATGGCTTGTGCTGCCTCTGCTGAAAACCTTCTCCTGGCAGGAGCTGCGCCACCATCCGTGGCGCAGCGCCGCCGCCCTCGTGGCTGTCATGCTCGGGGTGGCGCTGGCGTTTTCGGTGCACTTGATCAACCAGTCGGCGCTGGGCGAATTCGCCAGCGCGATCAGCGCCACGGGGGGCCAACCCGACCTGGAACTTCGAGGCGCGCAGGGTCGCCTGGCCGAAGCCCTCTATGGACGCGTTGCCCGTGATGACGCGGTAGGCATCGCCAGTCCGGTCCTTGAAATTTCGACATTTGTCATCACGACGGATGGTGCGCGCAAGTCCTTGCGCATCGTTGGGATCGATCCCCTCGTTGCTGCCCCGCTTTCCCCGGCCCTGATGCCCGTGCCCACTCTTGGTGACGATCGGATGGCGATCTTTTCACCTGACTCCGTTTTTCTCAACCCGTCGGCACGCCAACTGCTGGGCGCCACCCCTCGCGTGCGATTGCAAAGCGGCCTGGCACTGCGCGAAGCTCGAGTTGCGGGCACGGTGAGCGCAGGCGGGCCGCCGATTGCCGTGATGGACATCGGCGCCGCCCAGGAATTCTTCAGCCGGCAAGGTGAACTCACACGCATTGACGTGCGGCTTCGGGCTGGCGTTGGGGCGGAGCGCCTGCGCAAATCGCTGGAAGGCGACCCCGGACTCGTGATCGCGCAACCTGACGATTCGGCACAGCGCGTGGGCAATCTCTCGCGGGCCTACCGTGTGAACCTCGCGGTGCTGGCGCTGGTCGCGCTCTTCACCGGCGCTTTCCTCGTTTACTCCGTGCTGTCGCTCAGCGTTGCGCGCCGGGCGCAGCAGTTCGCCTTGTTGGGCGTGCTCGGGCTCACCGCCGGGCAGCGGCGTGCACTGGTGCTTGCCGAGTCCGCTTTGATCGGGCTCGCCGGCAGTGTGCTGGGCATCGCACTGGGCGCATTCCTCGCCGATATCGGCTTGCATGCCTTGGGCGGTGATTTGGGCGGCGGCTACTTCCCCGGTGTCGCCCCGCAGTTGCAGTGGAGTACGCCCGCGGCCCTGGCCTATGCGGCGCTGGGCACTCTGGCTGCGGCCATCGGGGGATGGCTGCCGGCTCACGCAGCGCAACAGCTGCCGTTGGCCCAGACACTCAAAGGATTGGGGAGCGTCGCGGCCACCAGCGGCAGGCGGACGCTCCTGAGCCTCGCGCTGCTCGTCGCGGGCGCGTCATGCGCGCTACTGCCCGCCGTGGCTGGCGTCCCGTTGGGCGCCTACCTGTCTGTCGGCCTGTTGCTCGTGGGCGGCATCACAGCTTTGCCAGGGGCAGTGGCGCTGCTCTACGACCGCGTTGCACCGTTGTTCGCCACGTGGCCGCTGCCGCTGCTCGCGATCGAGCGAGCGCGCCGGGTGCGCGAGACCGCAGCCGTCGCGGTGAGCGGCGTGGTGGCCTCGCTCAGTCTCGCCGTCGCGCTGACCGTGATGGTGGCGAGCTTTCGCGATTCGGTGTCGCACTGGCTCGACGTCGTGTTGCCGGCCGACCTGTACGTGCGCACCGCAGTGTCGTCAGCGTCGGCCGAGACAGCGTGGTTGCCGCCCGAGCTCGTGCGCAGTGCGTCTGCCATCCAAGGCGTTCGCCGCGTCAGTGCGCAGCGCACGCGAATGCTGCTGCTCGATCCCGCGCGTCCTGCAGTCGCATTGCTGGCGCGCGACCTGGGCGATGCCGCCACCACCTTGCCGCTAGTGGACGCGACGGTATCGGTCCCACCGGGCGCCATCGCGATCTACGTCAGCGAGGCGGTGGTGGACCTCTTCGGCGCGCGGCGCGGAGAGTTCCTGCCCGGGTTGGCTGCGGCACTTCCGGAACATTCACCGCGATTTTTTGTGGCAGGCGTGTGGCGCGACTATGTGAGGCAAAGCGGCGCTATCGCGATGGACCGCGCCGATTACCAGCGCCTGACCGGCGACCTGCGCGTCAACGACCTGCAACTGTGGCTCGAGCCCGGCGCCGACGCGGTGCGCGTCCAGCAAGCGCTGCGCGACCTGGCCCGTCGCGACGGCGGCGACGGGCAGTTGCTGGACTTCGCATCGGCGCGTGAGTTGCGCAGTGTCTCGCTACGAATCTTCGACCGCAGCTTCGCCGTCACCTACTGGCTGCAAGCGGTGGCCATTGGCATCGGCCTGTTCGGTGTGGCGGCCAGCTTCAGCGCGCAGGTGCTGG
>JBKJOM010000190.1:0-22327 GCA_046595775.1 Ramlibacter sp. | reverse complement strand
CACGCAGGGACGCCTGGAGATCCGCTTCGACAGCGCTTTCGAGGAAGTGATCCACGCCTGCTCGTCGAGTCCGAGGGCCGCGCAATCGGGCACCTGGATCGTCCCGCAGATGTTGCGGGCCTACGGGGAGTTTCATCGCGCCGGTTTCGCCCACAGCGTCGAGACCTGGCTCGATGGCCAGCTTGCCGGCGCCCTGTACTGCGTGGGCATCGGCCAGGCCCTCTTCGGTGAGTCGATGTTCACCCGGGTTCCGGATGCGTCGAAGGTCGCACTGGCGGCACTGGTCGCGTTCTGCCGGCACCATGGCATCGGCCTCATCGACTGCCAGCAGAACACCCAGCACCTGGCATCACTGGGCGCGCGCGAAATTCCACGGCAGGAGTTTGTGGCGCAGGTGGCACAGAACGTTGAAAAGCCGGCTCCCCCCTGGCGATTCGAGCCCCTATACTGGTCGCAACTCCTGCCGCGCGATTCGTGACGCACCTCAAGGACCTTCCGCTCCAGACCCTGCAGTTCTATGCGACGGCGCCTTACCCGTGCAGCTACCTGCCGGGCAAACAGGCCCGCTCGCAGGTGGCCACGCCCAGCCACCTGATCCACAACGACGCGTACTCCGATCTCGTGACCAGCGGTTTTCGCCGCAGCGGGATGTTCACGTACCGGCCGTATTGCGATGGCTGCCGCGCCTGCGTGCCGCTGCGCGTGCTCGCGGGGCAGTTCCAGCCCGATCGCAGCCAACGACGCGCATGGACCCGGCACCAGGGCCTGCAGGCCCGCGTGCTCAAGCTGTGCTTCGTACCCGAGCACTACCACCTGTACCTGCGCTACCAGACCGGCCGCCATGCGGGCGGAGGCATGGACCACGACAGCATCGACCAGTACACCCAGTTCCTGCTGCAAAGCCGTGTGAATTCGCGCCTGGTGGAGTTCCGTGAGTCGCGGCCGGACGGAACGCCCGGACCCTTGCGCATGGTCTCGATCCTGGACGTGCTCAATGATGGCATCTCGGCCGTCTACACCTTCTATGAGCCTGACGCCGCAGCCAGCTACGGAACCTTCAGCGTGCTGTGGCAGATCGACCAGGCCCAGCGCCTGGGCCTGCCGCACGTGTACCTGGGTTACTGGATCGGGCAGAGTCCCAAGATGAACTACAAGGCCCGCTTCGAGCCGCATGAAGTTCTCCTCGATGGTCAGTGGCAGCCCCAGGAACAGGTGGGTTGAGCCGCCGCCCAAGACGGCAGGTTTGCTTTTCACATGATAAAATCGGTGGATTCTTCGGAGTCCCCCCGCCTCATGCGAAAAAAAGATTCCGGCGCCCCCGCCACTCCCACCATCCAGGTGATCGAGCGCATGTTCTCGCTGATCGACGTCCTGGCTTCGCGGGAGGAAGCGATGTCGCTCAAGGAAATCAGCGAGAAGACGGGACTGCATCCCTCCACCACGCATCGCATCCTGAACGACCTGGCCACCGGCCGCTTCGTCGACCGTCCCGAGGCCGGCAACTATCGTCTGGGCATGCGGCTGCTGGAATTGGGCAACCTGGTCAAGGGCCGGCTGAACGTGCGCGACGCGGCCCTCACGCCAATGCGCGAGCTGCACAAGATGATCCAGCAGCCGGTGAACCTCTCGATGCGCCAGGGCGACGAGATCGTCTACATCGAGCGCGCCTACAGCGAGCGCTCCGGCATGCAAGTGGTGCGCGCCATCGGCGGCCGCGCGCCGCTGCACCTCACATCGACCGGCAAGCTGTTCCTTGCTGCAGACGACCCGCAACGTGTGCGTGCCTATGCCACTCGCACCGGCCTCGCGGGCCACACGAAGAACAGCATCACGCAGTTGCCCAACCTGGAGCGTGAGCTGGCCAAGGCCCGCCAGTACGGCATCGCGCGCGACAACGAGGAGCTGGAGCTGGGCGTGCGCTGCATGGCGGCCGGCATCTACGATGACCAGAACCGCCTGGTGGCGGGCCTGTCGATCTCCGCGCCCGCCGACCGGCTCGATGAGGGCTGGCTGAACAAGCTGCAGTCGACGGCCAGTGAAATTTCATCGGCACTGGGTTACCGAACTTCCACGCCGAAGGCGGCATAAAGCAGCAGGCCCGCAACTGCGGGCCTTTTTTTTTGAGGTCGGGCGTTGGGCTTATCCGTTGACCTGGCGAATCACCGTCGCACCTGGCACCACCGGGAGGGCAGCCGGATGGCTTTCCACCCACTTGCGCACCCGCTCGGCATCACCGATGCGCGAGAGCTTGCCGGCGGAGTCCAGGAACACCATGATCAGCTTGCGGCCGGCGATCTTGGTCTGCATGACCAGGCACTGGCCCGCTTCGGAGATGTAGCCGGTTTTCTGCAGCCCAATGTCCCAGCCGGGGTTCTTGACCAGGCGGTTCGTGTTGTTGAACTGCAGCGTGCGGTTGCCGACAGCCACGACATGGCCCGGTGACGTGCTGAAGTCGCGGACGGCCTGGTCGGCGTAAGCGGCGTTCACGAGCACGGCGAGGTCATGTGCGCTCGATTGGTTCTTGCTGGACAGGCCCGTCGGCTCGACGTAGCTCGTGTCCTTCATGCCAAGCGTCTTGGCCTTGCTGTTCATCAGGGACACGAAGTGGCCCATTCCGCCCGGATAAGTACGGCCCAGTGCATGCGCAGCGCGGTTCTCGCTGGACATCAGCGCGAGGTGCAGCAGCTCGCCACGTGTGAGTTGCGCGCCCACCTTAAGGCGCGAGCGGCTGCCCTTCTCGGTGTCGACGTCTTCCTGCGTGATGGTGATGAGCTGGTCCATCGGCAGCTTAGCTTCGCTGACGAGCAAGCCGGTCATGAGCTTGGTGATCGATGCGATCGGCAGCACGGCCGAATCGTTCTTGGAAAACAATACCTCCCGCGTGTCCTGGTCGATCACCAAAGCCACGCTGGACTTGAGCGCGAGATCGTCACTGACGGAGTGCAGGCCTGCGAGTTGCCCGAAGGATGGTTTGGCGGGCACGATGGCCATGATCGACTGGCGCTTGCCAGCCGAAAATGAGCGGTGCACGCGGCGATCGGTTTTCTTGGCAGCGACCGTGCCCTTGCGCGGCGCAGCCTCAGCCATGGCGGGCAACAATGAAACCACCACGCTGGCCAAGGCGAGCGAGCGGATGAGTTGTCTTACGGTCTGGTTTGACCCGAACAAGGAATTTCTGTACATCTGTTCCTCAACGCCACAGCAGTGGTCGCAGTTTACGTTCGAATTCGAAAAAGTCACATGGCCACAAGGAGTTATGTAACTATTCTCAGCCGTTGTGTCAATTCTAGGGTAGACCCCTAGCCCTGTGCAGCCACTCGATCAGCTTTACTTTGTAACTTGTTGAGGGCACTCAAATAAGCTTTCGCCGAGGCGACGACGATATCGGGGTCCGAGCCCACGCCGTTGACTACCCGCCCGGAGTTTTGCAGTCGCACCGTCACTTCTCCCTGGCTTTCGGTCGACCCGCTGATCGCGTTGACCGAGTACAGCACCATCTCCGCCCCGCTCTGTACGAGCGACTCAATCGCCTTCAGTGACGCATCGACAGGACCGTTGCCGTCCGACTCGCCGCGCACTTCCTTGCCGTTGGACGTGAACACCACGGCTGCGTGCGGCCGTTCGCCTGTCTCGCTGTGCTGCTTGAGCGAAACGAAATGGTAGGAATCGGCGTCGTGGCCGACGCTTTCGTCGCTGACCAGCGCAAGGATGTCCTCGTCGAAGATCTCGCTCTTGCGATCGGCGAGTTCCTTGAAC
Source organism: Ramlibacter sp. (assembly GCA_046595775.1). GTDB lineage: Bacteria > Pseudomonadota > Gammaproteobacteria > Burkholderiales > Burkholderiaceae_C > Ramlibacter. The sequence goes on along the minus strand of JBKJOM010000190.1, from coordinate 18,571 downwards.
TTTGCAAAGGCCGAATTGGCTTCCGCTTCACTGTCGAGCTGCACGCCCAGTTCCTGCAGGCGCTGCTTGAAGGCGTTGCGGCCCGAAAGCTTGCCCAGCACGATCTTGTTGGCGCTCCAGCCCACGTCCTCGGCCCGCATGATCTCGTACGTGTCGCGGGCCTTGAGCACGCCATCCTGGTGGATGCCGCTGGCGTGCGCGAACGCATTGGCACCCACCACTGCCTTGTTGGGCTGGACGACAAAGCCGGTCGTCTGGCTCACCATGCGGCTGGCTGCGAGGATGTGCTTCGGGTCGATGTTCATCTCAAGGCCAAAGTAGTCCTTGCGAGTCTTTACCGCCATCACGATCTCTTCGAGCGAGCAATTGCCGGCGCGCTCGCCCAGGCCATTGATCGTGCACTCGACCTGGCGCGCGCCGCCAATCTTCACGCCGGCCAGTGAGTTGGCCACTGCCATGCCGAGATCGTTGTGACAGTGCACGGACCACACCGCCTTGTCCGAGTTGGGCACCCGTTCGCGCAAGGTCTTGATGAACTGGCCGTAGAGCTCGGGCACTGCATAGCCCACGGTGTCGGGCACGTTGATGGTGGTTGCGCCTTCCTTGATCACCGCCTCGAGCACCGTGCACAGGAAGTCCATGTCACTGCGGTAACCGTCTTCCGGCGAAAACTCGATGTCGCCGCACAGGTTGCGCGCGAAGCGCACCGCCTGCCTGGCTTGTTCCAGCACCTGGTCCGGCGTCATGCGCAGCTTCTTTTCCATGTGCAGTGGCGACGTCGCAATGAAAGTGTGGATGCGCGCGCGCGCTGCGTCCTTCAGGGCTTCGGCAGCGCGTGAGATGTCACGGTCGTTGGCGCGCGCCAACCCGCAGATCGTCGACTCCCGGATCGCGCGGGCGATGCCCTGCACCGCTTCGAAATCGCCGTTCGAGCTCGCGGGAAAGCCCGCCTCGATCACGTCCACCTTCAGGCGCTCGAGCTGGCGCGCAATGCGCAGCTTCTCGTCCTTGGTCATCGATGCGCCCGGCGACTGCTCGCCGTCGCGCAAGGTGGTGTCGAAAATGATCAGCGTGTCTGCCATGTCGCTTCCCCTAAATCGCGGAGGACAAGGCCGAAGGTCTTTCGCCCGTGCCGCTCGCTTGACCCGCCCCCGCTCGCTGCAGGCCTGAAACGATGGCCTTGAGCGACGCCGAGACGATATTGGAATCCATGCCAACGCCAAACAGCGTCCGCTCGCCGACGCGCAGTTCGAGGTAGGCCACGGCCTGCGCGGACGACCCGGCGCCGATCGCGTGCTCATGGTAGTCCAGCACACGCACGCTTTGTCCTGTCGCCGCGGCGATACCTTCGACGAAAGCGTCGATCGGCCCGTTGCCAGCACCTTTGATGCTCAAGGTGTTGCCCGACACCTGCACCTCGGCTGCGATCTGCACGACCTTGCCTTCGACGCCCTGCGTTTCTTCCAGCACCTGGTGCCACGGCGTGGCAATGGTGTGCACACCGTATTCGCGCTCGAACAGGTCGAAGATATCGTGCGCGGTGAATTCCTTGCCTGATGCGTCCATCGCGGTCTGCACCACCTGGCTGAACTCGATCTGCAGGCGGCGCGGCAGCTCCAGGCCGTACTCGCTCTCGAGCAGGTAGGAAATACCGCCCTTGCCCGACTGGCTGTTCACGCGGATCACCGCCTCGTAGCTGCGGCCCAGGTCTTTTGGATCGAGCGGAAGGTAAGGCATCTCCCAGATGTCGCCGTCCTTGCGCGCGGAGAACGCCTTCTTGATCGCATCCTGGTGCGAGCCCGAAAACGAGGTGTAGACCAGGTCGCCCGCGTACGGATGGCGCGGGTGCACCGGCAACTGGTTGCAGTGCTCCACGATGCGGCGCGTCTCGTCGATGTCCGAGAAATCAAGGCCCGGGTCGACGCCCTGCGAGTACATGTTGAGCGCGACGTTCACCAGGTCGAGATTGCCGGTTCGCTCGCCGTTGCCGAGGAGGCAGCCCTCGAGCCGGTCGGCGCCCGCCATGATCGCGAACTCGCCGGCGGCCGTGCCCGTGCCGCGGTCGTTGTGTGGATGGATCGAGAGCACGATCGAATCGCGGCGCGCCAGGTTGCGGTGCATCCACTCGATCATGTCGGCGAAGATGTTCGGCGTGGAGTGCTCCACTGTCGAAGGCAGGTTGATGATGCACTTGCACTGCGGGGTCGGTTGCCAGACTTCAGTGACCGCATCGACCACGCGCCTGGAGAACGCGAGTTCGGTGCCCGAGAACATTTCCGGCGAATACTGGAAGGTCCATTGCGTGGCCGGTCGCTGTGCCGCGAGCTCCTTGAAAAGCCGCGCCTGGCCCGTCGCAAGCTCGACGATCCCGTCTTCATCCAGGCCCAGCACCACCTTGCGCATCACGGGCGCGGTGGCGTTGTAAAGGTGGACGATGGCCCTCTTCGCGCCGGTGAGTGCCTCGAAGGTGCGGCGCACCAGCGGCTCGCGCGCCTGGGTCAGCACCTGGATCGTCACGTCGCCGGGAACGAGGTCTTCGTCGATCAGCTTGCGAACGAAGTCGAACTCGACCTGCGAGGCCGACGGAAAACCGACTTCGATCTCCTTGAAGCCGATAGCCACCAGCGCCTCGAACATGCGCAGCTTGCGCGGAATGTCCATGGGCTCGATCAGGGCCTGGTTGCCGTCACGCAGGTCCACGCTGCACCAGATCGGTGGGTGCGTGATGACCGCGTCCGGCCATGTGCGGTCGGCAAGGCGCACCGGCGTGAAGGCTCGGTACTTGCTGGTGGGATTCTTCAACATCGGCATGGGAGACTCTCGAAGGTTCAGGTGGGCCAGCAGCCCCAAAGAAAAACGGCCCGCTGCTGGTGCATACGGGCCGTGAATCAGGTGATTTGACGCGATCGCGCGCTACCCTCTCCGCCCGTGGGGGATTAGCAGTAGCGCCAGCGAAATTCGGTTCATGGATATAAATGTAGCACAGGATCAGCGATGCAAGCCGCTCTCTTCGGGCTCATCGGTGGAGGTGCTGATGACGCTGGCGCGCTGGCCTTTGGCGCGGCGCCATCCGTAGACGAAGTAGCCCGACAGGCCATAAACCACGAAGACGCCGAAGAGCACGCTCGGCGGGTGCGTGCTGATCGCGCCGATCCCCAGCGCGATCAGCACGATCACGGCGAACGGCACGCTCTTCTTCATCTGCAAATCCTTGAAGCTGTAGAACGGAACATTGGTCACCATGGTGAGGCCCGCATACAGCGCGACGCCGAAAGTGACCCACGGCACCTGGCTGCCTTTGACGCCCAGCTCGGTCATCAACCAGATGAAGCCCGCGACCAGCGCGGCGGCGGCCGGCGAAGGCAGTCCCTGGAAGTAGCGCTTGTCCACCACGCTGGTGTTGACGTTGAAGCGCGCCAGCCGCAGCGCCGCGCACGAACAGTAGACAAAGGCGGCAATCCAGCCCCAGCGGCCCAGGTCCTTGAGCGACCAGGTGTAGGCGATCAGCGCTGGCGCCGCACCGAACGACACCATGTCGGAAAGCGAATCCATCTGCTCGCCGAACGCGCTCTGTGTGTTGGTCATGCGGGCGACTCGCCCGTCGAGGCTGTCGAGCACCATCGCGCAGAACACCCCCACCGCCGCCTCGGCGAAGCGGCCGTCCATCGCCATCACGATGCCGTAGAAACCGCCGAACAGCGCCGCCAGGGTGAACAGGTTGGGAAGGATGTAGATGCCCTTGCGGCGCTTGCGCACCACCACGCCCTCCTCGGGCGAATGGTCGTCGTGGTCTTGGCCGTCGTGCATGGGGGGAGTGTAAAGCCCAGTTCGCGTTGTTTGATTTGCCGCGATGGGTGGATGCCCGGCACGGGCCTGCCGCGCCCCCGGCCTGAACAAGAACCCCGAAGAATGAATCCCCGCGAAAGCGGGGATTCATCGAAGACGCTGGTTGCGGGTCGAGCCCGCAAAGTGACAGCCAGTTCAGTTCCGGGTCTGGTCGACCAGCTTGTTCTTCTTGATCCACGGCATCATCGCGCGCAGTTGTTCGCCCACGATTTCGATCTGGTGTTCGCCCATGATGCGGCGCTTGGACAGGAGCGTCGGCGCGCCGGCGCGGTTTTCCAGGATGAAGCTCTTGGCGTACTCGCCGGACTGGATGTCCGCGAGGATCTGCTTCATGACCTTCTTGGTCTCGCCGGTCACCACGCGCGGGCCGCTCACGTACTCGCCGTACTCCGCGTTGTTCGAGATCGAGTAATTCATGTTGGCGATGCCGCCTTCATAGATCATGTCGACGATCAGCTTCAGCTCGTGCAGGCACTCGAAGTACGCCATCTCGGGCGCGTAGCCGGCTTCCACCAGCGTCTCGAAGCCTGCCTTGATCAGTTCGACGGTGCCGCCGCACAGAACGGCCTGCTCGCCGAACAGGTCGGTCTCGGTCTCTTCGCGGAAGTTGGTTTCGATGATGCCGGCCTTGCCGCCGCCGTTGGCCATCGAGTAAGACAGCGCCATGTCGCGCGCCTTGCCACTCTTGTCCTGGTGCACCGCGACCAGGTGGGGCACGCCGCCACCCTGTGCGTAGGTGCCGCGCACGGTGTGGCCGGGGGCCTTGGGCGCGACCATCCACACGTCGAGGTCAGCGCGCGGCGTGACGAAGCCGTAATGCACGTTGAAGCCGTGCGCGAACACGAGCGCCGCGCCCTGCTTGATGTTCGGCTCGATGTCGTTCTTGTAGACGGCGGCGATCTGCTCATCGGGCAGCAGGATCATCACGACGTCGGCCGATTTCACCGCATCCGCCACTTCGGCGACCTTGAGGCCGGCCTTCTCAACCTTGGGCCAGGACGCGCCGCCCTTGCGCAGCCCGACGACCACCTTCACGCCGCTGTCGTTCAGGTTCTGCGCGTGCGCATGGCCCTGCGAGCCGTAACCGATGATCGCTACGGTCTTGCCCTTGATCAGACTCAGGTCACAGTCCTTGTCGTAATAAACCTTCATGGTTCTCTCCTAGTGATGCAAAGAAAAAATTAAACGCGCAGGATCCGTTCGCCGCGGCCGATGCCACTCGAACCCGTGCGAACGGTTTCGAGGATCGCGCAGCGATCGATGGCTTCCAGGAACGCGTCGTTCTTGGCCTGGTCGCCAGTGAGTTCGATGGTGTAGCTTTTCTCGGTGACGTCGATGATGCGGCCGCGGAAGATGTCCGCCATGCGCTTCATCTCTTCACGCTCCTTGCCCACCGCGCGCACCTTCACCATCATGAGTTCGCGCTCGGTGTAGGCGCCCTCGGTGAGGTCGACCACCTTGACCACCTCGATAAGGCGGTTCAGGTGCTTGGTGATCTGTTCGATCACGTCGTCCGAGCCGGTGGTCTGGATCGTCATGCGCGAGAGCGACGGGTCTTCCGTCGGTGCCACGGTGAGCGATTCGATGTTGTAGCCGCGGGCGGAGAACAGCCCAACGACACGTGAAAGTGCGCCGGGTTCGTTTTCCAGCAGCACTGCGATGATGTGTTTCATGTTTCTCGATTCCTCTTTTCGGTGCCCTCCCCTGTCGCCGGTAAGCGGCAGGCTTGGCAGCCAATAGATTCGTCTTAAGGGATCGGACTTCCGGACGCAGAGGTCGCAAAGGATTCGCAGAGGACGCAAAAAATTCAAGAAAAAAATTCCTGGTTTTCCTTTTGCGTCTTCTGCGTAATCTTTGCGTCCTCTGCGTCCGGCTGCCCGAATTCGGTATTAAAGGTCTTCGCTGCCCAAAAGCATCTCCGTGATGCCCTTGCCAGCCTTCACCATCGGGAACACGTTCTCGGTGGGGTCGGTGCGGAAGTCCATGAAGACCGTGCGGTCCTTCAACTTGCGCGCTTCACGCAGCGCCGGCTCCACGTCGCGCGGATGCTCGATCAACATGCCGATGTGGCCATAGGCCTCGGCGAGTTTCACGAAGTTGGGCAGCGCGTCCATGTAGCTGTGGCTGTAGCGGCCTTCGTAGTCGATCTCCTGCCACTGGCGCACCATGCCCAGGTAGCGGTTGTTGAGCGACACGATCTTGATCGGGGTGTTGTACTGGAGGCAGGTGGAGAGCTCCTGGATGCACATCTGCACCGAGCCCTCGCCGGTCACGCAGTACACCTCGCTGTCGGGCTTGGCTAGCTTGATGCCCATGGCATAGGGAATGCCCACGCCCATGGTGCCCAGGCCGCCCGAGTTGATCCACCCGCGCGGTTCGTCGAAGCGGTAGTACTGCGCGGCCCACATCTGGTGCTGGCCGACGTCGGACGTGATGTAGGCATCGGCGTCCTTGGTCATGTTCCACAGCGTCTCGACGACGTACTGCGGCTTGATCACCTCGGTGTTGGTGCGGTCGTACTTCAGGCAGTCGCGCTTGCGCCAACCCTCGATCTGCTCCCACCACGCGCCCAGGGCCTCAGGGTCCGGCTTGGCGCCAAACTCCTTGACCATGGCGATCAGCTCACTGAGCACGTCTTTCACGTCGCCGACGATCGGGATGTCGACCTTCACCCGCTTGGAGATCGACGAAGGGTCGATGTCGATATGGATGATCTTGCGTTCGTTTTGCGCAAAGTGCTTGGGGTTGCCGATCACGCGGTCATCGAAGCGCGCGCCCACGGCCAGCAGCACGTCGCAGTTCTGCATGGCGTTATTGGCTTCCAGCGTGCCGTGCATGCCCAACATGCCCAGGAACTTGCGGTCGCTTGCGGGATAGGCGCCCAGGCCCATCAGTGTGTTGGTGCACGGGTAGCCGAGCATGTCGACCAGCGTTCGCAGTTCGGCGGTGGCGTTGCCCAGGATCACGCCACCACCGGTGTAGATGTAGGGCCGCTTGGCCGCCATCAGCAGTTGCAGCGCCTTGCGGATCTGGCCGCCGTGGCCCTTGCGCACCGGATTGTACGACCGCATCTCCACGCTTGTCGGGTAGCCGGTGTAAGGCGTCTTGTTGAACGAGACGTCCTTCGGGATGTCCACCACCACCGGGCCGGGACGGCCGCTGCGGGCGATGTGGAACGCCTTTTTCATCACGTCGGCCAGCTGGCGGACATCCTTGACGAGGAAGTTGTGCTTCACGATCGGGCGCGTGATGCCCACCGTGTCGCACTCCTGGAAGGCGTCAAGGCCGATTGCCGGCACCGGCACCTGGCCGGTGATCACGACCATCGGGATCGAATCCATGTAAGCGGTGGCAATGCCGGTGACTGCGTTGGTCACGCCCGGGCCGGATGTGACCAATGCAACCCCCACATCGCCGGTGGCGCGCGCATAACCGTCGGCCGCGTGCACCGCCGCCTGCTCATGGCGCACCAGGATGTGCTGGATGGTGTCCTGTTTGTAGAAAGCGTCGTAGATGTGCAACACCGCGCCGCCCGGATAGCCCCAGACGTACTTGACGTTCTCAGCCTGGAGGGCCTTGACGAGGATCTCGGCGCCGCGAAGTTCGAGGGGAGACGAGTGATGGCCCGCCGTGGCGGCGGCCGCGGAGCTGAGCTCCGCCTTGGAGATTTCCATGGATGAACCTTTGCGATTTTCTCTGACGAAAAACCTAGGGTGCCCCTCGCGTGCCCTTGTGGGGCCGGTGCGGGACTTAGAACCTCAGACCATGGGCGGGCCGATTGCACCACCGGATCAGGGCTCGTTTGCCTTTTGACTTGCAGGCCGCATTATCGCACTGCAGCAGGCGCAGCCGCAATTCAAAGCCGCGTCCTGCCATAATTTCTGGCTAACGTGCCTGCAAACCGCGCTAACACGCAGGCGATCAGAGACAAGACCCCTCAAGCAGTCTGGGACCGGAATTTCCTTGGCCACCGAACAAGAACTGTCGGATTTCCTCAAGAGCGTCGAAAAGCGCGCTTTCAAGCGATCGATCTACCACGTCCGCGACGAGGAGGCGGCGCTCGACATCGTCCAGGACAGCATGATGAAGCTGGCGGAGCACTACGGGGACAAGCCCATCACGGAACTGCCCATGCTGTTCCAGCGGATTCTGTCCAACTGCACACTGGACTACTTTCGGCGGCAAAAGACCCGCAACGCGCTCTTTTCCAACATGAGCGACTTCGAATCGTCCTCTGACGAAGGGGGCGATTTCGACCTTCTTGAAACTTTTGCGTTCGAAGAAGGCTCACAGAAGGCTGAAAGTGCCGAAGATACGACGCGCCGGGCACAGACCTTGCGGCAGATCGAGGTGGAAATTCAGGATTTGCCCGCCCGTCAACGGGAAGCGTTCCTGATGCGTTACTGGGAAGAGATGGACGTGGCCGAAACGGCAGCGGCCATGGGCTGTTCGGAAGGTAGTGTCAAAACCCACTGTTCCCGGGCGGTCCAGGCCCTCAGTAAAGCGCTGAAGGCAAAGGGAATACAACTATGACGACCACCTACATCGACCCCCTCACCGCCCAGGACAGGTTCGGCCGCCAGTTGGCTGCACGCCTTGCCTTCGGCACGAGCGAGTTGCCTTACGAGATCAGCGAGCGGCTGCGTGCCGCGCGCACCCAGGCCGTGGCCGGCCGAAAACGCGTTGCCGAGTTGCACACCGCCGCTGTCGTGACCGCTTCGGGCGGCGCCGCCTCTCTGTCCTTCGGCGATGAAAACACGTTCTGGCACCGCATTGCTTCGGCACTGCCGCTGATCGCGCTGGCCGCAGGCCTCATCCTCATCCACACTTTCGAGAACGAGCGTCGCGCAAGCGAAGTGGCCGAAATCGACGCAGCGCTCCTGACCGACGACCTGCCCCCCGCCGCCTATGCGGACCCGGGTTTCGTCCAGTTCCTGAAGGCGGGCCGGGAATAACTCGCGCAAGCGATGAACTACCCCGGCCGCAAGGACCCCTCGCACTCCCCCTCGCTGCACATGGCGAAGGTGTTGGCCTGCGCGTTCGGACTGTGGACCTTCGGGGCCGTCCATGCGCAGCAAGCTGATCCGGCAAGCACTCCCGCACCAGCACCGATGCACCCGCAGGTACAGGCACCCCAGCCTGGCGCCTCCGGCACTGCCCGTCCAGCGATGAAGGTCGCTTCCGGATCGAAGGGCGCAACCAAGGTGGCTGTGGTGACGAAGCCGCTCTGGCGCGAACTCACGCCCATGCAGCAGCAATCGCTAGCGCCCCTGGCCACCAAATGGGACACGCTCAACGAGACGCAAAAGCGCAAGTGGATCGCTCTTTCGCAGAACTTCCCGCGCATGCCCGTAGCAGAGCAGGCCAAGCTGCACAGCCGCATGACCGAGTGGGCGAGTCTCAGCGCCCAGCAACGCGCGCAGGCGCGCATCAGCTTTGGCGAAACGCAGGCAATTCCGCCGGACGACAAGAAAGCCAAGTGGGAGGCCTACCAGGCCCTCTCGCCCGAGGAAAAGAAAAAGCTCGCGGCTGGCGCGACCAAACCGCCCACCACGGCCGCCGCGATCAAGCCGGTAGCGCCGGACAAGCTCGCCCACGTGCCCACGAACCGTCCCAGGTCCAAGTCCGAGCCCGAGGCCAAAGCACCCCGCATCGCGGCAGCGCCCAACCAGGTCGACCACAACACCTTGCTGCCGCAGCAGCAGCCCGCGTCGGCACCGGCGCCGGCAAGCAACTGATTCCCGCGTGGCTCCCGGCCTGGCGCGGCGACTTGCGTGCATGCTCTACGAAAGCATGCTCCTGTTCGGCATCGCTTTCGCCGCCGGACTCGTGTTCAGCATCGCCGGGCAAATGAAAAGCGGCATCGACCCGCGCCGCCCGCTGCTGCTCGCGTTCCTCGTCGTTGTCATCGGCATCTATTTCACCTGGTGCTGGAGCCGGGGCCAGACTTTGGCCATGCGCACCTGGAAGATCCGCGTGGCGGGCCGAGATGGGCGACCGCCGCACCAGTTGCGCGCCTTCTTTCGCTATGCCTGCAGCTGGCTGTGGATCCTTCCGCCGCTCGCCATCGCCGCACCGCTCAAGCTTTCAGCCTGGCAGATCACTGCTGTCGTGGGTGCCTGGATGGGCTTCTGGGCCCTGCTCTCCTTTGCCAACGCTCAACGGCAATTCCTTCACGACCTGCTCGCCGGCACAAGGCTGGTGCCTGCTGAAGGCTGAGTCACCAGGGGTCGGCGTGCGCGACAATGTGCCGCATGTCGTCCCTGCCCCCCGGAGCCAACTTGCCCGCCAACCCGCAGAAGCTGCGTAGCGGCTTCAACCGAATCTGGCATGCAGCGGGCTTCTCTTTCGCGGGGCTGCGCGCGGGCTGGGGCGAGACCGCCTTCCGGCAGGAAGCGCTGGCGGCAGCGGTGATGATTCCCGCTGCCCTCTGGCTGGGCGCGGGCTGGATCGAATTCTCATTGCTCGCCGGCTCCGTGCTGATCGTGATGATCGTGGAACTGCTCAACACCGGGATCGAGGCGGCCATCGACCGCATCGGACCCGAGTGGCACGAATTGTCCAAGCGCGCCAAGGACATGGGCAGCGCCGCCGTCCTGCTCAGCTTGATCCTGTGTGGGGGTATCTGGTTAGGCGCGCTTTTTCACCGGTTCAGCGCAGCCTTATGACCCCCTCATTTTCCCTGTGCGTGTACTGCGGGTCCCGCGAAGGCTCCGATGATCGATTCAAGTCCGTGGCCATTGAGGTGGGCCGATGGATCGGCGAGAACGGCGGACAACTGGTCTATGGCGGCGGCAATGCAGGCCTGATGGGTGTGGTGGCCAATGCAACGCTGCGGGCTGGCGGAACCGTGATCGGCGTAATCCCCGCAGCACTGGTCGAGCGCGAGTACGCCAAGCTCGATTGCACCGAGCTGCACGTCGTCGACAACATGCACGAACGCAAGCGCATGATGGCCGAACGCTCCGAAGCTTTCCTGGCGCTGCCAGGTGGTATCGGCACGTTCGAGGAATTCTTCGAGGTGTGGACCTGGCGCCAGCTCGGCTACCACGACAAGCCGATCGGCCTGCTCAACGCGGCCGGCTACTTCGACAAGCTGCTTGACTTCCTCGCCGCCAGTGTCGAGCACGAATTCATGAGCGACTGGCAGATGGACTTGGTGCGGGTGGGCGCCGATGCCGTCCCCTTGCTGCGAAACCTGGTCGAGTCGGCCAGCCTCGCGCCGCGCCACACCGACATGTCGCAGATCTGAAGCGGACTCCGAACCTGGCCTGAGCCCGCCGCTGTGCTGGATCAGACCGCCGACTCGTCGACCTCGCCGGTGCGGATGCGTACCACGCGCTCGACCGTGGTCACGAAGATCTTGCCGTCGCCAATCTTGCCGGTGCGCGCGGCCTTGACGATGGCATCGACGCAGCGATCCACGTCGCCGTCCTTCACCACCACTTCGACCTTCACCTTGGGCAGGAAGTCGACAACATACTCGGCGCCGCGATAAAGCTCGGTGTGGCCCTTCTGGCGCCCGAAGCCCTTGACCTCGGTCACCGTCAGCCCAGTCACGCCGCAATCGGCCAGCGCCTCGCGCACCTCTTCGAGCTTGAACGGCTTGACGATGGCGGTGATCTGTTTCATGAAGTCTCCTCTTGTCGTGGATTTCTAGGCGCGGAACTTTCCGGTAATAGGATAGCGCCAATCCTTGCCGAAGCTGCGGTGCGTGACCCGGATTCCTACTGGCGCCTGGCGACGCTTGTATTCGTTGACCCGGATGAGGCGCGCCACCCGCTCCACGACGGCACGCTCGAAACCCTGCGCGATGATCTGCTCGACGCCTTGGTCGTCTTCCATGTAGCGCTCCAGGATGGCGTCGAGGATCTCGTAGGCCGGCAGGCTGTCCTGATCGACCTGGCCGGGCCGCAACTCCGCGCTGGGCGGCCGCGTGATGATGCGCTCGGGAATGGGGTTGATGCCGGTGCCGTACGGGTCATGCACGTTGCGCCACTTCGCGAGCTTGAAGACCGTGGTCTTGAGCAAGTCCTTGATCACCGCAAAACCGCCCGCCATGTCGCCGTACAAGGTGCAGTAGCCCGTGGCCATCTCGCTCTTGTTGCCGGTGGTCAGCACGATGCTGCCGAACTTGTTCGACAGCGCCATGAGCAAAACGCCGCGGATGCGCGCCTGGATGTTCTCTTCGGTGGTGTCTTCGGCCAGGCCCTTGAACTCGGGCGCCAGCGACGCCTTGAACGCCTCGAACTCGGGCACGATCGAAATCTCGTCGTAGCGCACGCCCATGCGCGCTGCCATGTCGCGCGCGTCGATCCACGAGATATCCGCCGTGTACGGCGAAGGCATCATCACCGCGCGAACCCTGTCGCGGCCCAGCGCATCGACCGCGATCGCCAGCACAAGAGCGGAGTCGATACCGCCCGACAGCCCCAGCAGGACGCCGGGGAAGCCGTTCTTGCCGATGTAGTCGCGCACGCCCAGCACCAGCGCGTCCCATAGATCGGCCTCGGCCGTGCGCTCATGCACCAGCGTCCCCGAAAGCGCGACGCCGCGGTCGGTGCGATTCGCCTGCACCATGAACAGGTTTTCCTGGAATCCGGGTGCGCGCGCCACCAGTTCGCCGCTGGCCGCCACCGCAAAGGAAGCGCCGTCGAACACCACTTCGTCCTGCCCACCGACCAGGTGTGCGTAAAGCACGGGCACATCAAGCGCTAGTGCGCGCTCGGCCATTCGAGCGACCCGCTCCCCGCCCTTGCCCACGTGGAAGGGCGAAGCATTGATCACCGCCAGTACTTCGGCACCGGCTTCGCGCGCGAGCAGACCCGGCTCATCGAACCACGCGTCCTCGCAGATGAGCAGACCAACGCTCACGCCGTCGACCTGGAAGACGCAGGTGCCCTGACCCGGCGTGAAATAGCGGCGCTCGTCGAACACCTGGTAGTTGGGCAGCTCGCGCTTGGCGTAGGTTTCCAGGATGCGGCCCTCGCTGACCACGCTCGCGGCATTGAAGCGCCGCTGCACAGCTACCGACCTGCTGCGGATGTCGCCGCCCATCGGGTGTCCCACCACCACATGCAGGCCGCTTAACCCGGCCAGCTCGCGGGCCACCGTTTTCACGGCATCATCGCAGGCGGCGACGAAAGCAGGGCGAAGGAACAGGTCTTCGGCCGCATAGCCGCAGATCGAGAGTTCCGGCGTGAGCACCAGTCGCGCGCCCTGCGCATAAGCTGTGCGGCAGGCCGCGACAATTTTCTGGGCGTTGCCGGCCGTGTCGCCCACAACGTAATCAAGCTGGGCAATGCAGATCTTCAGGGCCATGAACGGAAGTGTTGGACGACTCGAATGATTATGTCACCCGCATCCACGCCACGCCGGGCGAGGTGGATGCGCGGCAATGGAATGAACTTGTGGCGCTGCAGTGTGCGCCGAGTCCCTTCATGCGGCACGAGTACCTCGCTGCGATGCACGACAGCGGCAGCGCCGCGCCGGGGACCGGCTGGACGCCGCGCTTCGTCACGCTCGAGCGTGACGGGGTTCTGCAGGCTGCTTGCGCGCTGTACTTCAAGTCCCACTCCTACGGCGAATACGTTTTCGACTGGGCGTGGGCAAATGCGTACGAGCAGCACGGGCTGGAGTACTACCCCAAGGGGCTGATCGCCAGCCCCTTCACGCCGGTGCCGGGCAGCCGGTTGCTGGCCCGCGATAAGAAGGCGCGTGCAGCCCTTCTGGAGGCAGTGCTCGCACGGTGCATAAAGGAAGGACTCTCCTCCCTGCACCTGTTGTTTGCCTCGGATGAAGACGCGGCGGCCTGCGAGGCACGCGGCCTCATGTTGCGCCACACCGTGCAGTTCCATTGGACCCATGCGGGCTGGAGCGACTTCGATGCGTTCCTGGCGAGTCTCGCCCACGACAAGCGCAAGAAGATCCGGCAGGAGCGGCGCAAGGTGGCCGATGCTGGTGTTGTATTCCGCTGGTCGCGGGGTGCCGACATTACCCAGGTCGACTGGGACTTCTTCTACAACTGCTACGAGCGCACCTACCTCGAACACGGCAACGCCCCCTACCTCACGCCCAACTTCTTCGAGCGCATGGCCAGCGGGATGGCTGGCAACTGGTTGCTGTTCATTGCCGAGCGCGGGGGCCAACCCATTGCCTGCAGCCTGATCGCGCTCGGTGTCGAGGGCGACGGCGAACAGGTGGCCTATGGCCGTTACTGGGGTGCGCGGGAGCGCGTCGATTGCCTGCACTTCGAGGCCTGCTACTACCAGCCGCTGCAATGGTGCATCGCCAACGGTTTCCGTCGCTTTGAAGGCGGCGCGCAAGGCGAACACAAGATGGCGCGAGCACTGATGCCGGTGAAGACCACCAGCGCGCACTGGCTGGCGCACCCCGCGTTCGCGGATGCGGTGGAGCGTTTCCTGGAACGCGAGGGCCAGGGCATCGAAAACTACCTCGACCACCTCGAAGAACGCAGTCCCTTCCGCCAGGGTTGAAGCGACGGGCCGCCCCTTGCTTACCCTAGTGCTGCCCCGATGAAGCCGGCGTTATCGTGCTGCCACGGAGACGCAAAAGATGAAATCGCTCAGCGGCCTGGACGCCACCTTCCTCTACCTCGAAACGCCCGAGACGCCCATGCACGTGGGCTCGCTCAACCTCTACGAGTTGCCCAAGGGTTTCAAGGGGAGTTTCAGCAAGGCGGTGCGGGGCCATATCGCCAAGCGCATGCACCTCGCGCCGATCTTCAGCCGGCGGCTGGCATTCATGCCGTTCGATCTGGGCCACCCGATGTGGGTCGAAGCCGATTCTGTTGACCTCGACTTCCACGTCCGCAAGGTGCCGGGTGGCAAGTTGACTGTGAAGCAGGCGCAGGCGATGGCCGCCAAGCTGCACGGCCAGTTGATTGATCGCGAACATCCGCTATGGGAGTTCTACGTCTTCGACGACATCAAGCCGGATGCTGGCATGAAGGTCGAGGGCAAGCTGGTCGGGTTCTATTCCAAGATCCACCACGCCGCACTCGACGGCAAGGGCGGCACGGTGCTCGCCAATGCGGTGCTTGACCTCGGCCCGACTCCTCGCGAAGTGCCACCGCCCGATGCGGCGCGCAAGGGCCGCACCGGGGGCGACTTGAAAATCGGCGAAATGATCGGGGCGGTATTCTCGAACTCCCTCGCGCAATACGCGAAGCTGGCACGCTCGCTGCCGGCGGCGGCGAGTGCGCTGGGCAGCGCAGTGGCGCGCCAGTCGGTCAAGGGTGGCGACAAGGGTTTGCGCAGCCTGCGCCCCAGGTCGCCGATCACCCTGGCGCCCAGGACGATGTTCAACGTCGGCATCTCGCGCGAGCGCGCTTTCGCGACCGCCACGCTGCCATTGGCCGATTGCAAGGCCATGGGCAGGGCGGTCGGCGGCTCATTCAACGACATCGTGCTCTGGATCTGTTCCACGGCCCTGCGCACCTACCTCGCCAAGCACGGCACGCTGCCGAAGAAGCCGCTGGTCGCTGCCATGCCGGTGAGCCTGCGCGACGAAAGCAACAAGGAGCTGAACAACCAGGCCTCGATCACGGCGGTCGACCTGGGCACGCACCTCGCGCACCCGATGAAGCGAATGAACGCCATCATGGCTTCCACCGGCAAGGTCAAGGCGGCGCTGGCCAGCCTCAAGTCGGTGCTGCCCACCGACTATCCCTCGCTGCTCTCTCCCTGGGTGATGGGTGGTGCGGGCAAGGCCTTGTTCAAGACCTACGGAAAGAACGGCATCGCCGACAAGCTGCCCAGCGTGGCCAACGTCGCGATCAGCAATGTCCCCGGACCACAGGTGCCGCTGTACCTGGCTGGCGCGCGCATGGTCACGTTCCACCCGCTGTCGATCGTCGTGCACGGCCTGGCGCTGAACATCACGGTCCAGACATACGCAGGCCGGGTGGACTTCGGCATCATCGCCTGCAAGAAGGCCGTGCCGCACTTGCAGGACCTCGCCGATGCAATGGAAGCCGCCTTCAAGGAGGCGCAAGCCTTGTTTGCACAAGCTTCTGCACCCGCCGCTTCCCCGACGCCCGACGTGCACAAGAGTCGCCGGGCAGAACGCGCCGCTGCTCGGTAGTAACCCTCGGGGCGATCGTCGCCAACGTGACCGCATCGACGACAGCCCACTCTAATCGAGGGATTGCGACGCGCGACCCGCGCGCAACCTGCTAGGGTGCCGCAAGCGTTGCGTCCGCGTGCAGTGGTGCTGGCTCGCGACAGATATCCAAAACGAGGCAAGGAAGTACATGGCAACCCGGCGGACACCCAACAGCGACCTGGCACCACCGGGACCGGCGCTGCTCGCGCTCGAATTTCGCGCGCCGTTTGAATTCGCGTCGTTGCTTCCGGCGTGGCCAGCGCTGCAACGGGCGCCTGCGGGCGACGGGCACGCGGTGCTGGTGTTTCCCGGGCTCGCGGCGAGCGATCCTTCGACGCTGCCATTGCGCGGCTACCTGGGCTCGATCGGCTATCGCACTGAAGGCTGGGCCCAGGGCTTCAACTTCGGCCCTCGTGCCGGCGTACTGGAGACTGCGCGGCGGAACCTCAAGGACGCGCTGGACCGTACCGGCCGCAAGGTCAGCCTGATCGGCTGGAGCCTGGGTGGCGTCTACGCGCGCGAACTCGCCAAGGAAATGCCCGAAGCGGTGCGCTGCGTGATCACGCTCGGCACGCCGTTCTCAGGGCCTCCGAAGTCAACCAATGCATGGCGCATCTATGAATTGACCAGCGGCCGCAACATCGATCGCGAGCACGAGCGATTCGAGCTGCACAAGGCGCCGCCGGTGCCGACCACAAGCGTGTTCTCGCGCACGGACGGAATCGTCGCGTGGCAAGGCAGTATCCAGGACCCGTCGCTTGGGCACGCGGAGACGGAGAACATTGAAGTGGTGGCCAGCCACATCGGCATGGGCGTGAACCCCAGCGCGTGGTGGGCGGTGGCCGACCGGCTCGCGCAGGCCGAAGGTCATTGGCGGCCGTTTGACCGAACGGGCATGTTCGGCCTCAAGAGCCTGCTCTACCCGGACCCGAATCGGGGTTGACCCAACATGCGGGATGCGGGCCAGGCCCGCGATCACGCTTTCAGGCGTAGGCCTTGTTGTAGTTCTCGATGCCGTCGAGGATTTCCCTCTTCGCGGCTTCGGGCCCATCCCAGCCGAGGATCTTCACCCACTTGCCCGGCTCCAGGTCCTTGTAGTGCTCAAAGAAGTGCGCGATGGTCTTCAGGCGCAGCGGGTTCAGGTCCTCGGGCTTTTGCCAATGCGTATAGATCGAGAGGATCTTGTCGGTGGGTACGGCCAGGACCTTGCCGTCCTGCCCCGCCTCGTCTTCCATCTTCAGGATGCCGATCGGCCGGCAGGTGACGACCACGCCGGGGATCAAGGGCACCGGCGTGATGACGAGCACATCGACCGGGTCGCCGTCGCCGCTGATCGTTTTGGGCACGTAACCGTAGTTGGTCGGGTAGTGCATGGACGTGCTCATGAAGCGGTCGACAAAGATCGCGCCCGACTCCTTGTCCACTTCGTACTTCACAGGGTCGGCGTTCATCGGGATCTCGATGATCACGTTGAAGGCGTCGGGAACATGCTTGCCGGGGAAGACTTTGTCGAGTGACATGGTTTTGTCTTTGTGAGTAATGAGGGGGATCAACAAACCTAGGATTAACCCTCATTTTACTTTCGCAGGGCTTGCTTTCCCGCGCCAGACGCAAATCCGTCACGCCTTCGCCTGTATATTTCGCCGGTTGGCCAATCTGGTTTCCGGGGTGCGGAAAGCCAAGAGGAAGCAACGCAGCGGGGGCACCGCTAGCGTGGCGCCCTTTAGCAACGTACACGCACTACAGGAGAAATTGGGTATGAATGGCAACTCAGCGCTGATACTCGCGCTCGTCTGCGGCCTCGCGGCCGTGGCATATGGCTTCTGGGCCCGCAGCTGGATCCTCTCGCAGGATGCCGGCAACCCCCGCATGCAGGAAATCGCAGCAGCCATCCAGGCAGGCGCAGCCGCCTATCTCGCGCGCCAATACAAGACGATCTCGATCGTCGGCGTGGTGCTGGCCATCCTCATCGGCGTGTTCCTCGACGGCCAGACCGCCGTGGGTTTCATCATCGGCGCGGTGCTCTCGGGCGCGTGCGGCTTCATCGGCATGAACGTGTCGGTGCGGGCCAACGTGCGCACGGCGCAAGCGGCAACGCGCGGCATCGGACCCGCGCTCGACGTTGCGTTCCGCGGCGGCGCCATCACCGGCATGTTGGTGGTGGGCCTGGGCCTGCTGGGCGTGACCGGCTTCTACTGGTTCCTGGCCGGCAACGGCAACCTGACGCCCGACCGCAACCTCGCGGCGCTGCTCAACCCGCTGATCGGCTTTGCGTTCGGCTCTTCGCTGATCTCGATCTTTGCCCGGCTGGGTGGCGGCATCTTCACCAAGGGCGCCGACGTCGGCGCCGACCTGGTGGGCAAGGTAGAGGCCGGAATCCCGGAGGACGATCCGCGCAACCCGGCGGTGATCGCCGACAACGTCGGCCACAACGTGGGCGACTGCGCCGGCATGGCGGCCGACCTGTTCGATCCCTATGTCGGCACGCTGATCGCCACCATGGTGCTGGGCGCCCTGCTGATGGCCAATGCCGGTACCACTGCGGTCATGTATCCGCTGGCGCTGGGCGGCGTGTCGATCATCGCGTCGATCATAGGCT
>JBKJOM010000031.1:0-3557 GCA_046595775.1 Ramlibacter sp. | reverse complement strand
CGCCTGCGGGTGTCTTCCACCGATTGGTGCGTGCCCCAGTAACGCAGGCCCTTTGCCGCCTGCGGCGCATAAGCCGCATGAATCAGCTCGGTCAACCGCACCAGGTCATCGCCAGGTCCCAGCAGGCGGATGGGCTCACTCACCCCCGAAGCGGGATTGCACTGGCTGAACATCAGTTCGTAGAGGCAGAGCTCATCGCCTGCCCCACCGCGCCGTAGTGACGGCGAACACCGGAACGACGAAAGTGCGCCCGAAACTCCACAACGCCCAGGCGCGTGAAGAGGAACGAGGAGCCCCAGATCGCGGCAAGGGAGGTGAAGTCGAGCGCCCAGCCGGTCAAGCCGCACCCTCCAGCCGCAGGAGCGCGCACTTGCGGTCCAGCCCGCCGGCGTAGCCAGTGAGCGAGCCGTCCGCGCCCAGCACGCGATGGCACGGCACGACAATGCTGACCGGGTTGCGCCCCACGGCGGCGCCCACCGCACGCGCGGCCGCGGGCTTGCCGATGCGTTGGCTGAGCACGCCATAGCTCGTCGTGCCGCCGGGTGGAACCGCAACCAGCGCCTGCCACACCGACTGCTGGAACGCGGTGCCGCCTTGCAGGTCGAGCGGCAAGTCGAAGGCTGTGCGTTTGCCGGCGAAGTACTCCCGCAATTGCGCGATGGCCCGTTGCAACATCGGATGGTCGTCTTGCGTAGGCCACGCTGCGTGGTCGGGGATGTGCCGTTGGCCGGCAAACCAGATGCCTGCGATGCCGCGCGCCGTGGCCGCAATGATCATGGTGCCCAGCGGGCCGGCCCAGCGGGTCTTGACGGTGGTGGGATCGAACTTCATGGCTTGCTTTCTTGCGCCTTCGAGGGGCGAGCGGAGGGCTTGGGGGAAGGGGGTGCCATCGATGCCCACGCGCGAATGACAGCATAGCTGCGCCAGGGTTTCCAGGCCTGTGACGCTTCGAGCGCCGCCTTGGCCGGGCTGCGTTCCTCGCGCACGCCCAGCGCCTGGTGCAGCGCGACGTCGCCAGCCGGGAAGGCGTCGGGCCAGCGCAGCGCACGCATGGCGATGTACTGTGCCGTCCAGTCGCCGATGCCGGGCAACTCTTTCAACGCGTCGATGGTCGCATTGACGTCGGCGCCGCCGTGCAACTGCAGGCGTTGCTCGGCCACCGCGCGGGCGATGCCGACGAGCGCGGTCTGGCGTTGCTTCACGATGCCCAACTGGCCGAGTGCATCGCCTTGCGCCTGCGCCAGCACGGCCGGCTCGGGGAAGAGGCGCTGCAACGCGGGCAGCGGCGTCTCGATCGGCTCGCCAAAGCGGTCGACCAGGCGCTGCGCCAGCGTCCGCGCCGCCGCCACGGTGATCTGCTGGCCGAGCACGGCCCGCACGGCGATCTCGTAGCCACTGAGCGCACCGGGCACACGCAGACCGTCACCGTTGGGAAAGTGCTCGTGCAGCACCGCATTGATCGGCTGCGGATCGGCATCCAGGTCCAGCGCCGCGCGAACGCGATGAATCACGACCGGGAGGACTTCGCGCAGGCCGTCGCTCACGTGCAGCACGACGCGTGTCCGCTCCTCGTCGAACGCCACCTCGATCCAGCCCTTGTGCGATTTGCCGCCCGACTCGATGGCGAGCGTGCGCGCCATCGTGTTGTCGCCGACCTGTTCGACGTGCGTGATTGCGCGCGTGCGGAAGAAGGCCAGCATCGCCTGCGCGTCGTAAGGCGGCCGATAGCCCAGGCGGATCGCCATGCCTTCGCGGGGCGCGCCTGTGCCTTCGCGTCGCAGCTGGGTCGGGCTCAGGCCATAGTGCTGCGCGAAAGCTGCGTTGAACCTGCGCAGGCTCGAGTAGCCGCTGATGAGCGCGACCTGCGTGACCGGCAACTGCGTGTCGGCCAGCAATTGCTTGGCCGTGAGCAGGCGGCGCGTCTGCAGGTATTGCACCGGCGAAACCCCGAATTGCGCCTCGAAGATGCGGCGCACATGGCGGTCGCTCACGCCCAGGCGCTGCGCCAGCGCGTCGACCGACGGCACGCCGCCGCCCCAGGCCTCGGGCTCATCGAGTAGGCGCACGGCCTGGTGCGCGAGGATGTAGCTGGCATCCTGGATCGACCACACGACGGAGTGGGGCGCCAGCTCGGGGCGGCAGCGCAGACATGGACGAAAACCCGCGCTCTCGGCCTGCGCCGCATGGCCGAAGAAGCGGCAGTTCTCGCGGCGCGGCGTCCGCACGCGGCAGACCGGGCGGCAATAGATGCCGGTGGAGGTGACGCCCGTGAAAAACCGCCCGTCGAAGCGCGCGTCCCGCGCCTTCAGGGCGAGGTAACAGGCGTCGGACTGCAGGGCGATGGGTTCCGGGTTCATGCAAGTCATGATACGCAGCCCGCCCGATCGGACTGGCCGTTTCCGGACATGTCCCAGAAATCCGGACAGCCGGACGCAGAGGACGCAAAGATTACGCAGAGGACGCAAAAGAACAGCCAAGAAAATATTTTTGGCAGTCCTTTTGCGTCCTCTGCGAATCCTTCGCGTCCTCTGCGTCCGGTTTAGGGGCTTGCTCGACAATCCCATAGCCCCTTCGTGCCTCCCCGCCCAGCCATTCGCGCCACATACAATTTCCGTTCCCGCAACGACCCCAGGACCGCCTTCCATGCAGTTCTCCCCCTCCATCTTCAAGGCCTATGACGTGCGCGGCATCGTGCCGTCCACACTGAACGAGGACGTGGCGCAGGCGCTGGGCCATGCGTTCGGCACGATCGCGCAGGCCGAAGGCGAGAAGGTCGTCGCCGTTGGGCGCGACGGGCGCCTATCGGGCCCCGCGATGAGCGCGGCCCTGGTTCGCGGGCTCGTTGCTTCCGGGGTCGACGTCATCGACATCGGCCTCGCGACCACGCCCATGCTTTACTTCGCCACCAGCACGCTGTGCGCCAGCGGCATCCAGGTGACGGGCAGCCACAACCCGAAGGACTACAACGGCTTCAAGATGGTGATGGCCGGCCGCGCGATTCACGGCGACGAGATCCAGGCGCTGCGCCGGCAAATGGAAGAAAGCCCGCAGGCCGCAGCCGCGAGGCCCGGCAATATCCGCAACGTCAACGTGCTCGCGCCCTATCGCGACCGCATCGTGCAGGACGTGAAGCTGGCGCGGCCGATGAAGATCGTCGTCGATTCGGGCAACGGCATCGCCGGTGCATCGGCGCCTGGCATCTTTCGCGCGCTTGGCTGCGAGGTGATCGAATTGTTCAGCGAGGTGGATGGCAATTTTCCCAATCACCACCCGGACCCGAGCAAGCCCGAGAACCTGAAGGACCTGATCGCCGCGATCAATGAACACGGCGCCGAGCTGGGCCTGGCCTTCGACGGCGACGGCGACCGGCTGGGCATCATCACGCGCGGCGGCAATAACATCTACCCGGACCGCCAGATGATGTTGTTCGCGCGGGACGTGCTCTCTCGCGTGCCCGGCGGCACCATCATCGTCGATGTGAAGTGCACCCAGCGCCTGGCCCCCGTGATCCGCGAAGCCGGTGGCATCCCCCTGATGTTCAAAACCGGCCACTCGCT